>NZ_JAXHDD010000001.1:0-352867 GCF_037072025.1 Pseudogracilibacillus sp. SO30301A | reverse complement strand
GAAAATGACTCGACATGTATGAAATCGACTCGACATCTTGGAGAACGAGTCATTCTTTCCTAAGGGTGATTAAATAGTTACGTCACAGTATCCTTCAACTATGTCATAAAGTTACAACAAGGTTTTTCGTTTGAATATCAACAGTCGTTTAATGTAAAGGCAAATAATAAAAAACCACTGTAGTACCAACAACAAAACAATAAATACTGAAGATAATTAACTTTCCTTTAATCATGACATGAATAAATACTTTTAATGCATAATAGGTCGCTAAGAGTGAAGTTAAAAAAGCGACAGTGTAAGGAATAAGGTTTGGCATAAAATGTTCATCGTTAATAATATCATTAAAAGATAAAATATTAATCCCAACACTTACTGGAATGAATAATAGAAAAGAAAATCGTAGAGCAGTTTCACGTTTCATTCCTAGTAACATTGCTGCAACAACAGTTGCACCTGATCGACTTATACCAGGAATTAATGCAACACTTTGAGCGAGACCAATAATAATTGCATCTTTTATCGATAGATCCTTATCTGCTTTTTGACCGTGTAAATTTCGAATAACCCATATGAAAAATCCAGTAACGAGAAGGGCAACTCCAGCAAAAAACGGTTTCGTCAGTTCCTCACTTATATACTGTTCAATTGCTAAGCCGATTACTCCAGTAATAAACGTTGCGAGCAGTAAATAAATGCTGAACAGGAAACTGTTTTTGTATTGTTCATCACGACTCATCAAATATTTTAAACTATCTGATATCAAATCCAACAAATCTTTGCGGTAAATAATAATAATTGCGATAAGTGAACCGAAGTGAACGATAATTTCAAAAGAAAGCCCAGGTGTAAAGACGTTAAACAAATCTTTAATTATGACAATATGACCGCTCGAGGAAACGGGAAGCGGTTCGGTAAATCCTTGTACAAAACCTAATAGAATAAATTTTAATAAATATATAAGTTCATCTATCAAGAAAAGCCCACCTTTCTTATTTAAGGAAAAATAACATATGTACGGACAAAAATTAAGCTCGTCTAAGTTTAGCGAAAAAAACAGTATAAGCAGGGAACCTTCACACATCTAGTTGAATAGTCTAGATGGTGAGGGAGGAATATGCCATGAATCAAAATCAAACGTATAAAGATATATATGAAATGTGTAAAGAGCATATGCATTCATATGTACTTATTGAAACGACTGATGGATTAAAAACGGATGGAATTATTACTGGTGTTGATGAGGAAAATTTATATGTAGCAGTGCCACTTGAACAAAATGAAATGCAGAATCAAGGGAACCCCAATCCTGCACCGAATCAATTTGGAAGGTATCCATATTACGGTGGACCGGGTTATGGATTTGGATACGGACGCCCAAGGAGATTTAGAAGATTAATCATACCCTTAGCATTTGTTGCGGCATTAAGTCTTTTACCTTGGTATTAACTTCATAAACAAATTAAAAATACCCCTGCTCATTTATAGCAAGGGTATTTTAGTTTTTTATTACACTATTCTTGTTCCTGTGTAGTTAACACACCATCTATTAGTAAAATTGCAATAAAAACACCTGCAGAATACATAATAGATTGAGTTATATTAAACGTTTCTCCGCCCATGCTTGAAAGCACATAAGCCAATGCACCGCCAATGAGTAGCGCCCAAATAATTGTCATAATAAATCTCATTCGTTTCCACCTCATTTTGCCGCTATTATTTCTTTTTAATTATCCTCATATATTTTATCAAATCTATCCCTTAATTAAAAGTGATTTTAGGTTAGTGCTGAAATTTTCGGAATTTGTACATAAACATAATTCATAATTAGAGGTGACGCAGGCTCTGAATGTATAAGCCTATGAGTGAATTTTAATCAAAAATTGTATTTTATTCTTGCAACTGAACGGAAAATAGCTTAAAGTTTATACCAAGTCATAACATTTGCTATTAATAAAATTAAAGGGGATGGCAAGATGGGTGTTGGAGTTTTAGGAACAGGACATTACGCACCTGATAATATTGTTACAAATAAAGATCTTGAAAAAATTGTTGATACTACAGATGAATGGATTCGTTCTAGAACAGGTATAGAAGAAAGAAGAATTGCTAAAGATGATGAAGATTCATCGGACATGGCTTTTATGGCTGCTGAGCGGGCACTTGAAAATGCTAATGTAAAAGCTGAAGAATTAGACTTAATTCTTGTTGCGACAGTAACGCCAGATACACCGTTTCCTTCTGTATCATGTATGATCCAAGAACGTCTTGGTGCAACTAAAGCTGCAGCGATGGATGTTGGAGCAGCTTGTGCAGGATTCATGTATGGCATGATTACTGCTCAGCAATTTATCAAAACAAATGCCTATCAAAAAATTCTTATCGTAGGTGTGGATAAATTATCTAAAATTATTGATTGGACTGACCGTAATACATGTGTTTTACTTGGAGACGGTGCCGGAGCGGTCGTCTTAGGAAAAGTTTCAGAAGGTAAAGGAATTTTGTCCTTTGAGCTTGGTGCAGACGGATCAGGTGGGAAAGAACTGTATCAAAATGAAGCGAATCATTTAGTAATGAACGGTCGTGAAGTTTTTAAGTTCGCTGTTCGGCAAATGCCACAGTCTTGTGTTAACGTTATTGAAAAGGCTGGATTAAATAAAGAGGATGTTGACTATTTAGTACCACACCAGGCAAATATTCGTATTATGGAGGCGGCAAGACAACGACTAGGCATTGCAGAAGATAGAATGGCAAAAACAGTGCAAAATTATGGTAATAATTCATCTGCTTCTATCCCGATCGCATTATCAGAATCTGTTAACAAAGGAATAATTAAGGACAATGATATTATTGTACTTGTAGGCTTTGGTGGCGGTCTCACTTGGGGTGCTGTTGCACTAAAATGGGGTAAGTAAATTCAAAGAGCATATTATTGTAAACTATGGTAAGTTATTTAGTAGATGAGAATAGAAGAGAATGGAAAGGAATAGGCAAGGAGGCTTTTCATGGAAAAGAGAAGAGTAGTAGTAACAGGTATTGGAGCTGTTACTCCATTAGGAAATGATGCCAGATCTTTATGGGAAAACATCGTTGCAAATAAATCAGGAATAGACTATATTACTCGTGTAAATAAGGAAGATTTTCCTGTTTCTGTTGCAGGTGAAATTAAGGACTTTGATGCTAAAGAGTTCATGGATCGTAAAGATGCAAGAAAGATGGATTTATTTACACAATATGCAGTTGCTGCTTCTAAAATGGCGGTAGAAGATGCCGATTTAACAATTGATGAATCCAATGCAGAACGTGTTGGAGTTTGGATCGGTTGCGGAATTGGTGGAATGGACACATACGAGGAACAACTTAGACGTTTTATCGATAAAGGATACCGTCGAGTAAGTCCGTTTTTTGTTCCGATGCTAATCCCTGATATGGCAGCAGGACAAGTTTCTATTCAACTTGGTGCCAAAGGGATTAACTCATGTTCTGTAACGGCTTGTGCCTCTGGTGCAAACTCAATTGGAGATGCATTTAAAGCGGTACAGCGAGGAGATGTGGACTATATAATAACTGGTGGAACTGAATCACCGATAACAAATATGGCTTTTGCTGGGTTCTCCGCAATGAAGGCTTTAACGTTTAACGAAGATCCAAAAACAGCGAGCCGCCCATTCGATAAAAATCGTGATGGATTTGTTATGGGCGAAGGTGCTGGAATTTTAGTTTTAGAAACTTTAGATTCTGCGTTAGAGCGAGGAGCTAAAATTTATGCAGAAATTGTTGGGTATGGTTCAACAGGTGATGCATTCCATATTACCGCACCAGCTGAAGGTGGCGAAGGAGCGGCTCGTGCAATGCTAATGGCAATAAATGATGCTAATGTAGAGCCGGAAGAAGTTGACTATATAAACGCTCATGGAACAAGCACGGATATGAATGATAAGTATGAAACGCAAGCAATTAAAAATATTTTTGGTGCGCATGCTAAACAATTGGCAGTATCTTCTACAAAATCCATGACTGGTCATCTACTGGGAGCAGCAGGTGGAGTAGAAGGAGTAATTTCTGTGAAAGCTATCGATGATGGCATTATACCGGCCACAATTAATTATGAAACTCCTGACCCAGATTGTGATTTGGACTATGTTCCTAACGAGTCTAGAAAACAAGTTGTCAATGTAGTATTGAGTAATTCTTTCGGGTTTGGCGGGCATAATGCTTGTCTCGTATTTAAAAAATATGAAAACTGATCCTCATTAGGGTCAGTTTTTTATTATAAAGCTTTTATCTTTCTAATCATCCCTCATTTGACGTATATTCATCGATTACGGTAATGATTATTACCCCTTAATCATTTCTTTGTGCACGTACTTTTATCAATTATGCTAACGTAAGACGCTTTCGCACCCCCCTTGGGTAGCATTTTCATCTATTAGAGGATGTTCAAAAAGTCGGTAAAAATGACACTGCGAATTTCTTCGTTGGCTTGCTTTTCCGCTCCTTGAAAAGGAAAGCACTTTTTCTGCGTGCTAGAAGCGTTTCCTTGGAAAAGAAGATCACTTTTCCTGCGTGCCAGATCTTTGCTCATGTATTTAAATGCATACATTCCGCTGCCGGGAGCTGCGCCGCCTCGAACTTCTTGGTCCTTTTTATCCTCCTTATTGAACACGCACTATTAGCGGTTCCGCAAGTCTTTTTCACGTTCGCTCATACATTTGGTTTTTCTCCTGTCCTTATTAAAGCACACATTACCACATCACCTCTATTATTCCCATACACATATTTCACCGAACCATCGAATATATATTCAATAAATAAGGTTATTGGACGAGTTATGAGGTGGGGAATATGGGATATCTCCTGTTATTTTTGATCGGTTTTGGACTAGCTGTTTCTGGTGGAGTCACCATCATCGCTTATATGAATTTCTTACCCGCTGGAATTTCTTGGTTTGACTATTTCATGTTTATCAAAGGAAGAGTGGAATGTTATTTCCTTCCGATTGGTTTCATTATGATGCTTATTGCCATCCATCGATTCCCTGAAAAAATGTAATAGTTCGGCATTTACTCGAATATTTTTACGTAATGCTGGTCATAATGTTACATAAATAGTATTTTAAAGTGAGGGAATAACCATGTTGTATTTATATGATGTTTGGGTGAATTGGTTTGAAGGAGAAGAAGAGGGTTATAATATATGTCACTATCACGAGTGGCGCAAGACAGACCAAATTGAAATTTTAGAACAGGTACCCGTATTACATATAACTGAAAGTCTTTATGATTATATAGAAAATAGTTTGTATGATTTACCTGAAGAGTTATTAGAGATGATTCATAAACGTGCTTATATTCGAAAAGGACATACGAGGCAAATATTAGATTATGCTTGTATTGTAACGGATGGTAGAGGAATTTTGGCCTTTGATACGATAGGATATCAGATTCCAGTTCGTAAAAGTAGACTAATTCCGAGACAAGAACAACAAGTTTTTGAGTTATGTAAAAAAGCTAAGCAAATAAATATTTCCTTTACACCAATAGAAAATGATCGTAATGAGTCATTAACAGCAATGGATGAAAAATATGTTCAAGGATTAACAAGAAGAGAAAGACAGTTAAAAAAGTTATTAATGATTGCTATGGAACAGTTAAAAACAACAGATAATCTGAATGAAATACTTTACTGGTTATCAGAATGGGATAATAATCAACTTACATATACGACACACCAAGCTAGTATTAAAGAAATTTGGCAGACTCTTTATGATGACGTAAAGATAGGATGGAGTGAAGCACATGAAGAGTTCTGTTCGCAACTTGTAAAAGGAAACCCATTTTTAGAAAAGTTTTGGGATTTAGAACAAGTCGAAAACAAAAATAAATTACATTAAAAAAGAGAATCAGAAGTTTTTCCTTCTGATTCTCTTTCATTTGTAAATATTCTCAAAAATTCTTTGAAGATTTATCTAAGTAATCCCATTTTCTTTTTTGCTTTTTGAAGCGTTCTGTTCGCAGCTTGTTTTGCTTTTTCAGCACCTTTTGTTAAAATTTCATCAAGTTCAGTTGAGCTAATTAAAGCTTCATATTTTTCTTGAATTGGTGCTAGTGTATTAATGACAGCTTCAGCGACTTCTGATTTTAAATCACCATAACGTTTATTTCGAAAGTGAGCTTCAACCGCACCAATTGATTCGCCGGTGCAGCTAGCATAAATGGAAAGTAGATTGGAAACCCCAGGCTTGTTTTCAGTATCAAATTTTACAATCCCGTCCGAATCTGTAACGGCACTTTTAATTTTCTTTTCCATTTGTTTTGGTGTATCGAGCATCGAAATAAATCCTTTTGTATTTTCATCAGATTTACTCATTTTCTTAGTCGGTTCTTGTAAAGACATAATCCGGGCACCTACATTTGGGATGCTAATTTCCGGAATAACGAATGTGTTTCCAAAACGGTTATTAAATCGTTCCGCAACATTTCTTGTTAATTCCAGATGCTGTGTTTGGTCATCACCGACAGGGACAAGATGGGATTGATAAAGTAAGATATCTGCTGCCATTAGTGTTGGATATGTAAATAACGCAGATGATACTGCGCTTCTTCCTTCTGATTTATCTTTAAATTGAGTCATTCTTTCCAATTCACCCATGTAAGTAAGAGACTGCAACATCCATCCTAATTCAGAATGAGCAGGGACTTCAGATTGGATAAATAAGGTTGCTTTATCTGGATCAATGCCAGACGCTATGTATAAGGCAGCTAATGATTTAATATTTTGCTTTAATTGTTTAGGGTCTTGAGGAACGGTAATCGCATGTTGATCAACGATACAAAAAAAGCAGTTGTTGTCGTTTTGCAATTGAACGAACTGCCGAATCGCACCTAAGTAATTTCCAAGCGTCAACGTTCCACTCGGCTGTATGCCGGAAAATATCGTTTTCAAAATCCATTCACTCCATTGTTCATCTGCTTTAAATTTATAGATTTATCAAAAAAAATCACCTTACATACTTCCTATAATCCTTATTTAATGATATACTAAGGTATTGGTGAAAGCAAGTGAAAGTATAAGTTGTCCTGCAACTTTTGACAAAATTAGGTTTATTTTTCATGAGATTGGAAAGACTATTACTACCATATTTGTCAGAAAATTGTTTGAATATTTTTTGGAAAATCAATGTTTAGTTAAATTACCAAATGGTTAGTCTATATGTATGTAGCTACAGTTTGTAACAGAATTATGACATTTCAAAATAGATGACAATTTTTTTCCAAAAAGCTCTACCTTTTGCTTGACAAATATAGTATAATTTATAATGAAAGTTTAATTAAATTGATTCTTATTTAATAAAATAATCCTTAACATTTTAGGGATTACGTATGTAACTGGCGTTCGGATAAGGCGTCTGTTGCATAATAACATCTTAAAAGTACGATGTATTGTGATGTTTGTCACATACGATTGGCTAATAAATAAGTGAATTAGCCGGTACTTTTATCACCGTAAGGACTACGGAGTGAGCCCCCTGGGAATCTCAGAAGAGAAATCTTATGAGAAGTTCAATAAAGATATATTTAGTAGAAATGAGGAGTGAAGTTACATGGTAACACTCTATACCTCGCCAAGTTGTACATCTTGCCGTAAAGCAAAGGCATGGTTAGAAGAACACAATATCGGTTATAAGGAACGAAACATCTTTTCCGAACCGCTATCATTGGACGAGATCAAAGAGATTTTGCGAATGACAGAGGATGGAACAGATGAAATTATTTCAACTAGATCAAAAGTGTTTCAAAAATTGGATGTCAATATTGACCAACTGCCTTTAAAAGATCTGTTTGATTTGATTCAAAACAATCCGGGTCTATTACGCAGACCAATTATACTTGACGAAAAAAGACTACAAGTTGGATATAATGAAGATGAGATACGTCGCTTCTTACCAAGAACAGTACGTACATTTCAACTAAAAGAAGCACAAAAAATGGTCAACTAACCCCTGAATTATTTTTAAAAATCGCAAACCAGAAAAATTATTATTGGTTTGCGATTTTTGCATTTAGAACCAAAAGCTATAACACCTCTCTAACATTTTTGAAAAATTTACTCAAACTAATCTTATAGCTAGTATTTTTAAACATTTGTCGGAAATAAAGTAGTGAAATATTGATTAAAATAAGATAAAATAGTATATTAAGATTCATGAATAAATTAGGCAATAATATTTTCAAAATAATTAAAATAACATACAATGGTTTTAAGGGAATATTATGTACTATTGGAGTAATCTCTTCCACCTCATTCTTTTAAGGTGCTTAACAAGTCTTTAGTTATTCTAATAGAAGGGAGAGGTATTGAATGGAAATAGAAAGAATTAATGAAAATACGGTTAAATTCTATATCTCTTATGTAGATATTGAGGATCGTGGATTCGAACGAGAAGAAATATGGTATAATCGTGAACGTAGTGAACAACTATTTTGGCAAATGATGGATGAGGTTAACTACAAAGAAGACTTTTCAGTAGAAGGTCCCCTATGGATACAAGTGCAAGCATTAGAAAAAGGACTTGAAATTATCGTAACAAAAGCACAAATTTCTAAAGGTGGAACTCCGATTGATTCTATTGATGAAATTGATGATACATTTGATATAACAATTAATGAAAAGGCCAAAGGTTTATTGGAAGAAAAATTAGGCAAAAAAGATGATGATGATGAAGACGAAATTGATGATGATTCAAGCTTATGGATGACAGCCCACTTTAATGAATTAGAAGATGTAATCCAGTTAAGCCACTATTTCCAAGGTGAATTCACAGAGGATTTAGTCACTGCACTTTACCATTATCAAGATAATTACTATTTGTACATTGAAATTTCACCTGATCTTTTCGAATACCAAGAGGATATTTTAAGCCAAGTGTTAGAATATAGTACTGAATCAGATATTACGTATCATGTTTTAGATGAATATGGAAAAATGATTATGAGTGAAAATGTATTCTCACAAATGAAAGAGTATTTTTCAGCAGACATCGGTTAAATAAAAAAATTAAGACATTCGATAAAAAGAATGTCTTTTTATTTTGATTTTTTTGCAGGATTTTAGGCAAATCTGTCGAAATATATATTATATGGGTAATTCATGAAAATATTATACAAAGGGATGTGATCATACTCGTGCTTCGAGCGGTAACGAAAAAAGGAAAATTTGTAACATTGGCAATTCACACAAACGAACAGATTGAATTTTTACGAAAAAAAGAGCAGTTTTACTGTCCAGAATGTAAGGAGACTGTCATTGTAAGAGCAGGATCAAAAGTGATTCCGCATTTCGCCCATAAAAATGCTTCCAACTGTTCTGTTAACGGCGGGGAAGGTGCATATCATCAGCAAGGAAAATTATTATTATATGAGTGGTTAACAAATCAAGGAATTAGAGCAGAGCTAGAGACGTATATATCTGAAATAAATCAGCGTCCAGATTTATTAATTTACACGAGAAAACGAAGGATCGCCATCGAATATCAATGTGCAGAGATCCCAATAAATCACATAGAAAAAAGAAATAAAGGGTATGAAAAAGCAAATATTGTACCGATCTGGATTTTAGGCGGAAATCAATTCCACCGAACTTCCAAAAACCATCTGAAAATAAATGTTTTTACCTCAACGTTCATTCGACAATTTTCTCCTACACTTCCAACGACATTGTTTTATTTTTGCCCACAGAGAAAAATATTATCAATTTTGAATGATTTAATTATGACAAGCGGAAATCGAGCACTAGCTCAGTTTAGGTTCAAGCCACTTTGGCAAATTACCTTTTCCGAGCTTTTTTCCAAGTCCCACTTTTCCTCAGCTCAACTATGTAAACTTTGGCGAAAAGAAAAAAGAAAATTTCGACTGTCAACTTCTCGGGTTTACGGGAAAGAATTAGCTTGGCGCAAGTGGCTTTATGAAAAAAACATCACGCCTCAACATCTTCCATCCATTGTTCATTTACCGATTCGCTCCCAACATCAAATGACCTTTCCTACATGGAATTGGCAAAGTCGCTTTATAATTGATTTTTTGCACCCGCTTAAAGTTGGGAACACATTTTCCTTACGACAAGCTCAGCAGTTTGATCGACATTTTCAGTTCAAACAAAAAAGCCCAATTCAAGAATATTTAGCGCAGTTATCTCATGTAAATATTGTTCGTCCAATTTCTACAGATCATTTTGTTAAAACCTCATCGATACTCTTTTACCATCATATTGAAGAAGCTTTAAAAGGAGACGATGAACTTTTAAAGGCTTTCATGTATAATGGGATGAGAGAATGGGAATGAATTTTAAATAATTTACTATAATAAAGAATGGGTCGAAAAATTAAGGAGGAATGTTAAGATGACTGAGATGACGAAAGAAATTCCTAAGCGTGAGGAAGTCCCGGTAGAATTAACATGGGATTTAGCCACTATTTTTGAAACAGATGAGAAATGGGAAGCAGAATTCGAAACCCTAAATAAAGAAATTCCTAAAATTAAGGATTTTCAAGGTACATTGAGTGAATCTGCTGACAATCTTTATAATATGTTTCGATTCCAAGATGAAATTTCCGAACGGCTTGGAAAACTTTATACATATTCAAATATGAAATATGATGAGGATACAACGAATGCATTTTATCAAGCGATGAATCAAAAAGCAGAAAGTATTTTAACACTAGCATCTAGTAATATGAGTTATATCGTTCCAGAAATTTTAAAAATTGATGAGACGAAAATAAAAGACTTTCTAAACGAGAAAAAAGAATTAAACGATTATAAAAAGACATTAGATGAAATTATTAGGCAGAAAGAGCATATTTTAAGTGAAAAAGAAGAAGTGCTTTTATCTGAAGCTTCTGAGGCACTGCAAACACCTTCCCAAACATTTGGAATGCTAAATAATGCAGACTTAAAATTCCCACTCATTATAAATGAAAATGGGGAAGAAGTTGAGCTAACGCATGGACGATATCTTCGGTTTTTAGAGTCAAAAGATCGGGATGTACGAAAAGCAGCTTTTGAAGCGATGTATGATACATTCGGAAGTTTTAAAAATACATTTGCAACAACACTGAATGGAAACGTAAAAAAGGATAATTTTTATGCCAAAGTACGGAATTATCGTTCAGCGAGACATTCCGCACTGGACACAAATAATATTCCAGAAACTGTTTATGATAATTTAGTTGAAGCCGTTAATGAAAAATTGCCGCTGCTTCACCGCTATACAGAACTGCGTAAAAAGGTACTCGGGCTAGATGATCTTCATATGTATGATTTATATGTGCCACTCGTTGAAGGTGTTGATATGAAAATTACGTATGATGAGGCACAAGATTATGTGTTAAAAAGTTTAGCCCCACTTGGTGAGGAATATACGAATATTATAAAAGAAGGATTTGAGAGTCGTTGGATTGATGTCGTTGAAAATAAAGGGAAGAGAAGTGGGGCGTACTCATCAGGTTCTTATGGAACGAATCCGTTTATTTTGTTAAATTGGCAAGACAAAGTAAATGATCTATACACATTGACACATGAATTAGGCCATTCATTGCATAGTTATTATACGAGAAAAAATCAACCATACCGTTACGGGAATTACTCTATTTTTGTAGCGGAAGTAGCATCAACATGTAACGAAGCATTATTAAATGAATATTTATTAAAGTCTTTAGATGATGAAATACAACGACTGTATATTTTAAATCATTTTCTAGAAGGTTTCCGTGGAACGGTTTTCCGTCAGACGATGTTTGCTGAATTTGAACATGATATTCACGTACGATCGCAAAACGGAGAACCATTAACTGCAGATAGCTTTACGGAAATTTACTACAATTTAAACAAAAAATATTTCGGTAAACATGTAAATGTCGATGAACAAATTGGACTTGAGTGGGCAAGAATCCCTCATTTCTACTACAATTATTATGTCTATCAATACGCAACTGGTTACTCTGCAGCAACATCTCTTGCCAGTCAAATCATGTCAGAAAAGGATGCAGCTGTTGAAAGGTATATTAATTATTTAAAGGCCGGAAGCAGTGATTTTCCAATTGAAGTATTGAAAAAAGCCGGCGTAGACATGACATCAAAACAACCGATTTTAGAGGCACTCGATGTATTTGAGGAAAAATTAAATGAATTTGAAAAATTAATTTTGAAAAACTAAATTTTCAAAAACCGCACAGTGCAATAATATTGTGCGGTTTTTCCTTTATGATCGAAATATACCAATAACTAGAATAGAAGATGAATTTGCCACTCAGCATGTTGTAGGAGCTACGCCCATCTTTTTCATCCACTTAGCGTGTTGTAGGAGCGACTTAGCATCTTTATTTACCACTTAGTATCTAGAAAAATTTACCGATGATTTTTCAGATAAACAATTAATTTTCGTCCCATTCTTCTCACATGATATAATAAATATGCAACAATTAGAAAAATTTTCTCAATATTTAATAGAAAAATAGAAGGGATTGATTTTTCATGAAAGCATTTGTACTCGAACAAGGTGAATTAAAACTAAGAGATGTGCCAGAACCAAAAGTGGGAAAAGGGGAAGTTGTTGTTTCCCTAAAAGTGGCAGGACTTAACAGACGAGATTTATACATAAAAAACCGTTGGGGGAATAAAGAAGAAGCTTTAGTACTTGGCTCAGATGGAGCAGGTGTGGTGGAAGATGTAGGAGAGGGAGTAGAGCATCTATCGGTTGGCGATGAAGTAATTATTAATCCAGCGTTACGATGGGATAAAAATAGCGATGCTCCCCCAGAAGGTTTCGATATTTTAGGAATGCCAGATGACGGAACCCTAGCAGAAAAAATCGCCATCTCCGCTAAGCAAGTTGAAAAGAAGCCGGATTACCTTTCTTGGGAAGAAGCAGGAGTGCTGGCACTTGCAGCACTAACAGGCTACCGTGCACTCGTTACAAAAGGAAATGTTCAAAAAGGACAGACTGTATTTATCCCTGGTGCGGGAAGTGGTGTGGCAACTTACATTATTCAATTTGCTAAAGCTCTTGGTGCTCGAGTGATTGTTACGTCACGTAGTGCAGAAAAAAGAGAACAAGCCTTAAAAATTGGTGCCGATCTTGCTATCGATACGAATAGCGACTGGAAAAAAGAACTCGCAGACGAAACGATTGACCTAGTTATTGACAGTATTGGTAGGGCGACATTTAACAAATCGCTCCAAGTGTTAAAACAAGGCGGACGTATTGTCATTTTCGGAGCGACAACTGAAGATACAGTTGATTTTAATTTACGAGATTTTTTCTATAGTCAATATCAATTATTCGGCTCCACCATGGGGAGCAGGGAAGAGTTAAGGGAGTTAATTGCATTGATGGAAAAAGAGAAAATCAAACCCGTTGTTGGACATACATTTAAATTGGAAGACATACAAGATGCCTTCGATTTTCTTGAAGTAAATAGTCAGTTTGGAAAAATTGCTATCAAAATTTCATAAGAGCATGAATGCGAAGAAAGATTGTAAATTTTGCGAGGATATTCGTTGAATTATTGAAAATCGCTGAATTGTATATGCACTGAATTTTTGCCCGAATCGCTGATTTGAAAGTTCAAAACACCCGAATTTTGGCGTTCGGCGCTGAATTATTTCGGTTGCATAACTTTTCGCACAATTGCGTAACTTTTGCGCAGACCGCGGCGGAAGTTGTAAATCTACTGGCTGAAAAATAATAAGGGGCATACGCTGCCCCTTATTCATTCCTCCACCTGATCTTTTTTCCAAGGCGGATCTCCATATTCATGTAAGCGATTATTAATTTTGTATATCGCATAAGGAATTATAAATGCTAAAATCGTACAAAACACACGTAACTTATCCGTAATACTTTCCATAAATAAATCCCACAACATCGTGCTACTCCTCCTTTAATCTGTTTTGTTGGTCGTACCCATTGAGAAAACATCCGTAACCACATTCACTTCGAATGTTGCTTTTTTAAAATAATATTCGCCTTTTTCCCAATCGTCCTTGATATTCTTCCATGTATCATAATGTTTTGTCTCTAAATTTTGCCATATATTAAATACATCTGTTCCTAGCTCTTCCTGTCCTTTCTTGATTGCTTTTTCAACCGAATCCTTTACTTGTTCGGAAACAGCTTTTTGAATTGCTTTTAGTTCGGAGGGTTTGGTCAAGTCTATTTTGCCGAAGGATTCTTTAATAATTCCTTCTATTTCAATATCGATGGTTACCTTGATCTCATCAATATTGCTTGGGTCTACTGCCAATTTATTATTTAAATCATTTACTTCTAGTGCAAACACATAGTCTTTATAAGTAAATTCAATTACTTTCTCGATTGCTTTCGTTTTCATCATTTCGAGTCCTTGCATTTCTTCTGCATGAAAAATTCCGACCATTTTATCTTTTGGTCCATGAAAAACTGCTCCGGCTTTATAGTCCACATATTCATTTACATGAAGTAGAGGTAATACAAAACTCTTTTCTCGTATATGATATTCTTCAATATCTCCGACTCTTTTTGACCTTAGAACTCCAATCTCTTTAGTGCTATGATCCAGTAATTCGTCGATATGCCTTGCTGGTAGTTTGTCCTCCGGAGTTGTAAAATCAAGAAGCTGTTTTGCATCTGCTTCAGAAACGATAACCTTGATTCCTCGGCGCATATCGACATCACGAATATATATGTCAATCAAGTCTGAAAATAAATGTTCTTTTCTAGCAACATCTTCTGAAATAACAAGGATGGCTAAATGTTCATAAAATGGAGTTTTACTAGAAATAGCCGATAATTCTTCATTGACTTCATAAATACTTTTCCCTTTTGAAGTGAAATTTAAAAAAGCTTTCTCCTCTCCACCTACGCCTCCTTGGTTTTGATTAGCGATTCCAGCAGGTATCACCATCTGGTTTGTAACTATATATTCAGGTTGTTTTTCATCACCGTCTTCTTCTATATCAATTGCAGTTCCAATTATAAATCCCCGCTCCTCGATATTGATGACATCCCAGCAGCCAGTAAGAAGGATGAAACATAAGCATAGAAAATAGAATGATTTATATTTTATCACGGCTTTTAACACCTCGAATTTTTGCGATTAAAAATAAGCCTAAAATCATCGTACATGTAAAGTATATATTAAATTGACTTAATAGACTTGCTATTTTTCTAGCCTGGTCAAACTGTTGCGGAAACAAAGCTAGGAAATAAACAATTGGCGACAAAATAAAAGTAAGTATTCTTTTTTTCATCTTTTTAAAAATCGAAGATAACAGCAAAACACCTAAATCCAATGAAATAGCTGTTGAATTAAATATCGCCATGATCCAAATGGTGAAAACGACTGCATCAATTCGTTCAAGGATGGCACCCGGAATGTCTACTCGTTTTGCCAGTTCAATGGTCGGATAATGCATGTTTCCTGTAACGGCATTTCCAAAGACGCTGATGCAACCTAAAAAAATAATCATATAGAAAGCAATAGTCACACTCATTCCAATGGTAACTTTTTTTGTAACATTTGCAGGATTTTTAATAAAAACGAAATAAAAAAGTACGATCCCAAATCCAACATATGCTTCAAATGTTTTCGTTATTCCGTTGAGATAATCAGTTAAATCCGATTGGAACATCGGAAAAACGTTTGCTGCATTAAACCATTTTATGTTAAAAAGTAATACGAATAAAAATGCAAATAAAATGATTGGAAGAAAAAGCACATTTAATCGAAAAATACCGACTCTTGACCCCGAGACAGCGTAAATAACTACGAGCAAAAATGAAAGTGCCAACACTTCCATTGGTGTATGTTCAAACAAGTATTGCTGTGAAATGGAAGCGAGGGCTCGTGTAGAAAAGGCAACTATAAATAATGCAATAAGGATATTGATAAAAGCAATTCCAATTGCCACTGGTCGGCTAACTAAAAAAGATGTGTATGACAAAAACGATTTTTCGGGAAAAAGGGCGGCTAATTTCACTCCCATTATAGCAATAAAAGTAAAGATAATTCCGGCTAGCAAAATGGAGACCCAACCATCGCTAAATGAGGTGACCTTAGCGACTTCCCTAGGCAAAGAAAGGACGGCAACTCCGATTAAGGCAGAAGGAAGGGCAATCACATACTCGCTTTCACTTAGTTGTACATCACTATATTTAAACGGATTCATTATTTCTCACCTTGATTATCCAAAGAAATTTTATCTTCTGAGGACAAATAGTCCGGTCGCTTTTTTATCGTTTGAATAGGACTACGAATGACGACATCATGCCAATCGTTTGAGAAAAATGGTGCAAATGGGGCGGAATATGGTACACCAAAACTTTTGAGATTGACAAAATGGATATTGATCATTATATAGACTAAAATGATACCGAACATCCCAAATACAGCTGCCGCAAACATAAATCCGAAACGGACGATACGAAATGAAATAGCAACACTATATGACGGAATAGAAAAGTTTGCAATCGCGGTAAGGGCAACGACGATGACCATGATTGGACTTACTATACCAGCTTGCACCGCCGCCTCTCCAATGACAAGCCCACCGACAATGCCAATCGTTTGTCCAATGGTCTGTGGCAGTCTTGCCCCCGCTTCCTGTAATAATTCCATCGTAATTACCATCATAAGTGCTTCTGCAATAGGAGGGAAGGGAACTCCTTCACGTGTTGCAGCGATGGAAAAGACGAGGCTTGACGGAATCATCCCGGGTTGTAAAGAAATTAAGGCAATATACAACGAAGGTAAAAAGACAGAAATAAATGCTCCCAAATAACGTAAAACTCTTAGTAAACTTCCAATCGTCCAACGTTCATAGTAATCTTCCGGTGATTGAAGCACATTGGAAAAATTAACTGGTGCAATTAAAGCAAACGGTGTACCATCGAGCATAATAGCAACTTTCCCTTGCATTATTGCAGCGATAACTTTATCTGGTCGCTCCGTATTTGAAAATTGTGGAAATGGCGATAAAAAACTATCCTCAATCCATTCTTCGATATAGCCAGTTTCTGGGACAATGTCTATATCAATTGTTTTTAAACGGCGATCTACCTCTTTTAATAATTTAGGATCGATAATTCCATCCACATACGTAACAACAATACTTTTTTTAGCTCTTCGTCCCGTTTGATACGTTTTGAAGCGTAGATTAGGATCTTTTATTCGGCGACGAATCATCGCTACATTTCGTTGGACACTTTCGATAAACCCTTCTCGAGGGCCACGGATTAATGTTTCGGTAACAGGCTCCTCGATCGAACGAAATTCACCACCAGCCGTATCGATCATTAAAATTGTAGCAATTCCATCAATAAAAAGTATTGTAAAGCCTGATAATAAATTAAAAGATAGATCATCGAAGGATTCTCCTTTTTGTATATTTGTGTCTCCAATAAGTTTCCAATATATAAAGTCCAGTATACTCCTTGCTTCTGTTGGGTACTTATCATCTTTTGTGACTTGCAAACTTCCTAGAACATTATGTTGAATCGATTGTTCATCAACTAACCCATCAATATAGACAACCGCACATTTTACCTCAGCATCACCGAGCTTTAGTTCACGAATTTTTAAGTTATCTGGGTTATCTAGCATATTTCTTAAATTTTCAATATTTATCTGTAATGTTTTATTAACCTTAAGTGAAAGGTTTTCTTTTTTTGTTTCCTTTTCATTCCCTCGAATAGTTATTGTTTCCCTTCTTCTGTTAAAAAATGAACGAAACACCATATTATCCCCCTAATCAAATTAATTGTGTCGTCTTCTTTTTCCCAATTTTGTTAATATCTATACATTTAGATTATAAAATACTCCGTGTACCATTCTTATGAATAAAACAAGGGGTTTGTGGCAACATAGGGAAGGAAATAGTAAGGAGAGGACTGTTAAAAGTGAACAAAGAAGAAATAACAGAATTAACGAGTGGAGAGATTTCTAGCTTATGGATGACTTATCAAAGTGAAACATTACAAAAGTGCGGAATTAGATTTTTCCTTCAACATGTAGACGATAAACAGATACAAGAAATATTGGAAGAAATGTTGAGACTAACCATTAAAAGAATCGACCGAGTGAAGGATATATTTATGAAAGAGGACTATCCAGTACCAGAAGGCTTTACAGATGACGACGTTAATTTGAAAGCGCCACGCTTGTTTTCGGATATTCTTTATTTGGAATACTGCTTAGAAAAACTAAAAATGGAATTAACGCATTTCAGTTACCCAATGTTAGATGCAGTAAAGGTCGATGTACAAGAATTTTATTTTGAGGTGATGCAAGATATACAAAAGTTGGAAATGCGTGCGAAAGAATTGGCAAAAGCAAAAGGAATATATAATCGAGCTCCAAAAATTCCTACACCAAAACAGGTAGAATATGTTACAAAAGAGAGTTTTTTAGCAGGTTGGCTTGGAGGAAAAAGACCACTCCTCGGGATAGAAATTTCCCAACTTGTCTTTCATTCAAAGCGTAATGCATTAGGTCAGGCAGTTATTACGGCATTTAGTCAAGTAGCAAAATCCAAAGAGGTTAGACGCTTTTTTGAACGAGGACGTGAGATTTCCGGAAAGCATTTGGATATTTTTTCTACTATATTAAATGATGAATACTTACCGAACTCTGCCAACGTTTTAACATCTGAAGTAACAGATTCAACAGAAGCCCCTTTTTCCGATAAACTAATGATGACATTTATTACAAACCTTATCGCTTCTAGTATAGGTGGTTATGGTGTCTCTATGTCCATTAGTCCAAGACGGGATTTAGGTGTTCACTATACTCGTTTAATCGCTGAAATTGCTCAATATTCTGATGATGGTGCAGAAATTTTAATTAAAAATGGTTGGATGGAACAACCTCCGATGGCTGCAGATCGAAAAGAATTAGCGAAATAGGGTTAGGTGGATGAAGAACACAAATAAGGTTGCTGAAATAGGTGAAGTTATACTTTGGAGCATTGCTTTACCAGGATTTGGGCAATTATTGAATCGGAAATATTTTAAAGCTTTTATATTAATCGTTCTTGAATTTATCGTTAATGTGAAAGGGAAAATCAATGTTGTTATTTTGCACAGTTTTTTAGGTGAAATGCAAGAAGCAATTGACAAGGCAGATTTTTTGTGGCTCATGTTTTATCCATGTCTGTATCTCTTTGCCATCTGGGATGCGTATCGGGATGCTGGGGGTGGAGAGCATCCGTTTGTATATGTACCATTTGTATTTTCCGCTTATTTTGGAACGTTAGGAGTCATTTATTCGGCTCGATTTACATTGTTTAGCTATTTGATTGGACCAATTTTTTTACCGATTATTGGTATGATTATAGGCTTTTTAGTAGGGTTGGGGATCAGGTACATAATTAAGCGGATACTATTAGAAAAGGGAGAATGATAGCATTTTTTTCGGATTTTATAGCTCATTAGAAAACTTGGCTTATCGCCAAGCCTTTTTTATGGCGAGAGTATGAGTTGCATTTACGAGCACAAATTTTTACGATGGGAAGAGCGAATGCGCAGTCCCAGGACGTGCAGGTACTGGCGCCTGAGACAAACGCTTTTCGGCGGGACGAACGAAACTGTAAATGCTCTTCGAAGGGACCAGTAATCGCAGTCCCAGTCCCCGGGACGTGCGTTTTTAGCAAGTGAGCGAGTCAAGAAAAGTTTTATTTGTATGAAAACAAACCTTTTTCATGATAGATGGTGATTCTAAACGTTATTCAATAATTGGTTCCGTCTTATTTAATTTTGAATTAACGAGATCAAGATTGACTTCTATTTGTAACGACTTTTCGTCTAAAGGTATTTTCCCATCTTTCTCCAATTTTTTCCACGTTTTTACATCTTTACGGTATAACGTTTCCGACAAACGATAAACATCACTATCAATCTCAAGGCCGCTTCGATATGTTTGCATTATTTCTTTTTTAATTCGTTTTTTAAGTTCCTCGATAATAAACTTTTGATCAACATTTTGCAACATTTCATTAATCATACCTTTTGCTTTAAATTTAGCGTGAAATGTTACTTTATCTCCTTCTGTATTTATGTCAAATTTTGTTTCAGGTTTAACAATGACAACCCCTGCAGCGGGTTTTCCTTTATTGAAGATAGTAACATTTCCCCGTTTTGATTTTTCTTGTATCCACCTGAGACCATTTACATCTTTTCCTAAAATAAAGCCATGAAATTCATCTGCGGACACGCTCGCTATACCTAATGCTTCAACCATTGGTTCCGGTTCTTTTTCTGATTGCCATGTGTTTTCAGCAAGACGGACAGTCGGAATGATGCCATTATGACCCGGCTCGTCCAAAGAAATGATAAGTTCCCGGTTTGTCAATGGTTTCATCCAAGAACTTTGTTCATATTCATTATTCAAATCGGTCAACCTTGAAAAGATTGGTGACCCTTGAAAAATAGGAGAAACCTCCATCAATTCTGTTATTTTACTTTTCGTAGCAAATATCCGAATTCGATATCTAGTCTCGGGAAATCGATTAATTAAATCGAGAACTTCTTTCAATTTATTATGTTCAAGTGCCGCTTCTGAAAGCATAATAAATGTGGTATGTCCCCAATATAATTTTTTTTGTGCCGATTTATAAATTTCAAAAATAGCACTTTCCATATCTTCAGCACTCGCATGTGCAATCGTAACTTGACTTTCTCCGGTTGCGGCAACATCTGGTGTCCCAAGATTGCCTAGGTTCACTATTTGCAAGTATATTTTAATTTTTCCGTCCTCGTAATCAATGCCAATTCCATGAACGTAATCCAAGCGATCAGCTTCTTCGATATTCCAGCATCCGACTAACAAAAAAAGCATGACAACAATGATTAGCACTTTGTAATTCATAGTCAAAACCTCACTCCTCGTCCGGTTTTGCCGTATCATCCATCGTGTTTAGCATCCTTGGCCGTTTCGAATATTTACTTACTGGTAGACGGAAAAATGTTTTCATCATTTCATTAAATTGTTGCAAGTTAAATTGATTTGGAACAGTTAGATATGGAACGCCGAATGTTTGTATATTCGCTGCATAAAAGACAATAAGAAATAGAGAAATAAAGAAGCCGAACAGTCCGAGAAAAGAAGCACAAATAATGACGAAAAACCGTAAAATCGAAACGATCCCATGTAACGATAAACTAACAAGGGTGTACGTAGCCACAGCGGAGGTAGCAATGAGTACAATCATTAAAGGGCTTGCGATCCCAGCTCGAATTGCCGCATCTCCAATGATCAATCCGCCTACAACACTTAATGTGGAACCAATGGCAACGGGTAGTCTAACACCGGCTTCTCGGAAAAATTCAAATAGCAACACCATAAGTATTGCTTCAAGCGGTGCTGGTATTGGTACCCCTTTTCTTGATTCAATAATTGTTCCTAAAAAAGAAATGGGAATTTGATCTTGGTGGAAGCTACTTAATGCAACCCAAAAACCTGGAAGGAATATTGCGATTATGATACCTACAATGCGGATTAACCGTTCAAAAGAATTAAACAGATAAATATTTTCACTATCTTCAGCGCTCTTTAATAAAAATGATAAATTAACCGGCGCGATGATGGCATATTGCACACCGTCAACAAGAATGATAATTCGTCCAGTCAAAAGACTATGGACAGCAAAATCAGGGCGTCCGCTATAATGGAATAGAGGATAAAATGTTAATATTCGATCAGATAGTAGTTCTTTTAATTGTGTTCCGCTATAAATTCCATCTATATCGATTCGTTGTATTTTCTTATCAATTGTCGTCAAAATATCTTGGTTTACAATGTCGTCTATATAAAGGACTGCAACTTGGGTTTGTGTGCGGGAACCGAGTTCATATTTTTTAATGGCAAGAGAATTAGTACGTAGCCGTTTTCGAATCAATGCAATATTTGTGACAATATCTTCAATAAAATCATCTCTTGGTCCTTTGATGGACACTTCAGTACTCGTTTCTTCGGGTTTCCGTTGAGGCCGTTTAGAAACATCAACTGAAAAAAGAAATTGTTCGTTATGAAAAAATATCATCAGTTTTCCAGTGAAAACATCTGCAATGAGTTTTTCTTTCTTTTTCACTCGAGCTATCCCTGGTAAATAGAGTGAATGATTAATTTCATCTAAAGTTATTTTTTTATGTTGTCTATTTTTAAAAAAATACACAATCCGTTCATAGACAACATTATTGATGACATTTTCATCAACCATGCCTTCACAAGTTACAAATGTCACTACATTATCTTCAAAAGAAAATGTTTGCAATGTCACGTCCGGATTGCTTGAAAAAAGACTGCGAATTGTTTGTTCTGTGAATGTATCTATTTTTTCAGATATCGAAATTTGCGGTTTATTTTCTTTAGACATTTTTTTCATCTCCTTGTTTTTTGCGATAAAGGTATGCAATAATACCTAAAATGAAAGAAAATACGAGAAAGAACCAAAATGTGAAAGGTAATAATAAATCGATTAGCACATCGAAAAATTTTCTTTCATCGATTGGATACATGACAATTGCTCCTAAAATAAACGATGAAACTAAGACGATCCATACATTGGTTGTTTTGTTTTTTTTATTAAGAAGGGTTCTAATTGCAAATAAGAGCAGTGTAATTCGGATGAATGCGCCAGATAGCCATTGGTATATGGACAAGTAATCTACATGTTCAATATACGTACCTACCCTCGCCAGTCCCCATTCTTCATAAGCAGGATAGCGTTGCATTGCAGCTTGTTTTGGTCCAAATTCAACGATTGCCCCAATTAACGGGCCTAAAGTCAACCACGTTAGGATAACGACAAGGACCAAATAATGTCGATATCGAAATTTTGATTTAAATTGATGTTGTAAGAAAAGCAGGATAATTAATTCAATCATGCCAGTTCCTTGGTAAATCATTGCTTTTAGAACTGGCATATACCCATGCTCCAAAATTGGTAATAATAAGGAATGATCCTTATGCTCGATGTTAGAAATAGAAACAAAATGACCAAAGACAACGACAAGTACTAAAAAGAAAAAGTTGGTAATCGTAATTGTTTGTATATTAGTCAGGGCAGCCAACATGCAAGGGACAATAAAAGCAATCGTTAAAACAAGGGGAGGGGTTTCATTTAAATAAGATACGTTCGTCCATAAAACAGTTTCTTTTAATGTTGCTGCAGCCACGATAAGTAAATAAATACTAATTATGTAAAGCAATAGGTTAGTGAAGAGTTTGCCAACGCTATCTTCAAGCCATATTTGAATATGTTTGCCCTTCATCGCTTTGTAAATGTAAATAAGTAATATCCCCCAAATAAGGAAGAGGAAGGACATGACAATGACAGCGATCCAAGCGTCTCGACCTCCTTCTTTCAGTAAAGGAGGGATTACGATCACATGGTTTTTTAATCCGATAGCCATCATCAGTAATAATATAATTTGTAATATAGAAACCGTCTCATTATTTTTCATATCCACCAAAATCCATTTGTTAGTTCTAACGCTTAGTATGGATATTGTTGGTAGTAGTTATACGAAACTTTTAGATTAGTTTTTATAGATTTTATGATAAACTGCGGTCTTTCCGTATAAACCGTGATTTTTTTCGGATAAATAGCAGTCTTTGCGGATCATTGCGTTCTTCAAGGTGAAGTGTATCTTTATTGTAAATACGGTTCGACAAGGGTAATTGCTTCTTCTAACCTTTTGGCATTATCCTGATATAATTTTTTTGACTGTTCATTTTCTGTTTCTAACGCATATAATTCTAAGTCTGCTTGTGTTTTTTTGAGAGTCGCTAAAAGAAGCGGCTTTTCAGTCGGATTCGGTACAGCAAGTTTGTCATCATATAAATCAACGGTTAATTGACTGTCACTATCTGCTTGAGCTAAAAAAACATTTTCTATTGTCACATTCAATTTTGCCAGTTCAGTTTCTAGCCAAGCCGGGTTCAAATTTAAATTTGCCAGAGGTTCCAATAACATTTTTCCGTCCATTATGACGGTTTGTGGTTCTTTTTTAGGAGCAAGCTTTATGTTTAAGGATTTTGCAGTTAATGGTTGCTTTTCCGTTTTTGGTAATACACTAAACTTTCCAGTTGGTTCCAGTAAAGCAAATTCAACATCGGCAACATGAAAAATATCTTTCTCTCTTAAATGCACTAATAAATCATCCGTTGAGAAAAATTCCTTTTTTAAATTTTCTTCCATTATTTTACCGTCTTGTATGATAACGGTACTTTTCCCTTGAACAAAATCTCTAATTCTTTTACTTTTTAGAGCCAAGTAATCAATACTAAATGGGATGATAAACCATACGAGTATTGCGATAAGTCCATGTAAAACAGGCACATCTCTATGAACAGTAATAATAGCGCCGATCCCACCCAAAACAAAGCCATTAATGTAATCAAAAATACTTAATTGGGAAATATGTTTTTTGCCAAGAAATTTCGTTAATAAAAATAAAGTGAAAACGAGAAATATGGATCGAAAAAAAATATTTAACCAATCAGGCATCGCAGTCTCTCCTTTACTTATACTGAGCTTCTTCGCGTGCTAAAAATTGCACTTGTTTTTTTAGGTCTTCTCTAACTTGAGAGAGAAGATATTGTGCATCATAAAAAGCTTTTTTTGCTTCTTCATTATTCGTTTTAATTGCTAATTGCTCTAGACCTGCTTCAGCACTTTTTACGGAAAAATAACTTCCTTTTACATTTGATCCAACTGTCATCTCCTAAATGTCACATCCTATCCTTTTGGTTTAAAGATTAGTGAAGCAATGACACCAAAAATAATTGCAGATGAAATACCAGCACTTGTTACTTCGAAAATCCCGGTAATCACGCCGATTAGACCGTGTTTTTCCGCTTCGGCCATTGCACCGTGTACGAGTGAATTTCCAAAGCTTGTAATCGGAACTGTTGCTCCTGCGCCGGCAAAATTAATTAATGGTTCATATAATCCCAACCCGTCGAGGATAGCGCCTAATACTACGAGTGTTGTAAGCGTATGTGCAGGGGTTAATTTAAATACGTCAAACATAATTTGCCCGATAACACATATTAGTCCGCCAACGACAAATGCCCAGAAAAAAATCATGACCCATCACCTCGAGATTCAATTGATACAGCATGAGCAATACAAGGTATTGAATTATTTTGTTGCACACTCATCGGAGAGTGTAGGGCACCGGTTGCAACCAATAAAATGCGGTTCAATTTTCCTTCTTTCATACGATTTAGAAAATGGCCATATGTTGCGATTGCCGAACAAGCTGTTCCACTACCACCAGCGTTGACTGGTTGGTTTTCCTTATAGACCGTTAAACCACTGTCAACATATTTTTTTGCATCAAGTTCAATTCCTTTTTCTTTAAGTAAATCATATGAAGCTTCTCGTCCGACTTTTCCAAGATCACCGGTAATGATAAGATCATAATAATCGGCATCTATATTTCTATCTGTTAAGTGGCGAACAATCGTGTCCACTGCAGCGGGTGCCATTGCTCCTCCCATATTAAAAGGGTCAGTCATTCCCATATCGACAACTTTTCCAATCGTTGCAGTAGTGATGACAGGTCCGTCTCCAGATGGAGCAACGAGTGCACAACCAGCTCCAGTCACTGTCCACTGGGCGGTCGGTGGTTTTTGACCACCATATTCTGTTGGATAACGGAACTGTCTTTCTGCGGACGCATTATGACTAGCTGTCCCACTTAAAATATAATTCGCTCCACCAGCATTAATAATTAAGGCAGCGAGTGCTAAACTCTCCGCAGAGGTTGCACATGCACTAAAAATTCCTAAATAAGGTGCATCAACTGACTTTGCAGCAAAAGTAGAAGGTGTAATTTGGTTAATGAGATCACCACTAATAAAATAATCTACTTGTCCTTTTTGGATATTAGCTTTTTTAACAGCAATTTGACTGGCTTCTTCCATCAAGATTTGTTGGGCTTTTTCAAATGAATCTTGTTTTAACCACATATCTTCATGTAATATGTCGAAATCGTGAGCAATTTTTCCTTGTGCTTCAAATGGTCCGCCGACAACACCAGTGGAAAGAATAACTGGCTGGTTATTAAATTGCCAACTGCTATGACCCATTAACATTTCATTACACCCCCACATTAATTTTTAAATTAACTTTAATATTATTGTCTTTATAAGCGCAATAACAAAAGCTGAAAAAACCCCATATACAATAACTGGTCCAGCAAGTTTAAACATATTCCCACCAACACCAAGAATATAACCTTCTGTGCGATGCTCGATGGCCGAAGATATAACTGCGTTAGCAAAACCGGTAACAGGAACAGCTGTACCTGCACCGGCAAACTGACCGAGATGATCATATATCCCTAAACCAGTTAAAAACATCGTAATTATGATGAGAGTAGCAACAGTAGGGTTTCCAGCAGTTTGTTCTGTAAACTCAAAATAATAAATATAAAAAGTTGTTATCAGTTGCCCAATCAAACAAATTAATCCTCCTACTAAAAAAGCTTTTATGCAGTTTTTAAAGACTGGTCGCTTTATTTCGCGATTCTTCTGTAATGTTTGATATTGTTGTGCTTCAGGAGGCAGCTGCTTCTTTTTTTGATCTGCCATTTAGTTCCTCACTCTTTCTTACGTTTGTTCTTTCGATAAACTTTTTAATTCTGCTATTTTCTTTTTTAGTTGGTCACTAGAAATTTTATTATTCATAATGTCTGATTCTATTTTTTCTAATTCGATTAATATTTTTTGATCTGTTGACAAGGTCACTTTTAAATCAGAATATTGATCTCGGACTTGTTTTTCTATTTTCTTTTCAATATCATCTAGATTAAAACGTTCGTGATGATCGACATCAATAGCAATAAGTATGTCATCTTTATGGTTCACTGCTCGCACTGCGGATACCTCATCGTATTTTTCACTTATTAACTCTTTTGCTCGGTTTGATGGATTTTGATCTATATTGTCATTTGATTTCAGTTTGACTAGCTCAAGATCACGGTTACCTGTTGGTTCAAGGATTTGATCTGGATTGGCATTATTATTAGAACATGCGGTTAAAACAAACACACCTACAAATAGGAGAAAAAATTTCTTGAGGTACAATTTTTTCACCTCACTTTTATCATAAAATTTTTTATTGGCGATATTGCGGTTCTTCTTGCTCAATTTCTTGTAAACGAGGTTCTACAGATTGAAGTACTTGCATTGTTTGCCGAGCAGCATTTTGATACATCTGTTTTGCCTGTTTATTTTCTGTTTGAAGAGCAAATTGTTCAAAGCTTGCTTGTACACTTTTTAATCCAGCAATTGCTTGCCTAACTTGGGTAGCAACTGTCATGATTATTCCTCCTCTAAAAAACAAGTTAGTAAGTATATAATGGGAAAAATAAGATGATTTATGCATTGTGGTTTAATCCTCTTTTTTCCAAGGGTACTTATAAGGCTATTGACTTTATTAATAAAATAAACTATTTTAAACATATGAATTCGAATAAGCGAAGGGGAGTTTCGTATGAAAACCTTTAAATTAAAAGGCTTAAAAATTATGGCTAATGAAGAGGATGGCGTTGAACGAAAAACGATTCCGCTTCGTGATGGATTAGTAATTAATCGAGAAGATAAATATGGCTGGTTAATTGAGGCATATATAGATAATCAATTTTTATCTTATTTTAATCAGATAAAAAATGCAGAAGAGCTAATGATCCAAGTGAAAATTACTAGAGAAGAAAATGATCCTGCTTTTTTTATTACAAAAATTATTGGTATTAATGAAATAAACGAAGAAAGAATCAATGTGCTTTTTCAAGGTGAAGTCGTTGACCATCGTAAGAGTCGAATTGAAGAAATGCTACAAATGATCATTGAAGAAGGATATCAAGGGGAGTCACTCTTGAAGAAATTTAAGGAGCTAATATAATATTAGCTCTGTTTTCTTTTGTAGCGGGCACGTATTTGTAGGAAAACGAATTATCAATTAATGTGTGTTCAAAAAAGAGGATAAAAAGAACCAAGAAGTTCGAGGCGGCGAAGCTCCCGGCAGCGGAATGTATGCATTTAGATACATGAGTAGCGGAGAAGCAAGCATTCGTGCGAAATTCGCAGTGTCATTTTTACCGGACTTTGAACATCCTCTATTATGTGATTTTGGTCATCTGTCCAGCGTTATTCAGTAATTATTCAGCGGAAACACAAGTCTTTCATTCATCGATTTTTCGTAAAAATTGAGCGTTTAGTGCGTTTGTAAAGTATAGTTTAAGACAGTCTGAACTTCAGGGAGGAACAAAAGATGTTAGAGATTATCACTAACGTACACCTTGAGATGTTACTGCGGCTATTAATTTCGGCAATTCTCGGATTATTAATCGGTCTAGAACGTGAATTAAAAAGAAAATCTTTAGGTTTAAAAACAATTTTAGTTATTTCCATCGTTAGTTGTTTATTAACGATTGTGTCTATTCAGTCAGCATACTTATTACCTGGTTCAGCTTTGGCTGAAATTCGAATGGATCCTTTAAGATTGGCTGCACAAATTGTTACAGGAGTTGGCTTTTTAGGTGCTGGAGTGATTTTAAGAAGAGAAGATGATACAATTTCTGGTCTTACGACAGCTGCAATCGTTTGGGGTGCTGCGGGCATAGGTGTTGCAATTGGAGCAGGATTTTACATCGAAGCAATTGTTGGGGTCGGACTTTTATTAATTAGTGTCGAAATTATTCCATATATTATCTTCAGATTAGGCTTTGAACAACTTAAGTTAAAAGAATTTCAAATCGCAGTTACTTTAAACAGTCGGGAAAATATTGAGGAAGTTGTTGAGCAAATTGAAAGAGAAGTAGTTAGACTAGGTAAGGTTAATATACAAGATAAGCAAGTAAACAACTATGTAGTAGAGGTAGAAGTAAAAGTCTATCAAGATTTAAAACCTACTGAACTTTACCAAAAGTTAGCTAAAATAAAGAATATTGATTTAATCGAATTAAATTCATGACTTAGAGAGGATGTTTTTATATATTAATTTTGTTTAAAAAGTCGAATTGGAATTATCTTTTTGCTATACTGATTTAAAAAATGTTTTGTCGATATATAGGTAGAGGAGTTTCTTAATTATGTTAGGTAAGAATAGTTTTTTTCAGTGGATTAAACGATTAACACCTGCGCAACTTTTATTATGTTTTTATTTTTTTGCAATTATTTTATCAACGATTGTTTTGTCTCTACCAGTAGCTTACCAGGAAGGTGTACACGTTCCTTTTATCGATGTACTTTTTACAGCCGTAAGTGCGCTCAGTGTTACTGGACTTAGCACAATCTCAGTTGGAGATACATTAAGTACAACAGGAGTAATATTTCTGGCAATTATTTTACAGCTGGGTGCTGTTGGCGTCATGTCTGTAAGTACGTTTATATGGTTACTTTTAGGGAAGAAAATTGGGCTTTCTGAGCGAAGGTTAATTATGCAAGACCAAAACCAAACGACATTTGGTGGAATTGTAGAATTAATTAAGCAAATTTTATTGGTCGTTTTGGCAATCGAGTTATTAGGATTTCTTATTTTAGGTACTTATTTTTTGCGTTATTTCCCAACTCCTGCAGAAGCGTATTATAATGGTTTCTTTTCTACGATTAGCGCGATATCTAATGGTGGGTTCAGTTTAACCAATAATTCCTTGGCTCCTTATAAAAATGATTATTTTGTTCAATTTATTATTATGTTATTGATCGTATTTGGAGCAATCGGATTTCCAGTTTTAATAGAGGTGAAACAATATTTATTAACTAGACGAAAAATGAAGCAACGGTTTCGTTTTACTTTGTTTACAAAAGTAACTACGACAACATTTTTTGTACTTATCGTTTTAGGTGCTGCTTTTATTTACTTAATAGATGTAAATCAATTTTTTAAAGATAAAAGCTGGCATGAAAGTATCTTTTTTGCTTTATTTCAATCTGTTACAACGAGAAGTGCGGGATTATCTACGATGGATGTGAGTCTTTTAACAGAATCAAATCATCTTTTTATGTCAGTTTTAATGTTTATCGGAGCTTCTCCTAGCAGTGCCGGCGGAGGAATAAGAACAACCACCTTTGCACTGGTCGTTATTTTTATTATCACGTTTGCTCGGGGTGGGAAGAAGATCAAAGTTTTTAACAGGGAAATTTATGATCAAGATCTGATGAAAGCTGTAACAGTTACAATTCTAGCAATAGCAATTGTCTTTTCAACATTATTAATTATTTCCATTATTGAACCTTTTTCAATAAATGAACTACTATTTGAAGTAACATCTGCTTTTGGTACTGTAGGACTATCACTTGGGATTACTAGTGAGCTAACGACTGTAAGTAAAATATTGTTAATGATCTTAATGTTTCTCGGGAGAATTGGGTTAGTCACATTCTTATTTACATTTAGAAAAGAAAATCAAAATGATTATATTCGTTATCCAAAAGAAAGAATCATTATTGGATAATAGAGAGAAGGTATAATGGAAGTTTCCTTAACATTATTGGATAAGATTTTCACATCTTTATCAGACACAATCATGATGATAAATAAAAAGGGAACTATTTTAAAAGCGAATGAAGCTGCACCTTTTTTTAGAAGCTTTAACTGGATTAAATATTATTTTTGAAATTCCACTGTTGATAAAATTAGGGATCTTGGAGTTTCAATTGCTTGCTGTGGTTACTCCTCATTAAAATATTTAAGTTTATTTCCAATTAAATAAATAAAAAATAGAAAGAATGGTTATGGAAGGATATGGACATAATAAAATAATTGTAACATCAATTATTTATTTATCGCACTCATTAAACGTTTCGGTAACCGCAGAAGGTAGAAACGATGGAACAACTAGTTTTTTTAACTGTGATCAAATTCAGGGATATTATATAAGTGCGTGTTCAAAACTCCTATGTCTTGCTAGACACCACAATGTATGAAAATGGGGGCATAAAGATCACTTCTATCGCGAAGGACGATTACATACAACCTCTCCACGTTTTAGGAGGATGCATGGCGAGTACCTTAGTGAAAACAGGTATGATATGTTAATTTAACTTACGATAGACACAAGTAATCTCGAGGACGGAAACAAGTCCTAACAAATACGAAAGGGACAGTAAAAAAGAATTTGTTTTAAGAAGATTAATTTCCAAAAAAAGTAAAATCTTTTTTGGAGGGGGGCTTATTGCGCCAAAATTAGAGCAGATGTCCATTTTCGTATAAAAAGGAGGATAAAAAGGATCCAGAAGTTCGGGGCGGTGCAGTTTCGAGCAGCGGAATGTAGGTATTTAGATACATGAGTAGCGGAGAAACGAGCATTCGTGCGAAATTCGTAGTGTCATTTTTACTGGACTTTTTGAACATCCTCTATTAGTAAACCTTTATCAGTAGATAAAATTGTAGATAAAATTGTGTCATTTTTGATAGAAGTTTATCGGTAAGTATAATATAATATAATTACTTTCAAATTTAATAAAAAGTTGGTATGATGAATAAAGATTATACCTACATATTAACTGGACAAACTTTGAAAGGATGCGTATAGATATGTGGATTACAACATTAGGAATTATTTGCTTAGTTATTGCCTTTTTAAACATAGGCTATTGTCTTTTTGATCATGAGTAAAACATTATAAAAGATATAATCGTTTTCGGGTGAAGCGGATTAATGTAAATAAATTATAATTTATTTACAAAGTTGTTAGAGGGTTTAGACTTTCTTAGACTAAAGTAAAAAGGTCAAATACTTTTAAAAAGTTTTGACCTTTTTTGGCAGATAGGAAAGTATAAACCTTTCTTACTGCATAAGTGCAACTAAGGTACTCGCCATTAAAGGCTTGCACTCAAGAGCATCAGTGCAATATTACCTCTGTCTTTCGCCATTACGGCTCCAAGGAAGGCCGACTAAGAACAGGCTTTACGCCTAACGTCGGCATACCCCTAGTGATGAGGGCATGTTTTCTTTAACGAATGACAAAGTTTTCTAATTGATTTTTATTACAACTTATTTTTTACCTTGTTTTTTGCCATTCGCTGAATGGATATATGACAAATTCGGATCTTCCAATTATATCAGAGCGATCAATGAAGCCTAATCCATTCCTGCTGTCTTTACTAATTGCTCGATTATCCCCCATAACAAAATAGCTGTCTTCGGGAATTTCGATAGGACCAAAATTACCTGTCAATAATTCATCATATTCATTAACAAATGTAGAATCTTGCTTAACTCCGTCAATAAAAAGGGTGTGATCTCTCATTTCAATCGTCTCATTCGGTAAACCAATTATTCGTTTTACATAATTTTTTTGTGGATGTTGAATGATAATAATATCACCTCGTGCAGGTTCAGAGATTATATAAATAAGCTTATTAAAAACAATCCGTTCGCCATCTTCAAGGGCTGGGTGCATACTTTCTCCTTCGACAATTGACGTAGCAAAGACAAATGTTCGTAAAAGGAATGCCAGTATAACGGCGATGATAATCGCTTTTCCCCATTCTAACCATTCATTTTGTTTTTTTGATTCAGCCACACTGAAGACATCCTTTCTTTTTAAAACAATCCTCTATTATAGTAGCATAGCAGAGATTTTGTTTCGAGTTTAAACTATTGAAAAAGACTTTTTCAAACAAATAGTGAATCTTACTAAATTATTTGCATTTTTTTAAAGATTGATTATACTTTTAGTATACAGTTAACTCTGGGGGGGAATTTATATTGCGAGGGGAGAAAAAATATTGTTATGAGTTGCGAGAAAGTTGCTTTAAAAGAAATAGAAAACATGCGCGATAGATTAGCAGAAACTGCGTATGACAAAGGTTTTACCAATTCAGAGACAGTTGCAATCAGCCAGAGACTTGACAGCATGCTTAACATTTACTGCAACATTAAACAACATCGCAGATAAAATATAGAAATACATACATGACGAGAAATTTTATGAAAGTTGATTCCTAAAGGATCAGCTTTTTTTATATCTATAAAACCAGTCTTAAGACCTATCTAATTTATTTGGATACTCCAAGCCTCTCTGTGTAGCGGTATTCACAAATATTACTGTAAAAATAATTGCTCCCATACTAATCAATTGTATAAAAGAAAACGATTCAGCCCGCATATCAGAAGTGGTTTGCAATTTAGTGAATTTCTCCCGATACGGGAAAAAAGAACCAGTGCAATTGCAATAATAAAAGTATATGCAGTTATTTGGAAACTACGATACTTAACTAATGGAAATTTACTAAAAATACTATATAACGCATATCCAAGCGCAGTGTCTAATCCGATTATGAGTGAAGTGAATTTCAATGTTCCTAAATTAAAAGGGAGTAATCCGACAACAAGTGCAGTCCCAATTAATGTCATGACAAAGCGCTATTAGTTTACACCTTGTAATGGATGTATGAAAAAGATAATAAGAGAGAACGAGAACAAAAGCAGGTGCTTTTATAGAGCAAAGCCACCGATATTGGTATATAATTTTTAAACAAAGATCTTAATTGTTCCCATAATATTGCAGTCAGTAATAATGTAAATAAAGAAAACGATTTATGTTAAGCTTCAACCCTTTCAATCATGTATAATATTCTTTTATTCGTATAAACTAATAGTATTATAGGAGAAAGGGTTTTATACGATGAATGACCTCTTATTTGGATTAGTAAATCTAGCCCAGTTAGAAGTATTAGGATTTAAAAAAGAACATTTTTATTTTATCACTTTAGCCTTAATATTAGCAGTGTTATGTTTCGTTATTAAGCCAATTATAAGCTTTTTTAGTAGGAAACAGTATTTTTTTCTGTTGACGTATGTACTCAGTAGTTTATTATTTTTGGCATTCACTGCCATCTTTGCACAAGATGTTCTATATGTAGCATTCCTCGCAGTCATTTTTATTGGTATGTTTCTAAGCATTTTTATGATCTATCAGTTTTTTAATAGTAACGTGTAAAATTGTTGTCCGATACTCGTTAGGAATAATACGTCCTATGTCTAACTCAAAGACACTATATCTAAAGGAGCCTCGTTCGCTTGTTTCCCTGTCCTTTGAAAGAGTGATATTTTTCATTGAGAAATAGTGTGCAGTACTTGTACATTGCGTTCTTTATCACTCTCGATTTTGATTATCCTTTATAACTTGTATTTCAAAGGAAGACTCGGCTGAATACAAACAAAATCCGCATGTTTTTATGCGGATTATTGAAGTAACTTAAAGAGGATGTTTAAAAAATGACACTGCGAATTTCGCATGAATGCTTGTTTCTCCGCTACTCACGTATCTAAATCTAAATGCATACATTTCGCTGCTCGAAACTGCGCCGCCTCGAACTTCTTGATCCTTTTTATCCTCCTTTTTGAACACGCATTTAAAGTAATTTAAAACTTCTTCGTAGGTGGCCACTCCATTTTTCCAAGTGATGAAGGTGTATAATAAGAGGAGAATTTCTTTCGCTTCACGTTTTTAGGCGGTTGCCAGTTTATATATTGATAAATTACTTTTTTTGCATAAGATAAAGACATTTTTGTGCGTGGATTACGAAAGTCATTATCTAATGAACCGAGATGGGTTAAATTCTTGAAGTCTTCTTTTGTTGGAGGTACATGAAAGTAATAGTTGGCAACTTTCACAAGCAGTGTTGAATGTTGATTACTATACTTCGGATTGTTGGAAAAGTGAAGACCAAGTTTTTCAGCCTTTTTCTCTTTTAATAATTGTTCTATCGCCTGTTTTTTAATCATATACAGATGCTGGGGTTCGGGTGCAGCTTTTGCATGGCGATTTATTGTATAAATTGCTTTTGCAATTTCCGTAATATTATGTTTTTCTTTCAACCTTAATCCCTCATTTCTATTTAATATTTATCGAAGACATTTAGATGACGTAAAATAAAACTGTAAAAAAATGACAGATAGATCCGGCAAGAACAAATAAATGCCAAATGACATGATGATAAGGAACTCGTTTCCAAACGTAAAATACGGCACCAACTGTGTAAACGATCCCTCCAGCTACAAGAAGCATAAGTCCGTTCTCATGAATTCCTTCTACTAGTGGATTCCAAACAGTCGTGATTAGCCATCCCATTAAAATATAAGCTAACGTTGATAAGATAACGAATTTTTTCACAAAGAACACTTTTAATACTATCCCGGTAAGAGCTATCCCCCATATAATCCCAAATAAAATCCATCCGACTTTTCCGCTGAGTACTACTAATAAAAATGGTGTGTATGTTCCAGCAATAAAAACATAAATGGATGCATGATCAATAATTAGAAAAATATCCTTCCATTTTCCAATAGGGAGACTATGCACTAATGTTGAGGATGTATACATAACTAACATCGATGCTCCAAAAATAGTTACAGATACAATAAGGGCAGGATCTCCATTAAACGAAGCGAAAATAATTAATAAAACTAAGGCAGCTATACTTAACACTGCACCGATTCCATGGGTTATTGCATGTGCAATCTCTTCTTTCTTTGTAAAAAGATGCGTATCCATATAAAACCTTCTTTCTGATAAAAGCATATATATGTATTGTACAGAAAAAATAGTCAGATGAAAAGAATTTCATTATTCTTTCCAATAGAGCTCATACATCATGTTACTTCTTCAATTTATATGGTAAAATATAATAGAAGCATTAATTGTGAGTATCATATTGTTCATTTTTTTAACTCCATCACATGTAAGGCTTACATGAATTTATGAATTAAAAATAAGAGGAGTTGCTTTTTTATGAGTATGACACAAGAAGATAATCAATTGAAAAATTTAACAGTAAAAGAGTTAATGATTCCATCTGAAAAGGTTGCCCATGTTCAATTAAATAATCCACTAGAACATGCTTTACTTGTATTAGTAAAGTCTGGTTACTTCGCAGTACCTGTTTTAGATGTTTCCTATAAACTGGCTGGCTCAATCAGTAAAACTGTTATTTTAGATCAAATTTTAGGAATCGATCGTTTTGAAGTTGAAAAGTTATCTGAACTTAAAGTACATGAGGTAATGAAAGACGATTTAATCAGTATTCAAAAAAATGCCAGCTTCATAGATGGATTAAAAGCGGTAATAGATGCTCCGTTTGTTTGTGTAGTTGATGAAGAAGGATACTTTGATGGAATTTTAACGAGAAGAGCCATCTTAAAAGAAATAAAAAAAGACTATTACAGGCGTTAAAAACCGGATGGCTGATTAAGGTGAAAAATTGGATAATCAGATTAATAAAAATTTAAAACGTCCCTTTATATTAATTTCTGTCATGTTAGGAATGTTTTTATCAGCAATAGAAGCAACGATCGTAGCGACAGCGATGCCAAGTATCGTAGCAGATTTACGTAACTTTTCTTTGTATAGTTGGGTATTCTCCAGTTATTTATTAACATCAAGTGCTACAGTTTTACTTTTTGGGAAACTTGCAGATATATTTGGAAGGCGCCCAATTTATGTGATTGGTATATGTGTTTTTTTAACCGGCTCAACACTCGCCGGTTTTAGTACTTCCATGCCGATGTTGATTTTTTGCCGTTTTATACAAGGTGTTGGGGCAGGTGCATTAATGCCGATAGCGACTACAATTGTAGGGGATATATACACGAAAAAAGAACGTGCAAAAATACAAGGGTATTTATCTGCAGTTTGGGGAGTTTCAGCGATACTTGGCCCTTTAATAGGTGCTTTTTTTGTTGACTTTTTAAACTGGCGCTATGTATTCTGGATGAATATTCCACTAGGTTTGTTATCCATGATAGGGATTGTTTTATTTTTAAAAGAAAACATAAATAAAAAGAAACATTCAATTGATTATATTGGATCCATATTAATGATCATTGGAATTAGCTCACTAATGTACATATTGGTTGAGGGAGGAATATCGATCAGCTGGATGTCACTTCAAATGTTCGTTCTCCTCGTTGTGACAGCGGGCAGCCTTATTTTATTTATTATGTATGAAAAACGAATTTCGGATCCGATTATGCCTTCTTCTATCTGGTCATATCGTATCATTAAATTGGCTAATATGGCCTCATTATTAACCGGCATGATAATGATTAGTGTCTCTAGTTACTTACCGACATTTATTCAGGGGGTTATGGGAAAATCCGCTATTATTGCAGGCTTTGCACTTACGGTAATGTCAATAGGTTGGCCGATTGCATCAACGATAGCTGGTCGTTTATTATTAATAATAGGATATCGAAACACCTCTTTAATAGGTGGGACATCACTCATAGTTGGAACAATATTTTTTATTTTATTGCCTGCTGTTCAACATTATGTATGGGCTGGAATAGGATCCTTTTTAATAGGTGTAGGTATGGGAATGACGAGTACAGCATTTATTGTAACGATACAATCTACTGTTAATTGGGAAATTCGTGGGATTGCAACCGCAATGAATATGTTCATGCGTTCCATTGGCAGTGCACTTGGAGTAGCATTGCTTGGCGGAATATTAAACAATCAAATTAATCGAAAAATAGAAGAGGCAGGCCTTGATTCAACGATTACGATAGACGAAGTAGATAAATTATTGGATAAATCAGAGCTGAGCCGGTTATCTAATGAGGTGGTTCAAGTACTACAAGAAGGCCTTTTATCTGGGTTACAATTTGTCTATATTGGAATTGGCGTTATCTCTATATTAACTTGTTTATTGATATTTTTAATTCCTAGAAAAGAAGATGATGGACAAACTAACGGTTAATAGTCTTACATTGTAATGGAGGAGTAAGTCATGAAGCGAGAGTTTGCTGTAATTGGTTTAGGTAGATTTGGTGGTAGCATATGTGAAGAATTAAGTGTTGAGGGAATGAAAGTCCTCGCAATAGATATAAATGAGCATAAAATAAATGAATATAAAAATATTGCATCTCATGCAGTTATCGCTGATTCAACAGATGAACAAGCATTAAAAGAGATCGGAATAAAAAACATTGATCATGTAATTGTAGCCATAGGGGATAATATACAAGCAAGTATTTTAACAACTGTCATTTTAGCGGACTTAGGGATTAATAAGATTACAGTTAAGGCCCAAAATGATTACCATGAAAAAATATTAAATAAAATAGGTGCACATCAAGTGGTTCATCCAGAAAGAGATATGGGGAGAAGATTGGCACATAGTTTAATCTCTAGTAATATTTTAGATTATTTAGAACTGTCGGAAGATTATAGTATGGTAGAAGTAATGGCTGGAAGAAAAATGATCGGCAAAACGTTAAAGGAAATGGATATTCGTGCTAAATATGGCTGTAACGTTGTAGCGATCAGACGTGGAAAACAAATGAATGTTTCTCCAAGTGCTGATTATACCGTTCAAGAAGATGACATATTAATCGTTATTGGAGCAGATAAAGATATAACGAAATTTGAAAGACAACTTATTATGGATGAATAAAGCGGAATAATATTTGTGAACTACATCATGCTTATATCGTCAAAACAGTTAAAAAATAAATTAATATTAAGGATTTCACCAAGAAATTTGTTGCTTATTTGCATCGCAGTTGAAGGAAACTGTGGCGTAACGATTTATTACCGTTGGGGAAAAGTGACTCTGCCTCCGTTTCGGAATGTGAGTCGATGAACAACATGCAGAGTCCAGATCTAAGATGTCGAGTCGATCCGCAAGACGTCGAGTCTTTTTCCAACATGTCGAGTCGATCTGCAAGATGGGTAGTTTCGATCTTAATCGTGCCCGTTTTGGGTAGGGGTCATGGAAAACGGTCATGTTTCGGTATGAATCGTGCCCGTTTTGGGTAGGGGTCATGGAAAACGGTCATGTTTCGGTATGAATCGTGCCCGTTTTGGGTAGGGATCATGGAAAACGGTCATGTTTCGGTATGAATCGTGCCCGTTTTGGGTAAGAGTCGTGGAAAACGGTCATGTTTCGGTATGAATCGTGCCCGTTTTGGGTAGGGATCATGGAAAACGGTCATGTTTCGGTATGAATCGTGCCCGTTTTGGGTAGGGGTCGTGGGAAACGGTCATGTTTTGTTAATAATCGTGCCCGTTTTGGGTAAGAGTCATGGGAAACGGTCATGTTTCGATCTTAATCGTGCCCGTTTTGGGTAGGGGTCATGGGAAACGGTCATGTTTCGGTATGAATCGTGCCCGTTTTGGGTAAGAGTTATAAAAAACAGGCATGTTCCGATATTAATTGTAACCGTTTTGGGTGGGGGTCATGGAAAACGGCGAGTCTTTTTCCAAGATGTCGAGTCGATCCGTATCGATTTATTAATAAGCAGAGCCAAACGTCACAGTTTATGGAAGTTGTGTCAGTAGGTCTTTTGTGGCGGGAAGGATGAAAGCGAGGTTTTATATAAAAGAAAACAGGTGAGGAAAATAAACACTTTCCTTACCTGTTTTTGTTGTTTTACACTTCCATAATAATTGGTAAAATCATCGGTCTACGTTTTGTTTTTTCATAAAGAAGTGGTGCAATTGTATCGATGATTTCATTTTTTATTTCAGACCATTTGCTTGTTTTTCGACGCATGATTTTATTTAAATGATCTGATACCAGTTTTTGTGCTTCGTTTATCAAGTCTTCTGATTCCCGCATATAGACAAAACCTCGAGAAATTATGTCTGGTCCTGCGGCTATTTCAAATTCTTTCATATTAATACTTACTACAACAATAACCAAACCTTCTTCAGATAGGATTCGGCGATCACGAAGAACGATGTTTCCAATATCACCAATTCCGCTACCATCAACATAAACAGAACCTGATGGAATTTTCCCAGCGATATTTGCGTTATCTTTATTTAGTGCTAACACGTCTCCGTTATCTAAAATAAACGTATTTTTTTCATCTACTCCACAAGCGATAGCAAGCTTTGAGTGTTCTTTGAGCATGCGGTATTCACCGTGAATTGGCATGAAAAACTTCGGTTTCATTAGACGGATCATTAATTTTTGTTCATCTTGACTGCCATGTCCTGAAGTATGAATATTACTTAATGGACCGTGAATTACTTCTGCACCGGCTCGCATCAATTGGTTAATGATTCTGCTTACACTCACATTATTTCCAGGGATTGGTGAGGAAGAAAAGACGACAGTATCTCCAGGTGTAATTGAAATTTGTCTATGTGTACCATTTGCAATTCGAGAAAGTGCTGCCATTGGTTCTCCTTGTGAACCGGTACAAAGGATAGCAATTTCATTCGAAGGAAAACGATTTATTTGATTTGTCTCAATAAAAGTATCTTTTGGTGCAACAATATAGCCTAATTCACGACCAATCTCAATTGCAGATTCCATGCTGCGACCAAAAACGGCGACTTTTCTATTGTGCTTTACAGCAGCGTCTACAACTTGTTGCAAACGGTATATGTTTGAAGCAAAAGTCGCAAAAATGAGACGTTCATCAATTCTACTAAAAATATCGTTTATATTTTCTTGTACTACTTGTTCTGACATCGTAAATCCAGGGACTTCACTGTTTGTACTATCTGAAAGTAAACATAGTACACCTTCTTCACCAATTTGTGCCATTTTAGATAAATTAGCGGGTTCTCCAACAGGAGTAAAGTCGAATTTAAAGTCACCTGTTTGAACAATATTTCCAGATGGTGTTTTTACAACGACACCAAAAGAATCGGGAATACTGTGTGTAACGTGAAAGAAACTAACGGAAGTTTTACGGAATTTTATTATATCTTCTTCTTGAATTGTATTTAATTTGGCATTTCTGAGTAATCCATGTTCTTCTAACTTATTTCTTATAAGTCCGATCGCAAGTTTTCCAGCATAGATTGGTACATTTATTTCACGCAACAAATAGGGGATGCCACCGATGTGATCTTCATGCCCATGCGTGATGATTAGTCCTTTAATCTTGTCTTGATTTTGCACTAAGTACGTATAATCAGGAATAACATAATCAATGCCAAGTAGTTCATCTTCTGGGAACTTGATGCCGGCATCAATTATAATAATCTCGTCCTGGAATTGTACACAATACGTATTTTTTCCGATTTCACCTAGTCCGCCGAGTGCAAAAACGGCAGTTTGGTCATTCTTTACAAATTTCATTTAGACACTCTCAATTTCAAAAACTTCGGATTTTTTTTCATATTGTAAATGTGTTTCATCTAATTCTTGGATAAACTCGATATTAATATTGCGATTGGATAATTTTTGACGTACTTCACGCTCTGATTTTGCTTCTACGTAAAGGCTTTTTGTGCGTTCACGTACAGGCGCAGTATCAGGGTGTTCTTGATATAAAACCTTAAAAATCATTCTATCTCTCCTATAACGTTAATTCGATCTAATTTTTCCGTAAAATTACTTCAATTTAAAAAGTTTCGCTTCATGTTTATTTCTCACGATGTCCTTGAATAGTAGTATTATTATCAGTTGTCGGTACACGTCCTTGTTTCAAAAACTCTTTCCATTTTCTCTTTAGCTTTTCTTTTAGGCGTTTCAACATCACCTACACATCTCCCTTCATAAGAAGAAAAGCAAGATAAAATTTAGGCCGATCCAATCCCTGTTAATCTTATTATAATATGATTTCATTTTTATTGGAATAAATATCAATTATTTTTAGCAAATATTTATTTGTGTTTTTTTCTTTTCTTATTTTTTCACGAAAGGAATCATAATATACGTAAAAAGAGTAGAATGAAATGATGAACCCGAAAAAGAGTTAAGTTGGTATTATATTATACTAATCAATTTCAACGGCATTATCTGGGATATAAAAAGGATTTCTTTTATTTATATAGTCATAGAACATAATTCCATTCAAATGATCTATTTCATGTTGAATGACAATTGCAGGATAACCTTTAAATCTTAATTTTAATTGTTTTCCTTCCTTATCAAAGGCACGCACTGTTACTCGTGCATGACGTACGACATACCCCTCAATTGCTTCATCTACCGATAAGCAACCTTCCCCTCCATTTAAATATGCTTTTTCAACGGAGTGGCTAATAACTTTTGGATTAACAAGCTGATAACTGTATAGTTTTTCTTTGTAAGTAAAATGAATGACGATTAATTGTTTGTTAACACCAATTTGAGGTGCAGCAAGACCTACTCCAGAACGTAATTTATATTTTTCGGCAATTTCATCGTTTTGACTATTTTTTATAAACTCCATCATTTTATTTAATGTTTTAATATCTTCTTCACTTGGTGGTAATTTTACTTCTTCTGATTTTTTTCGAAGCGCTGGATGCCCATCTCTAACAATATCTTTCATTAACAGCATACTTAATACTCCTATTCCATACGAATAATGTTTATTTTAAAAATAATACTTTAATCTGCGCAATTGCAGTTTGTTAAGAAAAAATGAATAAAAAACATAGTTTGCTTCTATTTTAACATAATTAGGCCTTTACATTCATACAATTGCTACTGTAAATATATTTCTTTAGTGTATGATATAACTATTGCATAATGTTATTTTTAGATAGAAGGGGGATCTAGAATTGGACAAGCGATTAAAATCAATGTTTATATTTACAATGCTTTTATTTATCAGTGCTTGTGGTGAAGAAGATGTAACTGAAGAAATTAATGCATATTTAGAAGAGACAATTAACATTGAAAAAGAATTTGAAGCTAGTCAAGAAAAAGTTTTTGAATTAGAAAAAGAAGATGAAGAGCTTTATAAAGAAATCATTGGATTGGGCTCTGATGACCATGAAAAGGTTCAAACACTTGCGGATCAAGCGATTGACCTTTTAGATAAACGATTGGAATACTTAGAAATGGAAAAGGCAAGTTTAGAAGATTCGAGGGCAACTTTTGAAAATATAGAACCTTTAATCGAAAAAATTACGGATGAAGAGCAACAAGAATTGACTAGAAAAATGTATGACACGATGATAAATCGCTATGATTCGTATGAAGAAGTGTACAAAAATTATACAGATTCAATTCGATTAACGAAAGAGTTATACACTTTATTTAAAGAAGAAGAATTTAATCAAAATCGAGTATATTCTATTATTGAAAATGTGAATGATAGTTATGAAGATGTTTTAGACGCAAATGAATCATTCAATAAGGAAACAGTTCTTTATAATGAATTAAAGCAAGAGTATTATGATATCTTTCAAAAAAAAGAATAGAAGTGCGTGTTCAAAAGGAGGATAAAAAGATCCAAGAAGTTCGATTCGGCGCAGTTCCCGTCAGCGGAATGTATGCATTTAGATACATGAGTAGCGGAGAAACAAGCATTCGTGCGAAATTCGCAGTGTCATTTTTACCGGACCTTTTGAACATCCTCTAGAAGAAGCAAGGGAGTTAAATTAAAATGTTGATTTAACTCCTTTTTTTATGGGTATATATATAATGTGACAATTGTGTGCTAATACAGAAAAACAATCATTCTATTATACTAGTACAGTTTACTCTTTTTAGTATAACAGATTGTTTTTTAATTAAGATAACTCAATATAAAAATAGAGAAAAAGAATAAAGAACCAATTAAATCAATTAAAAACATTGACCTCTCCATGTGAATGAGCTACACTATAATTACCTTGTAATTGTACTATTATGTTTTGGTGTTTTATTATAACAGATCATTAAAAGGCTTTCATAATAATGCTCAAACAAATGAAAGTTTTACTTTAAATGGTAAAGAAAAAAATATTATATATGTAGGAAAGGAAGAGGTGAGAATATTGAAACATAACTTACAAGAGATAGAAAGTAAATTTGACATGTTTCAAGTACTAGACGAACACGGGGAGATTGTTAACGAAGAATACGTACCAGACCTTTCAGATGATGAATTAAAAGAGTTAATGACAAGAATGGTCTATACGAGAGTGTTGGATCAGCGTTCAATCGCTTTAAACCGTCAAGGAAGACTTGGGTTTTATGCACCTACAGCTGGACAAGAGGCGTCACAAATTGCTAGCCAGTTTGCATTAGAGAAGGAAGACTTTATTTTACCGGGATACCGGGATGTACCACAATTAATATGGCATGGTTTGCCTTTATATCAAGCGTTCTTATTCTCCAAAGGCCATTATCATGGAAATCAAATGCCTGAGGGAGTAAATGCATTAAGCCCACAAATAATTATCGGGGCTCAATATGTGCAAGCTACCGGTGTCGCTTTAGGGATGAAGCTAAGAGGTAAAAAATCCGTTGCAGTTACGTATACTGGCGATGGTGGAACATCACAAGGAGATTTTTACGAAGGAATTAACTTTGCAGGGGCATATCAGGCTCCAGCCATTTTCTTTGTACAAAATAACTTCTTTGCGATTTCGGTTCCTGTAGAATTGCAAACAAATGCAAAAACACTTGCACAAAAAGCTGTTGCTGCAGGTATTGAAGGATACCAAGTAGATGGAATGGATCCGTTAGCAGTATACGCAGCTACAGAGTATGCACGAAAAAAAGCGACTAATGGTGATGGACCAACTTTAATTGAAACGATAACATATCGCTATGGACCACATACAATGGCAGGGGATGATCCTACTAGATATCGTACGAAAGACTTGGATACGGAGTGGGAGAAGAGGGACCCGCTTGTCCGCTTCAGAACGTATTTAGAAAATAAAGGTCTATGGTCCGAAGAGGATGAAAATGGAGTAATTGAACGGGCAAAAGAAGAGATTAGAGAAGCGATAAAGCAGGCGGATGCTTATCCAAAACAAAAAGTGACAGAGTTGATCGAGAATATGTATGAGGAGTTACCATACAATCTTGAAGAACAGTTAAAGGAATATAGAGAAAAGGAGTCGAAGTAAAATGGCACAAATGACAATGATTCAAGCAATAACAGATGCAATGCGTAATGAACTTAAAAAAGATGAGAATGTGCTTATTTTCGGCGAAGACGTAGGAAAAAATGGTGGTGTATTCCGAGCGACAGAAGGTCTGCAAAAAGAATTTGGTAAAGACCGTGTATTTGATACGCCATTAGCCGAATCAGCAATTGGTGGACTTTCAATTGGACTAGCATTAGAAGGATATCGACCTGTTCCAGAGATCCAGTTTTTTGGATTTTTATATGAAGTAATGGACTCCATTAATGGACAAATGGCTCGTATGCGGTATCGTACAGGAAATACCTTTTCCTCTCCAATCACAGTTCGTTCTCCATTTGGTGGTGGAGTTCAAACACCTGAACTACATGCGGATTCATTAGAAGGTCTAGTTGCACAGCAACCTGGATTAAAGGTAGTAATACCGTCCACTCCTTATGATGCAAAAGGATTATTGATTTCTGCAATCCGTGATAATGATCCAGTTATTTTCTTAGAGCATATGAAGTTATATCGTTCGTTTAGAGAAGAAGTACCTGAGGAAGAATATACTATTGAGATTGGTAAAGCAAATGTAAAACGAGAAGGAAAAGATGTCACATTAATAGCCTATGGTGCTATGGTTCACGCTTGCCTTAAAGCAGCAACAGAACTAGAGGAAAAAGGAATTAATGCTGAGGTAATCGATTTACGTACTGTTTCCCCAATTGATATTCCAACAATTATTGCGTCAGTTGAAAAAACGAACCGTGCAGTCGTTGTTCAGGAAGCACAACGTCAAGCAGGAGTAGCGGCTAATATTGTTGCTGAAATTCAGGAGCGTGCTATTTTACATTTAGAAGCTCCTGTTTTACGAGTCACAGCCCCAGACACTGTTTATTCTTTTGCGGCTGCGGAAGAAATTTGGTTACCAGACCATAAAGATATTATGGAAAAAGTTGAGGCAGTAATGAACTTTTAATCGAGATAGGAGGTTAAATCGGATGGCATATGAATTTAAATTACCAGATATTGGCGAGGGTATTCATGAAGGTGAAATTTTAAAATGGTTTGTAAAAGAAGGGGACGAAATAAAGGAAGATGACCCTTTATGTGAAGTTCAAAACGATAAAGCGGTAGTTGAAATACCGTCTCCAGTTGAGGGGACAGTTTTAAAAATAAAAGTTGCAGAAGGTGAAGTCGCAGTTGTCGGCGATCCACTGATCAGCATCGAAGCAGAAGGCTATGAGTCAGAAGATCAAGATTCCACTGAAGAGCAGCAAACGGTAGAAAATCAAGAAGTAAAACAAGAAAAGGCTGATAGCGTCGAGCTAGAACAAGAAGTAGCAAAATCAGAAGAAACGGTTTCTAATAAGCGCGTAATTGCGATGCCGTCTGTTCGAAAATATGCTCGTGAAAATAATGTAATCATTCAGGAAGTAACAGGAAGTGGCAAGAACGGTCGGATCCTTAGAGAAGATATTGATAAATATTTAGCCGGCGACATGGATGTTGATTCAAAAGAAGTAGCCGATGAAATAAGCACAGAAACACGTGCAGAAACTTCAAAACCAGTTGCAACACGACAAGGTGACTATTATGAAACTCGGGAAAAAATGAGTGGAATAAGAAAAGCAATTGCCAAAGCAATGGTAAATTCAAAAACGAAAGCTCCTCATGTTACATTAATGGATGAAGTGGATGTAACAGAATTAGTAGCACATCGCAATCGATTTAAAGAGGTGGCGGCTGAACAAGATATTAAGCTGACATTTTTACCGTATGTAGTGAAAGCACTAATATCTGCGTCGAAAAAATATCCAATCTTAAATGCAGCTGTTGATGATGAAACGGAAGAGATTGTTTATAAACATTATTATAATATTGGAATTGCCGCTGACACAGATAGGGGTTTACTTGTGCCTGTTGTAAAAGATGCGGATAGAAAATCTTTATTTGAAATCTCTAAAGAAATAAATGAGTTGGCAGAGAAGGCTCGGAGTGGTAAACTAACAGCTGAGGAGATGAAAGGTGCTTCCAATACGATTACAAATATTGGATCAGCAGGTGGTCAGTGGTTTACGCCAGTTTTAAATTATCCAGAAGCGGTCATTTTAGGAATCGGTCGAATTGCTGAAAAACCTGTTGTGCGTAATGGTGAAGTGGTTGTAGCACCGGTGCTTGCATTATCTCTCAGTTTTGACCATCGGATTGTCGATGGTGCTACTGGACAGCTTGCACTAAATCAAATCAAAAGACTTTTAAATGATCCACAATTAATCATGATGGAGGCGTGAGGAATGGTAGTAGGAGATTTTCCAATTGAAGTAGATACGCTAGTAGTTGGAGCAGGACCTGGAGGGTATGTTGCTGCAATTCGAGCTGCTCAACTTGGCCAAAAAGTAACAATTGTAGATAAAGCTGATTTAGGTGGTACATGTTTAAATGTTGGATGTATCCCTTCAAAAGCACTAATTCAGGCTGGACATCTAACAGAGGTTGCAAAAGGAAGCGAAGACATCGGAATCAAAACTGAAAATGTTTCTGTTGACTTTTCTAAAGTTCAAGAATGGAAAGGAAACATCGTAAATCGTTTAACATCTGGGGTTGAAGCATTATTAAAAGGAAATAAAGTCGATATCGTAAAAGGTGAAGTATATTTTGTTGACAACAATCACGTTAAAGTAATGGATGAAAAGCAGTCACAAACGTATACATTTAATAACTGTATTATTGCAACTGGTTCTACACCAATTGAAATCCCAAGTTTTCCATTTTCAGATCGAGTACTTGACTCGACCGGTGGTTTAAATTTAACAGAAATCCCAGAAAGTTTAGTTGTCATTGGTGGGGGATATATTGGAACTGAATTAGGTTCTGCCTACGCTAATTTCGGTACTAAAGTAACGATTATTGAAGGTGAAAAAGAGATCCTAGGTGGATTTGAGAAACAAATGACAGCAGTTGTTAAAAAACGTCTTAAGAAAAAAGATGTTGAAATTGTAACAAGTGCGATGGCAAAAGGTGTTGAAGAATCTGACAGCGGTGTAAAAGTTACATATGAAGCTGACGGAAAAGAAAAGACAGTTGAAGCGGATTATGTACTTGTTACAGTTGGTCGCAAACCGAACACAAAAGAAATTGGACTAGAGCAAGTAGGCATTGAAGTTGATGATCGTGGACTTATTAAGATAGATAAACAATGTCGTACTAATGTAGATAATATTTATGCAATTGGAGATATTGTTGCAGGTCTACCACTTGCACATAAAGCATCTTATGAAGGAAAAGTTGCTGCCGAGGCAATAAGTGGTAAAAAATCTGAAATTGACTATATCAGCATGCCAGCAGTAGTTTTCTCAGATCCTGAAATGGCATCAGTAGGATATACGGAACAAGAAGCAAAAGATGAGGGAATTAAAATAAAAGCATCTAAATTCCCATTTGCGGCTAATGGTCGTGCGTTATCATTAAATGATAGTGATGGTTTCTTAAAATTAATTACTCGTGAAGAAGATGGTCTTGTAATCGGTGGACAAATAGTAGGGGCTAATGCATCGGATATGATCGCTGAAATTGGTTTAGCAATTGAGGCTGGAATGACTGCTGAAGACATTGCGCTAACAGTTCATGCACACCCTACATTAGGTGAAATTACGATGGAAGCAGCTGAAGTTGCATTAGGAACACCGATTCATATGCTATAAAAAATATAAGAGTTGCTTTTTTTATAGGGCAGCTCTTTTTATTTTGTTCAAGAACTTATACTTGATAATATTTCATCTATATTTATCGTTATTCAACATCTCTTTATCAGTTCCATACGTCACTGAAAAATTGTTTCATTATTATTACATAAAAGTTACGATTCGATTAAATAACATAATTATATAATGTGTTATACTAATTAAGGCTTGATTTCCCGAATATGTCATACTATAATATAATTAACTTCAACATCTAAATTAAATATTTAAGAGGAGTTGGCTACTTTGGGGATCATTATTTGTCAACAATGTCAGGAAGTTATTAATTATTATGAAGAAGAAAAAGTGACGAAATTATATAGTACATGTCCAAATTGTAATAATAAAAAGAAAAAATCTAAATAAAATTATTCATGAAAAAGAGTTATACGAATTAACGTATAGCTCTTTTTGTATATAGAATGAATTGTTAGCCAAATTGATTTGATTATTATACGATAAAGATTAAATTAATCATTTTGGAGGAGTACATAATATGAATTGGGAGACGAGTTTTACGCAAGTTTTTAATGTGAAATATCCAATTGTTCAAGGTGGTTTGGCTCATTTAGCCTATGCAGATCTTGCGGCAGCTGTTTCAAATGCTGGTGGACTTGGTCAAATTACGGCAATGAGTTTACCAGATCCCGATGAGCTAAGGAAAGAAATCAAGCGTGTTCGAACGATGACGGATCAACCCTTTGGAGTAAACTTTGCTATAGGGGGAGGAAGACGACCTTATAAAGAAATGGTTCAAGTTGCAGTGGAAGAAAAAGTTCCAGCTATTTCTGTAACTGGTGGAAATCCAAAAGGTGTACTCGATTTAGTAAGCGATAACAACATTAAAACGTTAGTGCTTGTAGCGGCAAGAAGGCAAGCAGAAAAAGCGGAAGAACTAGGGGCGGATGCAGTCATGGTTGTCGGACAGGAAGGTGGAGGCCATATCGGTCGAAGTGACACAGGGACACTAGTATTAACGCCTCAAGTTGTAGATCATGTATCGATCCCCGTATTAGCTTCTGGTGGGATCGTTGACGGAAGAGGTCTCATGGCTGCATTCGCTCTTGGTGCAGATGGAATTGAAATGGGAACAAGATTTATTGCAACAAAAGAGTGTGTCCATGCGCATGAAGCGTATAAACAAGAAATCTTGGATGCGGATGAAGAGGCAACAGTTGTTATTAAGCGAACACTTGGTGCTCCTGCTCGAGCTTTAAAAGGAAGCTGGCCAGATAAAATATTGGAATTAGAGAGGCAGCAAGTTGGTTATTACGGATTAAAAGATTATATTAGTGGTAAAGCAAATAAACGTTATATCCATGACGGAGTAAAGGAGGAAGGTTTTGGTTGGGCAGGGCAAGGTGCTGCGAGAATAAATGATATACTTACTGTTGAAGAACTCATTCAATCGATTATAAATGAGGCAGAGACAATCCGTAAAAAATGGGGAATGTAAAGCAACGCTCAAGTAGTATTGTTTTTTTTATAAAATGAGTTTGGGATAAAACTAAAAACAAGTAATTTTAAAACGAACTACACCAGTCTGGCGTAGGGAATAAACGTAGACTCGACTCGGCTAAAGACGGGCAGTCCTGGAATCGTACTAACATTTGTACCATACCCAATGTATTTTTCAAGTTTATAACTCCTTCTTTATGGGAATGAATATTATAAGAAGAAAGGGAATAAAATTAATAAAAATACGATATATAGCTATTTGAAGTACACACAAAATGTAAAAAACATCATATAGATAATACTATCTACAAAGGATGTGAGTGTTATGAAGTATGTAATCGAGCAGGTTAGAAGAAAAGAGAACCGTCAAATGATGTCTGTAGTTCGTATGGAGATTGATTATGAACTTGTAACACTGTTTGATGCCATACAAGCGAAGAACCAAGAAGAGATAAAGAAATCAAAAGTGAAGTTAGGAAACTTAGTAAAAAAAATGAAGACTTTATTGAATAATAAATAAAAGAACCTCCTTCTAGCGAAAACAATGATTATTACTTTAAAATTTGTTATAATAGTCTGTAATTACTATTAAAAGCTCTAACATACTAAATCAGTGTGACACTGAGCTTGCGGAATCGTACATTAACAGCATAATGATTAAAGAAAAGATACAAACCTGTTAATGTCGATAAACGGAGGCCTAATGCATGGATGTTATTACACGAGAAATTTTGTTTAATCGAGTTAGATCTTGGATGCTTGAAGCTGGTTCTTTTATTCGACACAAAATTAATGATCCACTTATTATTAATACAAAATCCAATCCCAAAGATTTAGTTACGGAAATGGATCGTAAAGTGGAATTTTTTTTTGCTAGTAAAATAAAACGACACTATCCGGAACATTTATTATTAAGTGAAGAAGGATATGGTGATAAGTTAGCGGATACTTCTGGTACAGTTTGGATAATCGATCCAATTGATGGTACGATGAATTTTATACATCAAAAGCAGAACTTTGCAATTTCTATCGGAATTTATGAACAAGGTGTTGGAGAAATCGGTTTTATTTATGATGTGATGCGAAATAATTTGTTTAGTGCGATGCGAAACAATGGGGCATACAAGAATGATGAGCGACTACCCCATTTAGATAATAACAAATCAATCCATGATTCCATTATCTGTCTAAATCATTATTGGTTAACTGAAAATCAGTTAGTTGATGAAAAAGTGATGCAGCAATTAATTAAAGATGTCCGTGGGACAAGAACATATGGATCAGCAGCTTTGGAATTTGCTTATGTTGCTGAAGGAGCTGCAGAAGCTTACATAACAATGGGGTTAGAACCATGGGATTATGCTGCAGGTAAATTAATTGTACAAGAGGTTGGTGGTGTGACTACGAATATTATGGGGGATGAGGTAGGGATGTTAGATAGAACCTCTATTGTAACTTGTAACCCAAGTATTCAAAAAACTCTCATCAGTTATTTAATGAAAGCAAAAAAGTGACCTAATAGTCACTTTTTCTTTTTTTGTATATGCCGAATCCCATGAAACCAAATCCAAGCAGTACAAATAGAATGATTAAAAGATAATTCTGATAGGCCATTGCAACTCCAACTAAACAAAACATTAGTACCACTAGCATGGCAAGTAATAGCATTGGAAAATTAATTTTTTTCAATTTTTAACACCTCTTGATTAGTAACAAATCCAACTATAGTTTGAATTTAGAAAAAGTCCGCTCAAACTAAACTCAATGACAAGTATATAATATTTTATCTAAAAACTAAACATAATTGATGGTATGTAAGCTAAAGATTTAGTATAGTAAGTAGTTGACAATGATAATTTTAGCGGGGGAAAACATGGGCTCAGTTATTTTTAATTTTTACGTCGATAATTTTGGTACGAATAATATTATTTGGTTTTTCTATATTTTAAATCTTATTCTAAGTGTAATTGCTTATAAATTAGGCTTTGCACGAGAATTACCTTTATTAAAATCAGCAATTGTTTATACTTTACTTGCAATTGGAGTTATTATTATTACATTTTTTAGTTTAGTAAAATTTCCGATGACTGAAACGCTTATTATAATATCGGTTGTACTTGGAATTTATCGGTATAGATTACATAAAGAGCGCAAAGCGAGACAATAAAAACATCTTACATATTTTGTAAGATGTTTTTTGAATTATTTTTTTCCATTTTTCTTTTTTGAATTGTACAGATTAAATTTCCCTGTTCCATGGCGTTTTTTTGTTTTGTGAGCAATTCTTTCATTGCAAGTGTTGCATAAATAGGAATGAGCTTTCCGATTGATTAAGCGTTTTGCGAGCAATGAATTGTCTTCAATACTTTCAATTTTATCGCATATTGCGCATTGCACATGCACCATATTCACCCTCTAAATTATTATATAAATCCACTATAACATAATGTTTATAAAAAATGGGATAGGGTATTCTATAACTACATAAAACCATTTTTTACTGAGAGGACTGATTAATTATGAAAAAAAGGTATATCCTTCCACTAATTGGTGCAGCAGCAACAGTTGGTGTAAGGTATTTAATAAAAAATAAAAATGAAGATTTAGCTAAAACAACGACTATGAATTCTTATATTCAAGCGGGGATGCCAGATCAATTAGACAGTAGAGATCGGACACAGTTGGAGAATGCAAAAATGGTTTCAGAAGGGTCCCAATACGGGGTTCAGTATTTTAATGAACTAGCAGAGGATGAAATGGAAGAATTATCGAAAAAAATATCAGATTAAAATAAGGTGCTTTACTATTAGCACCTTATTTTTATTCTGGAGTAGATTGATCTCTTTGAATGTCTTCAATTTTTTGTCGTTCATCTTCAGGGACTTTTTGTTTATTTTCATCTTCATCTTGAGGGCGATTTTCGGGTACAGGGAAACTTGGCATATAGCGACTAACAATTTCGGCTACTTCATCTACAACGCCTCTTACTGGATAGCCTTGTTGGATTTTATCACCCATTTCACGAATTCGCTCGGTCATATCGGCATCTGCTACAACTACTGCTGTTTTCCCGTAAGGATCCTTTTGCAAAGCTTCATTTACAGAGTACTTAATTGAACCTACTCGTTGCCTTTCTACAGATTCATCAATATCGATTCCGACAACGGCATATGGTCCTGCAATTATTGCTGCAGCATCTCTTACATCAGGTACTTCCGTTGCAATGGTTGCTAAGCGGGAAGCGATCTCTTGATTGTCAAGATTTAGATTTTCCTCGTAACTAGATTGTTCCACTTGTATCTTATTATTTGTTTGCTCTCTAGGAGGGACAGCGTTATTTTGATTACAACTTGCTAAGATAATCCCTGTAAGTATTAATATGGGAAACAAATAACGATTCATTTTTTAGTCTCCTTTGCCTAAAAGTGCACATCTTTAATAATATTGTTAGTCAAAAAACCCCTTTTATACAAAAAAATTCTTTACTTAATTTAATGAGGATAGAAAGGGTTCGAAGCGGCGTAGTTTCGAGCAGCGGAATTATGCATTTAGCTACATGAGCAAACGTTCCTGCAACATCTTTGGTTAAAACGGCACATCCTTGGTTGAAATCGGCACATCTTTGGTTGAAATCGGCACATCTTTGGCGGAAACGGCACATCTTTTGTGGAAACGGCACATCTTTTGTGGAAACGGCACATCTTTTGTGGAAACGGCACATCTTTGGCGAAATCGGCACATCTTTGGTTAAAACGGCACATCTTTGTCGGAATCGGCACATCTTTTGTTGAAACGGCACATCCTTGGTTGAAATCGGCACATCTTTGGCGGAAACGGCACATCTTTGGCGAAATCGGCACATCTTTGGCGGAAACGGCACATCCTTGGTTGAAATCGGCACATCTTTGGCGAAATCGGCACATCCTTGGTTGAAACGGCACATCTTTGGCGGAAACGGCACATCCTTGGTTGAAATCGGCACATCTTTTGTTGAAACGGCACATCCTTGGTTGAAATCGGCACATCTTTGGCGAAATCGGCACATCCTTGGTTGAAATCGGCACATCTTTGGCGAAATCGGCACATCCTTGGTTGAAATCGGCACATCTTTGGTTGAAATGGCACATCTTTGTCGGGATCGGCACATCTTTTGTGGAAACGGCACATCTTTGGCGAAATCGGCACATCTTTTGTGGAAACGGCACATCCTTGGTTGAAATCGGCACATCTTTGGCGAAATCGGCACATCCTTGGTTGAAATCGGCACATCTTTGTCGGGATCGGCACATCCTTGGTTGAAATCGGCACATCTTTGTCGGGATCGGCACATCTTTGGCGAAATCGTAGTGTTCCATTGTAAAGACAAAAAAACGGGGTAGAAAGAAGAGTGTACGATTCCAACGGTTGGTTTTTAGTACATCGTGGGTCTAATTATGGAAATTGGCAATTAAGCTTACAAAAACAGCCAAAAAAAATCCGAACTTAATTTTAATCTAGTTCGGATTTCAAATTAACTAAAACACTTTTGTCTCAGTCTTTATAAAATAAAGTTATTCGACAATAATTTGATGGATCCCTTTAATAGGGTTATCTTTGTTAGAGCCATCAGCAAAGATTAAGTGTACAGGTCCATCTTCTTTTAAAGGTTTCCCTTCGATTGCGAAAACGAAATATGCTGATTTAAGCTGTTCAACGTCTATTATGACATCATCTTCATTCGTGTTTAAAATTACTCGCTCAGCTCCATCATTGATTTCGGTTGTTTTTATAAAATCTTTAATCGGCATTACGTACGAATTTGTTAAAGCTTTTTCTTTCTCGTATCGATTAATACTTTTATTTACTGGTGGTTTGATTTTTGTTTGCGAATATATTTCTTGATTAAATAATTCAGAAGCTTTTTTTAGTTTATCTTCTTCCTCTGTTTCAGTTCGTTCCTGGAAAGCTTCTTCTAAAATAATTTTTCGATCATCAAAAATCCAAACAGTTGGGTCTAATGTAATTGGAAACTGAACATTTCCCTTAATTTGTACTATCATAATTACACCTCTTTTGTAATGTCTTTCTTTAGAATAACAAAATAAACATGGTTTTTCACTAATAAGGAGCTATTAAAAAATGATATTCAAAAAATACTTGAAATAATCTTTCAGACTAAACCATAATATATTAAGGATAAAAAACTTGTTTTACTATTTGCATTTTGCCGCATATAACGATACTATTATTTTAGAGAGTAATGTCCACATTTATAGATTTACATGTCAAAATGTGATACGGAGGGAAGACATAAATGCCTCAAATAACGATGGATCAGCGTGAAAAGGCGTATGCGCTTTTAAAAGCTGATGCCGATAAAATTCTAAGACTTATCGAAGTTCAAATAGATAACTTAATGACCCCACAATGTCCGTTATATGAAGAAGTTCTCGATACACAAATGTTTGGTCTGTCACGAGAAATAGACTTTGCCGTACGTTTAGCCTTAATTACGGAAGATGAGGGTCGTCAACTGCTTGATAACTTGGAACGGAAATTAAATATACTCCACGAATCTGCGAAAAATACAATCGAGTTTAATAAATAATAATTACTTATTAAAACTTTGCTCTTTTTAATTGGCAAAGTTTTTTTATGTAAAATCCCCTTTTTTTACTCTATAAGAGGATGTTCAAAAAGTTCGGTGAAAATGACACATCGCATTTCTTTGTTGGCTTGCTTTTCCGCTACTCACGCATTTAACTAACATACGTTCCGTTGCCGAGAGCTACGCCACCTCGAACTGCTCGGTCCTTTTCATCCTCCTTTTGAACACGCACTATAAATAATCTATTTCCCATTAAAATGTGAACAAATTGTGAAAAAAACCAAAAACCCTTTGAATTAATCTAATTTTCATGTAACGTTATTACTTAAAATATATAATGCTCTAGCAATTATTAAGAACTTACCATATAATTTAATATGTACAAGATGTACAAGCAGTCTTAAATGCATGAGGTGTTATGAGTGAAAGAGAAACTAAAAGGCTATGACTTTACGTTAATCATAGTTCCACTACTTCTAGCCGGTTTCGGTATTATGATGATTTACAGTGCAAGTATGGTCTCGGCAGTTGTTGAAGGATTAGAAAGTACATATTATTTTTATAAGCAAATTCAATGGTTCATCATTGCATTAATCGGATTTGTTATTTGTTGTTTTTTTCCTTACAAATATTATCAGAAGCTTACAAAGTTAATAATTATTTTTAGTGGGATCTTATTAATTTGTGTACTTTTATTTGGGGAAACAATTAATAATGCGACAAGATCTATTGAAATATTAGGGTTTAATATTCAACCATCTGAATTTGTTAAATTGGCATTAATTGTTTATTTAGCATCTGTTTATTCGAAAAAACAAATGTATATAAAAGATTTTATGCAAGGTGTTTTTCCACCGTTGTTACTTACTTTTTTAATGATTGGTTTAATTGTGATACAACCGGATATTGGAACTGCTTCTATAATATTACTAATTGCTAGTATTGTTATCATTAGTGCAGGTATACGATTGAAGCATATTGCGTTATTACTAGCGATTAGCATAGTCGGTATTATTATAGCTTTACCGAAAATGATTACTGAAACAAGAATATCTCGGATAACTGGAGCGTATCAACCTTTTTTAAATCCCGAAACTGAAGGGTATCACCTAATTCAGTCTTATCTAGCTATAGGCAATGGAGGTCTTAGCGGTGAAGGGTTAGGACAAAGTATTCAAAAACTAGGATATCTATGGGGAGCACATACAGACTTTATTATGGCAGTAATCGCAGAAGAATTAGGTGTTTTTGGAATTGTCATTGTCATTGGATTATTCACCGTACTTACACTAAGAGGGCTATTTATTGCTAAAAAATGTACCGATAGCTTTGGTTCTTTAATGGCAATTGGTATTTCATCTATGGTTGGTATTCAAGCGATCGTCAATCTAGGTGCAATCAGTGGAATATTACCTATTACAGGTGTTACGTTACCGTTTATTAGTTATGGTGGCTCTTCGTTACTCGTTTTAATGATCTCAATGGGGATCTTAAATAATATAGCAAGATCTGTTCATTTAAAAGAACAGGAACCAAAAGTAATTGAAACAGAGGAAATAAATACGTATAAACATAGGAGAGGAAGTACATGGCCAATTTAAGAAAAATTAACAAAGTTTTAGCAGCAAATAGGGGAGAAATTGCAATTCGAATTTTTAGAGCTTGTACTGAGCTTAATATACGTACAGTTGCTATTTATTCCAAAGAAGATTCAAGTGCACTACATCGCTATAAAGCAGATGAATCATATTTAATCGGTGAAGATAAAAGTCCGATTGAAGCTTATTTAGATATTGAAGGGATTATTGAACTAGCGAAAAATGTTGGGGTGGACGCTATCCATCCGGGTTATGGGTTTTTAGCGGAGAATATTCATTTTGCAAGACGATGTGAAGAAGAAGGAATTATTTTTATTGGTCCTACAAGCGAACATTTAGATATGTTCGGGGATAAAGTGAAAGCGAAAACACAAGCTATAAATGCTGGACTTCCGATCATCCCGGGTTCAGAAGGTCCGGTATCATCGATTTCTGAAGTAGAAAAGTTTGCAGAAGAAGCCGGTTATCCTATTATAATTAAAGCCTCTCTTGGTGGGGGAGGACGTGGAATGCGAATTGTTCATCATAAAGGCGAGTTAACAGAAGCTTATGACCGTGCACGTTCTGAAGCAAAATCTGCGTTTGGGAATGATGAAATTTACGTTGAAAAATTTATTGAAAAACCAAAACATATTGAAGTACAAGTTCTAGGAGATGAACAAGGTAATATTGTTCATTTATACGAAAGAGACTGTTCCGTACAAAGAAGACATCAAAAAGTTGTCGAGGTTGCCCCAAGTATATCATTGTCCGCAGAATTAAGAGACCGGATTTGTGATGCTGCCGTACAATTAGCTAGAAATGTTGGCTATATCAATGCTGGAACGGTTGAGTTTTTAGTTACTGGTGATGAATTTTACTTTATCGAAGTAAATCCACGTGTCCAAGTGGAACATACGATAACAGAGATGATAACTGGTGTTGATATTGTCCAATCGCAAATAAAGATCGCAGAAGGACGTACACTTCATGATCAAGTGGTGGGAATACCAAAACAGCAGGATATTCAGACAATCGGATATGCGATTCAATCCCGTGTAACAACAGAAGATCCATTAAATGACTTTATGCCTGATACAGGTCGAATAATGGTCTATCGATCAGGTGGTGGGTTTGGAGTTAGATTAGATGCAGGTAATGGATATCAAGGAGCCGAAATTTCTCCTTACTATGATTCCTTGTTAGTAAAAGTTTCTACTTGGGCATTAACATTTGAACAGGCTGCTCAAAAAATGGTGAGAAACTTAAAAGAATTTCGTATTCGAGGTATTAAAACGAATATACCATTTTTAAAAAATGTTATTTTGCATGAAAAATTTGTTACAGGAAAAAATGATACTAACTTTATTGATGACACGCCAGAACTTTTCGTGTTTCCAAAGCGAAAAGACCGCGGAACGAAATTATTAACGTACATCGGTGAAATGACGATCAATGGTGTTGATGGTGTTCCCAAAAAACAAAAGCCGATTTTTTCTTCCGTACATATTCCACATGTTAACCATCTAGAAGAAATACCAACAGGAACAAAACAATTATTAGATGAACATGGTCCAGAATATATTGCAAACTGGTTAAAAGATCAAGAAAAAGTATTGCTAACGGATACAACTTTTAGAGATGCACATCAATCAATTTTAGCGACTAGAGTAAGAACAAAAGATTTGGAGAATATCGCCGAGCCAACTGCCCGACTATTACCTGAATTATTCTCTGTTGAAATGTGGGGTGGAGCGACATTTGATGTTGCCTATCGTTTCTTAAGAGAAGATCCATGGACAAGACTATTAAATTTAAGAGAAAAAATGCCAAGTATTTTATTCCAAATGTTATTACGAGCAAGTAATGCAGTTGGATATAAAAACTATCCGGATAATGTAATATTTTCATTTGTGGAGGAAAGCGCAAAGGCGGGAATCGATGTTTTCCGAATTTTCGATAGTCTAAACTGGCTAGAAGGAATTAAACCGGCAATCGAAGCGGTTAGAAATAGTGGAAAAATTGCAGAAGCATCTATTTGTTATACAGGAAATATACTCGATAAAGGTCGCGGTAAGTATGATTTAACTTATTATACTAACCTAGCAAAAGATTTGGAAGCTTCTGGAGCGCATATCTTAGGAATAAAGGATATGGCCGGTTTACTAAAACCAGAAGCAGCATATCAATTAGTAACTGAACTGAAAAATTCTTTAGATATTCCGATTCATTTACACACACATGATACAAGTGGAAATGGTATTTATATGTATTCACGTGCTATTGAAGCAGGAGTCGATGTAGTTGATGTAGCAGCCGGATCTATGTCTGGTTCTACTTCACAGCCTAGCGCTCAGTCTTTATATCATGCGCTTGAAGGAACAAAACTCCAGCCAGAAGTAAATATTGATCATTATGAAGAGCTCTCAACGTATTGGGAGGGAATTCGTGAATACTATCAAGATTTTGAAAGTGGAATGAAATATCCTCATACAGAAGTGTATTTTCACGAAATGCCTGGCGGTCAGTACAGTAATTTACAGCAACAAGCAAAAGCTGTTGGCTTAGAGGAGCGCTGGGATGAAGTAAAGAAAATGTTCCGAACGGTAAACGATATATTCGGTGATATCGTAAAGGTAACTCCATCATCTAAAATTGTTGGAGATATGGCGCTATTTATGGTGCAAAACAATTTAACGGTGGAAGATATATATGAGCGTGGAGAATTTATGGACTTCCCTGCATCCGTTATCGAATTTTTCCAAGGGGATATTGGACAACCGTATGGTGGCTTCCCTGACAAATTACAACAAATTATTTTAAAAGGAAGAGAAAAAATTGAAGTCAGACCAGGGCAGCTACTGGAGCCAGTAGATTTTGATAAACTACGAAAAGAACTATATAATAAACTTGGCAGAGAGGTAACAAGTTTCGATGTGGTTGCTTATGCACTTTATCCAGACGTATTTATGAGCTACCATAACTTTACGACCACATATGCAGATGTGTCTGTATTAGATACGCCAACATATTTTTACGGCATGCGTCTTGGTGAACAAATCGAAGTAGAAATAGAACAAGGGAAAACTTTATTCATCAAACTTGTTTCGATCTCGGAACCCCGTTCTGATGGTACTCGTGTGATGTATTTTGAGTTAAATGGTCAATCTCGTGAAATTATAATTAAGGATAAAAGTATTACCTCGCAAGTAGTTGAATTACCAAAAGCGAATAAGGAGAATCCGAAAGAAATTGGTGCAACAATGCCAGGTACTGTTGTAAAAATTCTCTGCACTGAAGGAGATAAAGTAGAAAAAGGTGATTATTTACTAATTACAGAAGCGATGAAAATGGAAACGACTATTCAGGCTCCGTTTAAAGGAGTAATAAAACGAATTAACGTAAATGATGGTGCAGCAATTTCAGTAAATGATTTACTAATTGAGTTTGAATAAAATAGTTAAAATGAGACTTTAACAAAATTTTTAAACATTGTGAAATCCGAGCTTTAATACAAAATTTTCCAAGTGAAATTTGTATTAGTTCGGATTTATCTTTTAACTGCATTTGTAAACTTTATCCATAAACTGTGCAGTAACTTGAGTATTTTCTTTGTAAATATCAAACAAAGTTGCGATGTAAATACCGCTACGGAAATACACTCCGCTTTCCACGGGCGGCTGATGAGCCTACTCGTCGCTTCGCTCCTGCGTAGTCTCACCGAGGCCTTTCCTCCCGTAGGAGTCTCCGTGTATTTCCTTCGCTGTGATGTGCATAGTAACAACTCTGCACCGTTTGATACTACTATTATAATGGTTGATTGGAGCCGGAGGGCAGTCGACTCCTGCGGGAAAAGCACGTGTCTAAAGACCCCGCAGGAAGCGGTTTTCTTCCGAGGAGGGCTGAAGCCGTGCCTAAGGATGCGCGAACTGCCCGGAGGCGGAAATCAACGAAGCTGTTACTAATTTACAAATTTTCACTACTCAACAATTTCCTTCCTACGTATCTTGCATCCTATTGTTAGAATAACATTATTTGTACAGTCGATCTTGTAATCATTCGTCTTTAAATTGTACTGTTTGTTATGTCCGACCATAATTCTCTTTATCCATGAAATGTATTACCAAGTAGCCGAGAATACCCGTGATTTCAATCGTAGGGTGAATCGAGATTCGATTGAAGCATGGCTGAAAAAATGCGAGCGGTAAATTCTTTGTATCGATTTTATACGAAGAGGTAATCTATGAACTGCCAAAAATGAATTCTGTGATTGGCATTGACCTTTGGTATAGTCGTAAAATCATCGAGGTAGATAGGGGATTTCCTTCGAGTTAGATTTGTTCTGAATGCGGGCATAAAGATAGAAAAAAAATCACTCGAGATCAGGGAGTGGACGTGTCCTGTTTGTCGTACTCATCATGACCGTGACATGAATGCAAGTAAAAACATTCTAACCGAAGGTCTAAGATTACATGCATCAGCTTACACTTAAAAAAGAACTGTAGGGACTACGGGATAGCTAGGTAAATAAGAGAAACCGCTGTTTGAAGTGTGAAGCCACTATCAATCAAGTATGCTCTTTTCCCAAGAAACTCGTGACTTTAGTTGCGAGAGGTTCAAAAGGAGTTTTATTTATGGAAATACCTATTTTATATGAAGATAATCATTTATTAATCGTGGAAAAGCCGATAAATGTACCTGTACAAGAAGATCGATCAAAGGATCAAGATTTATTAACGATTTTAAAACAAGATTTAAAAATGAGATATAATAAGCCTGGCAATGTCTATTTAAGTCTCGTGCATCGGTTAGACAGACCTGTTGGTGGTGCAATTATATTAGCTAAAACATCTAAAGCAGCTTCTAGAATGGCCGACATTTTAAGAAAGCGAGAACTGGAAAGGAAATATTTAGCGATTGTTCGTGGAAAAGTAGCTAGCAGGAATGGTACTTTAGAACATTACTTACAAAAAGATAGGAGGAAAAATGAAGTATTAGTAGTACATCCCAACGCTGAAAATGCAAAAAAAGCACTTTTACATTATCGAGTATTAGGACAAAAAGATAAACTGTCCTTAATTGAAGTTAGATTAGTGACCGGAAGATCTCATCAAATAAGAGTTCAATTAAGTGCGATAGGAAATCCGTTGTTTGGGGATCAACTATATGGTAAGCGAATCAATAACGTAGGTCAGCAGATTGCATTATGGGCATATGAATTATCTTTTATACATCCTGTAAAAAAGGAGAGAATAACGGTACAGTCAAATCCGCCTAAGAAATTTCCTTGGAATATTTGGAATAAGCATATAATAAAAAATGAGATTTAGGAGTGATTCACTAAATCTCATTTTTAGCTTCTATACTATAAGAAACTTTATTTTTTACTGGAATATTACTTTCTTGCTGTACACTTCGATAAGAGAGTAGAAGGAAATAACTCAAGTTTCCAAAGTAACAAGTAATAAATAAAGCGTGTAGTAATGCTACCCATAAATTTAACTGAGTAAATATGATAAGTGCTCCTAATATGACTTGTAAAGTAATAAGAGCAAGCGTGATGCTCCATCCCCAATACATAATGCGGTTAGTCCGATAATTTTTATATACTTTAATGAAGAAACGAATCGTCCAGATGAACAAAATACCTGCTAAAAGACGATGCCCCATTTGAACCCATTGGTGAAAGTTGTAATCCCAGAAGGCAAACGGATGACTGTTATTACAGAATGGCCAACTACCACAAACAAGATTTGCATTCACATGTCTTACTAAGGCACCTGTATAGACAACAATGATAGTAAAAATGGACAATAAATAAATTTCAATTCGGTGATTTTTTTTGATAAAGAGTGTATTCGCATCAAGCTTTTTATCAATTTCAAATACTAACAGCATTAATAAGAAAACAGATGCAAACGATATTAACGATATGCCAAAATGAATAGCGAGAACAAAATCAGATTGCCCCCACATAACTGCTGCCGCTCCAATAAGTCCTTGCAAAACAAGAAAGAATAGAGATAAAAATGCTAAAAACTTAACTTCCCTTATATGTCCAATTACTAACCAAGATAAAACTGCCAGTAAAAGAACTGTCACTCCTATAATTGTAGAAACTAACCGGTGGCTATATTCAATGATTAATTCAGGAGTAAGTTCAGAAGGAAAAAGTTGTCCATTACATAGTGGCCAACTACTACCACATCCCATTCCTGATTCTGTTTTTGTAACTAAGGCACCACCTAATAAAATAAATATCATACCGATCGTAGATACTACCGATAGCCATTTAATTAATCTAATCATAAAATAAGCCTCACTTTGTTGTGTATAATGGTATAGTTATGTAACGAATTATTTTATAGTCAATACCAAATAATAAATAATATAAATAACTCTACGTTATCAATCATAGCTGTAGTGCAATAAATAAATCAATTAATTTAAACAGTGTTTTTTAGAATGACACATACTTGTCACAAATTTGTAAAACTTTCATTTAAAAATGTGGTTTTTAGCACCAGATCATTAGAATTCCTTGCAATATGAAATGAAATTTGCTAAAACTAATGATAGAAGTTATTATGTAGTATCGATTTGTACGTGATTTTTTTCTTGATATAATTTTCTTTATATCTATAATGATGAAAGTGTACAATGAGATACTCTGCAATGAATTCATTATATGTCAAATAGGGGAAGCAAGTATAGTGAAAAGTATATGGAGATAACTATCTTTTTATATTCTTTCATTTTCAATTGGGAAGGGAGGCTATCAAGAAATGACTGATGGAGAAGTTACGCCTTCTTCTATAACAATTAACGAGACCGCTGTATTAAATAAAGGAAAACTAAACCTTAAAGATATTAAATCAGTTATTAAAATAGGGATAGTAAATTCCAATTTATTTACAGTTTTTGCAGGTTATTGGCTTGCCCTTTATTTTGCGGATGCGTCGTTTATGGAAAACATCAAATTATTCCTATTAACGATGTTTGGCAGTATATTTGTGTTAATAGGTGCGAGTGTATTGAATAACTGGTATGACGTTGATATAGATCCAGTGATGAGCCGTACAAAAAATCGGCCAACGGTGACAGGGAAAATATCATTAAATAGTGTATTGTTTTTAGGAATTGTTTCTACACTATTGGGACTAATTCTTTTATACTTTACAACCATTACAGCAGCAATAGTTGCATTTATTGGGTGGTTTACATATGTAGTGTTATATACGATATGGTCAAAAAGAAAATATACCCTTAACACCGAAATTGGATGCGTATCCGGAGCAGTACCACCATTAATTGGTTGGTCTGCAGTTAACCCAGAATTATTTCATATCGTACCGATTGTACTATTTGTAATTATGTTTATATGGCAAACGCCTCACTTTCTTGCATTAGCGATGAAAAACTGTAAAGAATATAAAGCAGCTGGAATCCCTATGCTCCCTGTAGTACATGGATTTGAATTTACAAAACGACAAATTGTCGTTTACATTGCATGTTTACTTCCTTTACCTTTTTTCTTAGGTGAATTAGGGATAACATTCCTAATTAGTGCAACAATCTTAAATCTCGCTTGGCTAATAATAGGACTTAGTGGATTCTTCATGAGGAATGTAATGAAGTGGGCTAATATCGTTTTTTTCTATTCATTAGGCTATCTCATCATTATTTTTTCTTCGATGATTATAGTAACTATATAATATAGAATAAAAAAACCAGCCCTATATGAAAATCAATGTAGTATTAAATGAGAAAGAGAGGTATGCATACATGAAAGGTTGGATGGGAAAACTTAGAGCCTTTATTTTATTAGGTTCTTTAGCCTTTGTACTATCAGGATGTGGTAGAGACAATCTGACAGCGCTTGTACCGAAAGGGTATGGAGCACATATTTCAATGCAACTAATAATATTAACAACGGTGGTAATGACGTTTGTATTTTTAGTTGTAATTGTTTTGTATGTAATTGTATTAACGCGTTTTCGTAAGAAAAAGGGAGATCCTGTTATTACTCCTGAACAGGTAGAAGGAAATAAAACGCTCGAAGCCGTTTGGACGATCATTCCGATTATTCTTGTAGTGATCATGGCGGTTCCTACTGTGTTTGCTACGTTTCATTTAGCAGATGATTCAGATGCAGCAGACCATATTAATATTAATGTTACGGGTAATCAATACTGGTGGCATTATGACTATCAAAATGAAGAAATTGCAACGAGCCAAGACTTATATATTCCTGTAAATACTAAAGTTTATATTCATTTAATTACAAATGATGTTCTTCACTCTTTCTGGGTACCTAGTCTTTCAGGAAAACTAGACGCTAACCCGGAAAACGAAAATACATTGTATATTGAAGCTTACGAGGAGGGAGTATATTTTGGAAAATGTGCTGAACTCTGTGGTCCTTCACACTCATTGATGGACTTTAAAATTGTCGTTGTAAGTGAAGAAGAATACGATCAATGGGTTGCAGATATGCAAAACTTTAATTCAGAAGAACTTGATTTAGATCCAGTTGCTCAAGAGGGTAAAGAGCTATTCGAGGAGAAAGCGTGCATAAGTTGTCACGCAACAGATACACAAAACTATTCTGCTGGAAGTGTACCGATCGGTCCAGACCTAACTCAGTTCGGTGACCGTTCAAGATTTGCAGGATTTCTAGATCCAACAAAGGAAAACTTGGTAAAATGGATTCAAAATCCGGAGTCATTAAAACCTGGTAACTTAATGACTGGAGCTTACCCTAAACTTTCAGATGATGAGGCGGATAAGATTGCAGAGTATTTACTGCAGTTAAAACCATCTAGTGTTACTGCTGAAAGTAAGGAAGATCAATCCTAATAACTTTATAAAAGTTTAAAGATTTATCACTATAGGAGGTAGTTAATTTGAGTATTGCAGCTACTGGTAAACGAAGCTTTGGTGCTTTCTTGTGGGACTATCTTACAACGGTAGACCATAAGAAAATTGCTCACTTGTACTTGGCGGGTGGAGGTTTGTTTTTCATATTTGGTGGACTTGAAGCGCTCGTTATTCGTATGCAGTTAATCAAACCAGAAAATGACTTTGTAAGTGCCGGTTTCTACAATGAAATGATTACAATGCACGGTACGACAATGATATTTTTGGCAGGGATGCCCATACTAATAGGGTTGATGAACGCTGCCATGCCGTTACAGATCGGAGCACGAGATGTTGCGTTTCCATTTTTAAACGCACTTAGTTTTTGGTTATTCTTATTTGGAGGATTATTACTACACGTAAGTTTCTTAACTGGTGGAGCACCAGATGCAGGATGGACATCTTACGCATCACTTGCCATGCAGTCACCAGGTCATGGTGTTGACTATTATATATTAGGTCTACAAATTGCCGGTGCCGGTACATTAATGGGAGGTATTAACTTTATTGCTACCATCGTTACAATGAGAGCACCTGGTATGACTTACATGCGTATGCCTTTATTCACGTGGGCAACATTTATTACAAGTGTTTTAATCTTATTTGCGTTCCCACCACTTACTATTAACTTATTCTTATTACTGTTTGATCGTATGTTTGGAACTGCATTCTTTAATGTTGCCTTGGGTGGAAATACGATTATTTACCAGCATATCTTCTGGATATTCGGACACCCCGAAGTTTATATTTTAATATTACCGTTATTCGGTATCTTTAGTGATATATTTGCAACTTTCTCAAGAAAGAGATTGTTTGGATATACAGCAATGGTTTTCGCAACAATGCTAATTGCATTTTTAGGATTTATGGTTTGGGCTCACCACATGTTTACAGTAGGTTTAGGACCGGTTGCTAACTCGATCTTCGCTGTTGGTACAATGGCGATAGCAGTTCCAACAGGTATTAAGATTTTTAACTGGTTGCTCACAATGTGGGGCGGTCAAGTCACCATTAATTCAGCGATGCTTTGGGCACTTGGATTTATTCCAACTTTTACAATTGGTGGAATGACAGGGGTTATGTTAGGATCAAACGTTGCTGACTATCAGTACCATGATACGTACTTTGTTGTTGCACACTTCCACTATGTAATCGTTGGAGGGACTATTTTTGGTATCTTCTGTGGATTACACTACTGGTGGCCAAAAATGTTCGGACGTATTTTGCATGAAGGTATGGGTAAATTTTCGTTTTGGGTATTCTTTATTGGATTCCACTTAACATTCTTTATCCAGCACTTTTTAGGTCTAATGGGAATGCCACGCCGTTACTGGGTATTTTTACATGACCAAGGACTTGAATTGGGTAACTTTATAAGTACGATCGGTGCCTTTTTAATGGGGGTTGGATCAATAGTATTTATTATCAATATTATTTACACAGCAGCCAAAGGTGAAAAAGCAGCTGCTGACCCATGGGATGGACGTACACTTGAATGGTCTGTTTCATCTCCACCTCCGTACTACAATTTTGAACAACTTCCACTTGTTCGTGGACTTGATCCATTATGGATTGAGAAGATGGAAGGAGACGGAAAAATTCCTCCGGGAGAGCCATTAGATGATGTTCATATGCCAAATGGTTCATTCATACCATTCTTAATGGGATTAGGATTCTTCGTTGCAGGAATAGGATTTATATATCAAGTAGACCATAGCTTATGGTATATAGCACTTTACGGTGGTATGGCCTTCTCAATAGGCTGTATGGTTGTTCGATCACTTAAAGATGATTATGGCTACTATATCCCTAAAGAAGAACTTCAAAAGGCATTAGAAGGGGAGGCTAAATAAAAGATGAGTCATAATCATAGCAGCTTATTTCCAGAAGTTATGCCAGCAGAACCAGAAAAAGCTACATTAGAAGGAAAAAATAAATTCTTTGGACAGTGGTTTTTCCTTGGTGGAGAAACAGTATTGTTTGCAACTTTATTTGGGACTTACCTCGCATTGAAAAATTCAACTGCGGGGGGTCCTTCCTCTGATGAACTATTTGGTTTAGGTTTAGTATTTGTAATGACAATGTTGCTATTAACAAGTTCACTTACAAGCGTTTATGCAATGTATCATATGCGTAATAACGATTTTAAAAAGATGTATTTATGGTTAGGAATTACCGGTTTACTCGGTATTGGATTCTTAGCATGTGAAGTCTATGAGTTTGCGCATTACATTACTGATTATGGATTTACTTTCCGTTCTTCTGCTTTTGGATCAGCATTTTATGCGTTAGTTGGATTTCATGGAGGACACGTTTTATTTGGAATTTGTTGGTTAATTACATTGTTGATTCGAAATGCTAAAAGAGGTTTAAACCTTTTTAACGCACCAAAATTTAATACCTTTAGTTTATTCTGGCACTTTATTGATGTCGTCTGGGTATTCATCTTTACAGTAGTTTACTTAATGGGAAAGGTGGGTTAATCGATGACAAACGAGCAAAATACAAATTTAAACCAATCTGAATCGTTTAATAGACAGAAAAACAAAGAAGAAATGCAAAAACAGCTCATTTCCTTCGCTTTAATGATAATCTTTACACTCATCGCTTTTGCTATTGTTGCAACAGGCACTTTACCAAGCATGTATGTAGTGCCTATTATTTTCATCATGGCGATTGTGCAGGCTGGTTTTCAGTTCTATTATTTCATGCATTTGAAAGATAAAGGTCATGCGATGCCTGCCACATTAATTTATGGTGGTGTCTGGGCTGCATTTTTAACGTTAGCAGGATTAATGGTTATAACTTGGTGGTAAACTTTTAAAAAACTGGAGAATTTTCTCCAGTTTTTTTTATTCATTTAATGATATGTAATTGAATTACTATGATAAGATACGTAAACAAAAAATATTATTAAATAGTGAATTATACTTTTATTATTCCAATAACGTTAGTAAATTGTCACATGTGAAGTGTGAAAAATAATCCAGATGCGATATAATATAATAAATGTGGGAATTATTTTTAGTTGGCAGAGATTGTTAAAGAGGTGGATTTTAAAAATGTGGTTAGAGATACAAATATTTGGATTTCGGGCATTATGGAGTCCTTATTTTCTAACATTTATAATAATGTTGGGGTTAGTCTATTTTATTATTACTGGACCAAAACGATCAATATTTGGTGAAGTATCTAAACCTACCATTAATCAACAGTTATTTTTCTATACTGGATTGATTTTACTCTATCTTGTTAAGGGTGCGCCGGTTGATTTATTATCTCATATCATGATGAGTGCACACATGATCCAGATGTCTATTTTGTATTTTGTTGTACCGATTTTCTTTATTCGTGGTTTACCGACATGGTTTATCGAACGATTTATAGAGTTACCAGTTATTAAGCCTCTATTTAGGTTTTTTACACATCCTTTAATCGCTTTAGCTTTATTTAATAGTCTATTTTCATTATATCATTTACCTGCTATCTTTGATTTTTCAAAAGGTTCACCTGTTGCTCACTTTGGAATAACAATAATCTTATTTATTCTATCTTTTTGTATGTGGTGGCCGATTGTAACACCACTTAAGTCTTATAATACACTTAATCCACTAATAAAAATGGGTTATTTACTAGGCAGTATTCTAATTATTTCTATTGCCTGTGCTTTAATGATTTTTTCATCAAAGTCATTATATGCTGCTTATACATCACAAGGAGCTTGGATTCAAGCACTTAGTTTATGTGTGCCAAGTGATGTGTTAATAGGTTTATCTGGAACGTTGTCAGGAGCCGAGATGTTTTCACCTTTAAGTGCTCAAGAAGATCAGCAATTAGGTGGTATAATAATGATGTTTTTACAACAAATAATTTATGGATTTGTTATTGCATGGATCTTTTTTGGTTGGTTTTCCAAAAAGAATATGGGTGTCGATCCAATGCCAGATTCGTTGCCTTATTCAAAGTAAAACGTTCGACACGATAAGAAAGGAATTATTAAATGGAAATTTTGCCTTTTATTAGTACATTATTAATTGCTTTAAGTGCAATTTTAGTAGCAATTGGTTGGAGATTTATTATTAAAGGAGAAAAAGAACAACATAAAAAAACAATGGTTGCAGCTGCAATAAGCGCCTTACTGTTTTTAATCATTTATGTATCGAGAACCATTTTTATTGGTAATACTAGTTTTGGTGGACCCGATAATATTAAAATTTATTATACGATCTTTTTAGTATTCCACATCATTTTGTCGATGACAGGCGCAATCTTTGGTATAGTTACATTACGACTTGCTTTTAAAGGTAATTTCAAAAAACATAAAAAAATTGGTCCAGTTACAAGTATTATATGGTTTTTTACAGCAATTACCGGAATTATGGTATATTTATTCTTATACATTATATATGAGGGTGGAGAAACTACAAGTATGATTCGAGCCATATTAGGGTATTAATTAACTAAATTCGTATGTCGTTGGTTTTCAATAAAAAGCGTTTTAAAAAACTGTCCTAGCATGAGGACAGTTTTTTAAATGATATTAGAATCTTTTACTGTTTAATAATTTTGTAAACAAATAACTACAAATAATGACGTGCTTTTATGGTAAAATTGTGTTAATTTGAAGAGCTTACTTTAAAAAGCTTTCTAACTCTTCATTTACACCAGTGACTATTTTATTTGCACGTTCTATTAAATTCTTAGGGAAGTTTTCGTCTTCACCATATTCGATACCATGTGGGTAGTAGTGCTTACCCAAAAGTGGTGTTTTTAGTTTAATTACTGCGTCCTTTTTATCGACGTCACCTTCGATCGCTTCACCTTGAATACGGATATAGTACGTAACGTTTTTTTCTTGAGAATTAATTTTATAATCATATGTAACGCGTTCATAATCCCAACTTTCACCAAGAATAAAAGCATGCTTACCCATAATATGATTTAAAGGTACGATATCAATTACTTTATTGTCTATTCCTGTGTTTTCTATTTTCATTTTATACACCTCTTGTTTAGTCTCATTATAATAATGATAGTTGAAAAAAACATAACTTGCAATAAAATATATCAACAGTTCAAGATGTTGACGAAATTTGTAACAAAACGAAGGGTTAATAAAACTTATCGTTGGGAATACAATGATGTATGGAGGTTATTATGAGAAAACTATTTATTTTTGTATCAATATTTTTATTACTTATTATTGGAGCTTATTTTATCCTAGATGATGATATTTTATCAAAAGAAATTGCTATTTTTGATACATATGAGGAGCTGCCAAAATTAAAGTCCAATCAAACTACAAAAGAAACGAAACAACTGTTAAAAGGTGATCTGTTTGGTTTCATGAATAAGACAAGCAATGAGATTGAAAAACAACTAGGAGAACCATTTCGGAAGGATTTAACCCCTTATGGTTATACGTGGTGGGTTTATACAGATGAGCAAACAAATTTGATTCAATTTGGTATAGCTGATGAAGATGATACTGTTCAAACGATCTTTGCTACAGGTGAGGGGGTTCAAAGTGATCCTTTTAAAATTGGAGCAGATTATGAAGAAATAGGAGAAAACTTCGAATTCAAAAATAAAGTGACTTATCAACCAGGTCTGACTTTTTATACATTTTTGTTAAATGAGACAGATTTGAAGATGACTCCTCTGGTGAAACTATCTGAGGATACTTTTGTTCAATTATATTTTGATACGTTTACGAACCAACTTTCCTCTATTCGGGTTTTAACAGGAGAAACACTTATAACACAGCGTTTTTATGAAATGGAGTACCGAGGAAACTTACCAGAAGAACCTTACTTATCAGAAGCAGATTGGAAGGAAATTGAACAAGGCATGGAGCAACAAATTTTTGATTTAACGAATATTTATAGGTATCAACACGGTGGATCACCATTAATTAAAGATGAGCAGGTTGCAGAAGTAGCTTATTTGCATAGTAAAGATATGTTTGAAGAAAATTATTTCTCACATTATAGTCAAGATGGCAGTGGTTTAAAAGAACGATTGGAAGAGAAGGAAGTATACTATTTATCTGCTGGTGAAAACATTGCCGCTCAACATACTGATGCACCTGCTGCTGTAGAGGGTTGGCTTAATAGTGAGGGACATAGAGAGGCATTGCTTAATGATGATTATACACATCTTGGCGTAGGAGTTCACCGATACTACTATACACAAAACTTTTTGTTAAAACCATAAGCACGCAGTACAGTTCACTTTATATGTAAAGCGTGGTAAGATAGTGCTATGGGGGTACGAAAAATGATAGCAACTTTAGAGTATATAGATATCCTTGAAAAAACGGAAGGTTTATCAAAAATGATAATAGCCTCTGATATAATGAATGAGTACCAAAATGCTTACGATACATTACAGAATGATAAAGAGGCACAGCAACTAATACGAGCTTTTAATCGTATGAAAGAACATTACGAAGATGTGCAGCGTTTTGGAAGATATCATCCTGATTATAATGAAATAATGAAAAATGTCCGTAGCGCAAAAAGAAAAATGGATATGAATTCTAGTGTCGCTGCGTTTAAGATAGCGGAACGGAATTTACAGAGTTTCTTGGATGAAATCAGTGAACAAATTGCACATAGTGTTAGCGAGCATATTATCGTTCCTAAGGATGGGTTAGCATTGACTGATAGTGGTTGCTCTTCAGGAGGATGCGGCAGCGGTGGTTCTTGTGGGTGTCAAGCATCCTAATACATGTTCTATGAAAAATATTACTTGATTGGGAGTATACAGATGCAAAAGAGTCGACAAGGGATAATCGTGTGGTTCGCACACCGTAGAAATTTGAAGCATATAAAAAAGTACGGGAATGTTATTTATGTATCGAAAAAGATGCGTTATGCGGTTTTATACGTAAACCAAGACGAGATTGACAAAAAGGAAGAAGATTTAATAAAATTACCTTTTATTTCAAAAGTTGATAGATCATATAAACCGTTTCTCAAAACAGATTTTGAAAACGCTCGTCCAGATAAAGCTAAATTATACGATTATAAAATGGGTATTTAACCTTTGTAGAAATTCTACAAAGGTTTTTCTAATTATTGTTCGGTTACTCTTTTAGAGGATGTTCAAAAAGTCCGGTAAAACTGACACTGCGAATTTCTCACGAATGCTTGCTTTTCCGCTCCTTGAAAAAGGAAAGCACTTTTTCTGCGTGCCAGATCTTTGCTCATGTATTTAAAAGCATACATTCCGCTGACGGGAGCTGCGCCGCCTCGAACTTCTTGGTCCTTTTTATCCTCCTTTTTGAACACGCACTTTTAGTTAACCATTGATAATTGTCTATTTCTTTTCTAAAATAGATAATATCTTGTTAGCTTTAGGCGAGGTGTACAAATGCGTGTAATAGCAGGTGAATTTAAAGGTCGACATCTGAAGGCCGTCTCCGGTTCAAACACGAGACCGACAAGTGATAAGGTAAAAGAATCCATCTTTCATATGTTAGGTCCTTTTTTTGAAGGAGGACTTTGTCTTGACTTGTTTGCTGGTAGTGGATCTTTAGGAATTGAAGCGATTAGTAGGGGAATGGACAAGGTTATTTTTATCGAAAAATCCGCTACTGCTATCCGAATTATACATAAAAATGTGGAGCTGCTGAACATAGAGTCCCAATGTGAGATTTATCGTAATGATGCTTATCGAGCACTCCAAATTTTATCGAAAAAAAATCTCCAGTTTGATTTAATTATTCTTGATCCACCGTATGATAAAGGTTTTTATCAAAAAGTAATCGATTACATAGCGGATAATGATCTGTTACAATCAAAAGGAAAAATGTATATAGAACATCGGCCAGAACAAAAAATTTCTCATAACATCGAAACATTTGAACGACTTTCTGAAAAAAAATACAATGAAACGACAAGCATCACGATTTTACAAAAAAAGTCAAGGGGGAAGTAAAATGGAAAAGAAATTAGCAATTTGTCCGGGAAGTTTTGATCCAATTACTAACGGTCATTTGGATATTATCCAAAGGGGAGCAAAAGTTTTTGATGAGGTTATCGTAACTATTTTTAACAATCAATCTAAAACACCACTTTTTTCAGTTGAAGAACGTATTTATCTAATTGAAGAATCAACAAAAGACATCCCTAATGTTACAGTTGATGTCTCAGATGGACTTTTAGTTGATTATGCACGTGAACAGAAAGCCCATGCTGTTTTACGAGGTTTACGAGCTGTTAGTGATTTTGAATTTGAAATGCAAATTACATCGATGAATAAAAGACTTGAACCTGAAATTGATACATTTTTTATGATGACGAATAATCAATATTCATTTTTAAGCTCTAGTATCGTGAAAGAAGTTGCGAAATACCATGGTAATATTAGTGACTTAGTTCCGAAAATTGTGATGGAGGCATTAACTGAAAAATTTAAATAATAGTATTTAGAAAGATTAATTTTTTATTAATCGTTTACCCAATATACATATAGCAAGAAAAGTACTTCCGATTGTTATTAATGGTCCTATATTGGCTAGATGTTCAAGTAGCTGGTAAGAATGGTTACTTTTTTCTATGGCAATTGCGTCTTCAATGATTAATTTATTTTCAAAGTGTGTTTTATATAAGATTATTGTAAATAAACAAGCGATTGTTGCATGGAGAAGCCTTGCAAAAAAATAAGGTAAAAAGCGTATATCTGTTTTTGCAAGAATGCTTGCAACTTGTGCTTGAATAGAAAATCCGTTAAAACCCAAAATAAAACTGATTACTGCAAGCTGCATAACTAACGGGGTGCCTGTTAATTTTGAAATCATCTCAATTCCCATGGTCACTTCAAAGATCCCTGTAATTATAGGTACTGTTATTTCGACAGGAACTTGTAATAGTTGAAGTATAGGATTTATAATTGTTGAGATTAAATCGGTAACATGGATAATATGAAGCAAAGTTGTTATTACAGAAAAAAGCATAATGAAACCACCAACCATTATTAATGTTTGAATGGATGAAATAACTGCATCCCCGAGAACTTGACCAATTGGTCGATCGTCTTTTAATCTTGTATCATGCATTATTCGAAATGCTCTAAGTAATAAGTTTTTATGGGATGTATTTTTTTTCTTTTGCTTGTCTCGTTTTTTACCATAAAATCGCATACAAATTCCTACAATCGTATTACTAACATAATGGCAAACTGCAATTAACAGGCCAAGTTCAGCATTATGCAAAAATCCGACTGCAATCGCACCAAAGATGAATAATGGACTTGATGCATTGGAAAATGATACGAGTCTTTCCGCTTCGATTCGGGAAATTTCTTCTTTTTCCCTTAAAGAAGCGCTTATTTTTGCTCCGGATGGATACCCACTAGCCATTCCAACCATCCAAGCAAAACTGCCAACACCTGGTACATTAAAAATGGGACGCATGATTGGTTCAAAGAGTACACCAACAAATTGCACGATACCGAAACTAATTAATAATTCAGCCATAATAAAAAATGGTAGTAAGGATGGAAATACTACTTCTCCCCATGTGTGAAGTCCTCGAATACTTGCATGAAGGGACTCTTCAGGGTATAGAATTAATGATAAAGTTAATAACAGAGTAGAAAGTGCTAGAAAAATAGTTTTAAGCTGTTGACCCAATGAATTACCTCCTTCGAAATAGGAAGAAAACGCTGGTAAGAGAAATATACTTGTCTTTTCTACTATACGCGAATACTATACTTGTTTATGATATATATTTGTATTAGGCTTTTTTTGAGTTTTAAATAGTGGAAGGTGACGATGATGAGGATTTCAAAAAGAGCGGTAATTTATTCTTTGATGATAAGTTTAATTTTTTTCTTATTAATTACTTACGATCTCCCCTATTATATATATAAACCAGGACATGTAGATAGTTTAGAAAATATAGTGGAAGTTGATAATGGTGTGGAAGCGAAGGGAGACCTACATTTAGTAACTGTAAGTGGAGGACAAGCAACGCCAATTGGGTTTTTACTTGCGAAACTCCGTGCCTTCCATGAGATTATTCCTATTGAAGAAGCAAGGCCAGAAGGGATTTCAGATGAAGAATATATGCGACATCAAATGATGCTGATGGAGAATTCTCAACAATCTTCAACCGTAGTTGCATACCGGGCTGCGGGTGCAGAATATACAATTGAACAAAAAGGTATATATATTGTTGGTGTTGTTGAAAATATGCCTGCAGACGGCATTTTGCAACCAGGCGATAGAATTAACAAAGTCGACGATCAAGAAATGAAAGAAGCAAATGATTTAGTGGAATATGTACTTTTAAAAAAGGCCGGAGAAAAGATCAAACTTGATATCGATAGGGATGGTAAACATATGACCGAATTTATTGAAGTAGTATCATTTCCTGATGACAACGACAAGGTTGGGATAGGCATTCAGTTGGTTACGGAACAGAAAGTAACAGTGGATCCACCAGTACATATTAAAAGCGGTAATATCGGTGGCCCTAGTGCTGGTTTGATGTTTGCACTTGAAATATATAATCAATTAACAGAAGAAGATATTACAAAAGGGTACCACATTGCAGGCACTGGAGAAATTGATTTTGAGGGTAAAGTAATTCGAATCGGTGGAATTGATAAAAAAGTGGTTGCAGCTGATCGAGAAGGGATTGAAATCTTTTTCGCACCAAATGAACAAGGGGAAAAAGATTCCAATTACGAAGTAGCCAGAGAAACAGCAAAAAAAATAAATACATCTATGAAAATTGTTCCAGTCGATACGTTTGACGATGCCCTTAACTTTTTGAAACAGCTTGATCCTAAAGAGCATTAGTCATAAAAAATAGGTAATTTAAATTCTTGAGTTCGTAATTGACTTCTAAATTTGGCGGGAAGAACACTGTAATAAACATGCGTTGCTTTTTCATCTAAATAAAGAAGCTTACGAGTTTGTTTATTTAAATTTGTAATAATTGGCACGTCGATGTTTTTCTTATTGGCATGTAAATAAGCTTGTCCTTTTTTTGACATCCCTAAAAGCCGAATATATGGTATTTTCTCTGTTTGAACAATTGAAGAAATGGCTTTTTTCGTCGTATTTGTTAAGATATGTACAAATATTCGTTGCAAGCGAACTTTTGTATATCGTTTCGTTTTTATTTTTTCTAGCCAGTCATAAAACGAAATTGCTTTTTCAGCTGTTTTTCTAATCCGGTGTTCTAACCCTTCTGTAACACCGTGAATATTACTTAGTTCCTCTTTTGTCATCGTCATTACACGATAATGAAGTAATGGAAAATAATGTTCCCATGAATGCCAAAGAGTAGATTTGTCTATATATGTTTGCAATTGATTCAAGCTTTCAGTAGGCAAGGTTTCGGTTATTTTAGACGATATTCCAGTCTTACTTAACTCTTTACGAATACTAGTTGCACTGGCAATCTCGTTGGTGATTTTTTCGTCATGATAATGGTTATTAATTCGTTTCGTCGTAAGTGGTTTAATTGGAAGATTATTTTCTATAATCGTTTTAACATAACTAAGTCCAAGGATGTTGTTTGGTTGGATCATATCCATACTATTCATTCCAATAGCATAATAAGCTTTACTGCTTGCTTCTGGAAATGCAAAACCTTGTTCTAAGAAGGAGCGCAATGTTTCGTCATAAAGCGATTTGTTTTCCCGTAATTTGGTGACACTATTTATAAAAGGTTCTATCGTGCCGGATTCACTTCCAAAACAAATCGAGGAAACATGCAGTTCATTTAGCGTATACAATGCCCCTTTAGCAAAAAGCGCACTACTTTGAACAGCAAATGGATAGGGTAATTCAATTACCATATCTGCTCCAGCAGAAAGAGCTGCTTTTGTACGGTGAAATTTATCGATGATTGCTGGTTCCCCGCGTTGTAAAAAAGAACCACTCATTATTGCGATAATACAATTTGCATTTGATACTTTTTTGGCTTGTTTTAAATGATACAGATGGCCATTATGAAAGGGATTATATTCAACGATTACACCACATGCTTTCATAAAAACAGCTCCTCATCAGTTATTAACATCATTGTAGCAAAGCACAAGGGAAACAGACAAATATCTTAGTTCCCACTATATCTCGTGCATTATATTAGTTGAAGTAACATGAGAAAATTGGTTAAGTAATATATTTATGTTAACTTGCAAATTAAAAAGGAACTATATTAAAAGATTGTTTCAAAATGGTTGACAAAAAGTGAAATTCCTTTTAAAATAACTCTTGTTGCCTAGAGGTGATAATAATGAAGTTTTCGACAATGGAAATAAGGAATAATGCATTTGATGGACCTTTTATGTTTGATGAAATTGTCGACGTATCGGAATTAGAAACGTTAAACAACGACATTAAACAAATCGATCCTGTCAGAGTCAGAGGAATGTGTACAATAGATAAGGATGAATTCATTTTTTCTTTTTCAATAAAAGGTAAGATGATTTTACCTTGTGCACGTACTTTAGTAGATGTAACCTATCCTTTTGAATTTGAGGCGACAGAAATTTTTTCTACATCTAATAATCTTGATGAAAAGGACGAAGAGGATGGTGTACATCCACTAACTGAAGAAACGATTGACTTGACACCTTATATAAAGGAAAATATTATTCTGGAAACTCCTTATCGTGTTTTTTCCGATGAAAAAGCACTGGAAGAAGGAGAAGGCTGGACGTTTTATGAACAAGAGAAATATGAAGCCGAAAAAGAAAACACGATTGATCCTCGTTTAGCGAAATTACAAAATTTATTGGATAATAATAAGCGAAGACAAGAATAATCGTTTGATTTAGTTTAAGTTTGAAGGGGGTGTACCGTCATGGCTGTGCCTAAAAGAAGAACTTCCAAAAAAGTAACGAAACAACGTCGTACTCATAAAAAATTACATGTACCTGGTTTAATTGAATGTTCAAACTGTGGTGAATTAACAAAACCTCACCATGTATGTAAAGCTTGTGGGCATTACGATGGAAAAGAAGTAGTAGAAAACTAAGAAAAACAGATCACAATTGCTGTGGTCTGTTTTTTTGATTCTTCAATAAACGTATTAGAGGACGTTCAAAAAGTCCGGTAAAAATGACACTGCGAATTTCGCACGAATGCTTGCTTTTCCGCTCCTTGAAAAAGGAAAGCACTTTTTCTGCGTGCAAGATCTTTGCTCATGTATTTAAAAGCATACATTCCGCTGCCGGGAGCTGCGCCGCCTCGAACTTCTTGGTCCTTTTTATCCTCCTTTTTGAACACGCACTATTAGATATGTTATGATTATGTATAAAATATAATGAATCGAACTTTCGTATCGTTACAATAAGGGTTTGGATTGGTTTATTAAGCACGGTGAAAATGTATTTTTCCAAATTGACTTTGCGCTGCCAATTTGGTTACAACTATAATACAAGGCACTTTCGTTATTTACGTTGTATTTAAGTTAAGCATTTTCCGTAAACTGTGCAGTAACTGAGTAATTTTCTTTGTAAATATCAAACAAAGTTGCGATGTAAATACCGCTACGGAAATACAATAAGTGTTTGCTCACTTCCTTGCTAAATTGGTGATGAAATACCGCTTCGGCAGAATACTTCGCTTTCCGCGGGCACGGCCTCAGCCTCCTTGCCCCGACAAGGGGTATGCCGACGTTGTCCGCAAAGGACGCTTTTAGTCGGCCATCATTAAATTACCTTTGCGGGGTCTTCGGACACGTGGGACTGCCACTATCGTTCGTCCCATCGAAAACCGTTTGCTGTTCCCGCAGGAGTCTACGTATTCTGCCTACGCTAGTTGGAAAAACATGTATCCTTCCAGCGAAGGAAATACACGGAGACTCCTGTGGGAGGATAGGCCTAGGTGAGACACGAGTGCGTAGCACGAAGGGGCTCATCAGCCGCCCACGGAAAGCGGAGTGTATTTCCGTAGCGGCATTTTACTTTGTAACTTGTCTACATTTCGTTAGTAGTAAAAATTTTCACTACTGCACAGTATCCTTCTATTGTGTAAGATGAGCTATTATTTGCAAGAATTCTAAGTTTTATCTTATTTCCTGCTTGGTCTGATCTAAGAGATGCGAAAGTTGAATTATTTAGAAGTAAAGAGGAGATTTAATTGAATAAGTTAATTACATATGAAGAAAAAGAATACGGTATTATATTGCTAAATCGACCAGAAAAAAGAAATGCGATTTCGGTGGAAATGGCGAAAGAATTATCAAAGGTTTTAGAAGAAATAAAAGAACGGCAAATTAAGTTTTTAGTAATTAAAAGTGCAGGAGATTCCGTGTTTTGTGCTGGAGGTGACTTAACTGATTTCCACGGTGATCTCGATGAAGAGAAAGCTTATCGGACATTACATACTATGAAGCAAGTATTGTTCCAAATGATAACATTTCCTGTTCCGACAATAAGTTTGTTACAAGGAAACGCATTAGGTGGGGGTTGTGAACTTGCAACTGCTTGTGATATTCGAATAGCTAAAGAAGGCTCCAAATTTGGCTTTATCCAATCCAACTTAGGAATATTACCTGGATGGGGCGGAGGAGCATTACTTTATGAGAAGGTTCATCCTAGTTTTGCTTTTCAATGGTTAACGGAAGGTAGAATGTATGATACAACGTTACTTAAGCAAAAAGGCTGGATTCATAAGATCGTACAAGCCAACGAATGGGAAAACGAAATGGAGTTATTACGTGAATATTTAAGTAAGACGGTTGAGCAAATGGCGTATCTAAAAAGTCAATATATAGAATCATTATCAGTGCCAACGTTAATGGAAAAAATGGAAAAAGAATCTGCCAGATGTGCTAGTCTTTGGACATCGGCGGAACATAAACAGGCAGTTCAACAATTTCAAAACAAATAATAAGATTTCATGCGAGAATTTACTATTTATTATTAGATATTTTTTTAAAAATCGCTCCTTCTATTCTATCAGTCAAAATACTTGCATACATTGATAGAAATAGTGGAGGAGGAGAATCATGAACAGGCCTAGGCAAGATGCATGGACAAAAGATGAGGACATTCTGCTTGCAGAAATCGTACTTCGTCATATACGTAGTGGTAAGACCCAATTAGAGGCATTTAAAAAGGCTGGGGAAGCTTTATCACGAACCCCTGCTGCATGCGGATTCAGATGGAATGCTTCACTAAGAAAACAACATACTGAAGCGATTAACTTAGCAAAAAATAACCGCAAGCAGTCTTTATATGAAAAAGCGACAATAATAAATTTAGATGAGAGGCATACGATAGAATCGGCAATCTCGATGTTGGAAAGAGTGAAAAATCATGTTGGAAAATCCCAGGAAAGTTTTTTAGAAGAGCAACATCAAGTTATTCTTCAGCTTCAAGAGGAAAATAAGCGACTAGAAGAGGAAATAAAACGGTATCGTGAAGCATGGACAGAAATGAAAAGTTTATGGGAATGGATTGAAAATAAAAATGAACATTAATTTGCTTAATGTTCATTTTTATTTTCGATATTTAGTTTGAAATGTCAGCTTCCCCAGAAGAGTGTTTATCTTTTGGAGTTTTATGAGGAGCTTGAATTGCTTCTTTCACACCCTCCGGCATCCATATATAAGGGTTTTCTCCTAAGTCTCTTTCTAAATTGTAGGAAGCCATTTCAAAACCCATTTTTTCCCAGAAATTATGAGAATTAATAATTGGATTGGTTTTAATAGGTAATTGGAGACTTTTTGCATAATCTACTAGCATTTTACCGTAGCCTCTATTTCGATAATCAGGTAAAACTTCAAGTTTAAATAAAACTAAATAATCTTGAGGTGGATTAAAATAGTGATCGTACTCTTTTGATCTTTCATAAAGACTCATTCTTGCTACTAGATTATTACCATAGTAAATTCCATAAAACGGTGATTTAGTATCGTTTTCAACAATTTCATTTTGCAGATCTTCTAACATGGACAATTCTTGGTTTCCGTATGCTTGAAATCGCTTAAAATCTTCTAAAGTCTTATAGTTGACTAAAAGTCTTTCTACTTTTACACCTGCCATATAAGATCCTATCCTTTCCAAATACATGTTGTTTATCTCTTTTATTTATTATAGTATAAATAATTGTATAATGTAATATATCGAAAAATTCAACTGATACATTTTTTCTATATGAATGTATATAATTTTTTTATAAGTGTTGATCGAACATTTCCGATAAGGTGAGGATAAAATGAAAATTGGAATTATCGGTGGAGGATCCATTGGTTTACTATTGAGTGGTTATTTGGCTGACATTCATCAAGTAACATTATATGTAAAAAGGAAGCAACAAAAAGAACGAATTGAATCTCAGAAATTACATGTATTAAAAGCTTCAATTCCTTATAAGCAAACTTCTATTTCAGTAAAACTTGTGTCAGAGGCAGAAAAAGAAGATTGTTACCTTATTTGTGTTAAACAGTCTGAAATAAATCAACTGATACCCATGATTGAAAAAATAAATAGGCCTATTCCAATTATCTTTTTACAAAATGGAATGGGGCATCTTGAGAAAGTGAATCATATTTTAAATTCAATTTATGTTGGTGTAATTGACCATGGTGCAAGTCGACTAGATGATCATCGAGTAGATCATTTAGGTAGAGGAAATATAAAGATAGCCACCTATAAAGGTGAACATAAAGAACTTCAATATCTAGTTAATCAATTACATATGGAAGAATTCCCATTTGAAGCTAAGAACAATTGGGAAATGTTATTGAAAGAAAAATTAATTATTAATGCCGTTATTAACCCTTTAACAGCATTATTTAATGTACCCAATGGTTCAATTATTCACAACGAATCTATCCGCAATTTAGCCAAAAGATTATGCAAAGAAGCAGTGAGTGTATTAAACTTGGATGAGGAATCGTCTTGGGAGCGAATCGTACAAACGGCGACAAATACAGGAGAAAACACCTCCTCCATGCGAGCTGATATTATAAATAATAGAAAAACAGAAATTGAAGCTATCTCCGGATACATTTTAAACGTAGATAAAAGAAAAATGTTGCCTTACACAACATTTGTATATTATAGTATTTTAGCTTTAGAGAAAGAAGGAGAAAATCGTTGATGGTTCAACAGCTTATACATAATCATGTATATATTTTTTTACTCGTATTTCCAGTCATTTCCACGATCATAGTATTTTATATGAGTAATTTTATATTGAAACATAAGTGGAAAGCGATTCATTTTACGGTGCAATGGACAGCTATATTTTATATTATTGCAGTTGTTCTCTTATTAGAAAAACTGTTAAATCAAACAGTTGTAGGAATCATGTTAATCCTCTTAATTATTGTATTATCTATCATATTAATTTTTCAGTGGAAACGTCATACGGAAGTTAATTTAAGAAATGGTTTAAAAGTATTGACACGCATTAGCTTTTTAGTCTTTGGAATTATTTACTCAATATTAATTTCATATGAAATTATTCAAGGAATGTATATAAAATATTTTCATTGAAACAGATTACATGCAATGATACCTCTTTTCCGATACAATACAGATGGATAAATTAAATTAAAGGAGTATGCGTTCATGCGGATCAAGCCCATCCAATTACAATTAACAAATCAATTAGTTCAAGATTACTTAAACCAAGATAACAATATTCAAGCCTATTTTGATTATCCTCCATTTGAAGCTGGTAAAGAGCGACTAGCTGATTTGCGGAAACGTTCTTTTCAGCGAGAAGCATTAGTGGAAACATTACATAAACTGAACGCAAATTGGGATGCACCACAAGAAGTATTTGAGCAAATTGAACGATTGAAAAATGCGAATAGTGTGGTTGTTATTGGTGGACAGCAGGCGGGTTTAATGACAGGGCCAATGTATACATTGAACAAAGTTATTTCAATTCTTACACTTGCAAAACAAAAGGAAAAACAATTAAACATACCGGTTATTCCTGTATTTTGGATTGCAGGTGAAGACCATGATTATGATGAAATTAATCATATTTATTCAAGCAAAGATACAAAGCTTTATAAGCATACTTCTCCTCAACAGTTATACTTTAAAAAATCGATTTCTTCTGTTAGGATAGAAAAAGAAAAAACGGCAGAATGGATTAAGCATGCTTTTCGTGATTTAAGGGAAACAGAACATACAAAATCTTTATATGAATGTATCCAATTGTGCTTACAAAAGTCAACGTCTTATGTCGATTTCTTTGCACGACTTATTTTCATGTTATTCCCAAATCAAGGTATTGTGTTGATAGATTCAGCCCATCCCGATGTGAGGAAATTAGAAAGAAAAGCGTTTAAACAATTAATTTACCGTCAACCTGATATTTCTAGTTCCGTATATAATGCAGTTCAAAAGCTACACCAAAAAGGATATGCACCATCTTTAGAGGCTGAGATAGATGATGCCCACCTTTTTTATCATGATGCGAATAATGAAAGAATCCTACTTAAACGAGAGGGCGATCTTTGGGTCGGAAAAAACGAGGAGTTAGTATTAACTACCGATCAATTAATCCAAACGGCAGAAGAAGAACCAGAGAGGCTTAGTAATAATGTTGTGACTCGACCAATTATGCAAGAAACATTATTTCCAACACTGGCCTTTGTTGGTGGAGATGGAGAAATTAGTTATTGGGCGGCATTGAGGGGTGCATTCCGAGCGTATGACGAAAATCTTCATGTCCCTCCAGTTTTTCCAAGGTTGAAATTCACATATATTACAAATAGAATTGAGAAGCTTTTAACGACAAGGGTATTAGAACCTGAGCACGTACTCGAACATGGAGTGGATGATGTTAAAATAAATTGGTTGATGACCCAAGAAACACCGCCAATTGAAACAGTATTTGATGGTGTCAAAGAAAAAGTTGATAAACTACATTTCCCACTGCAACAATTAGCTGAAACCATTAGTCCGGATCTAGCTAATGAAGCTCGGAAAAATATTCGTCTTATTCAAAACCAATTAGCTTATTTAGAAAATAAAACAAAGTTAAAGTTAGAAGAAAGATATGAACTAGAACTAGAACAATATACTGAAATTGGTAATCAATTAAAACCAAATCAGCTTCTTCAAGAACGAGTATGGAGTCCGCTCCCATTTATAAATGAATATGGAATTGGATTTATTAATAAACTATTGGAAAAAGAATTGTCTTTTCATGAAAACCACAATCTTGTGTATTTAAATTCATATTTTAATAGTCTTCACTCTCACTAGTCCTCAGTTATTAGTGAGAGTTTTTTTGATTGCAAAATAGTCCAATAGACCTATTAATCTAAAAAGTAAAAATTTCCATAAAAAATAAGTGGTAGATTGTGGGGGATTGTGGTAAAATAGGGACATGGAAGTGGTGAATGAACATGTTTATGGGAGAATATCAACATAACATTGATATGAAAGGACGTATGATTGTCCCTGCAAAGTTTCGCGAAGGGCTCGGTGAGAGCTTTGTATTAACTCGTGGGCTTGATAAATGTTTATTTGCTTATCCAATGGAAGAATGGAAAATATTAGAGGGAAAATTAAAAAAACTACCACTTACTAAAAAAGATGCACGAAGCTTCACACGTTTTTTCTTTTCTGGTGCCGTTGAATGTGAAGTGGACAAGCAAGGGAGAATAAATATACCGCAAACACTTAGAAATTATTCTAAATTAGAAAAGGAATGTGTCGTAATCGGAGTTTCCGGACGTGTAGAAGTATGGGCTAAAGAAATTTGGGAAGATTACTTCACAGAGTCGGAAGAATCATTTGCTGAAATTGCGGAAAATTTACTGGACTTTGATATATAAAAAGTAGGTGGATGTATGAATAAACATGAAAGTGTTTTAAAGAGGGAAGCGATTGAAAGTCTAGAAATAAAGGAAAATGGAACATATATTGACTGTACACTTGGTCGGGCAGGGCATGCGAGTGGAATTGTATCGAAACTAAATAAAGACGGGCTCTTAATCGGTTTTGATCAAGATATCGAGGCGATTAAGGCAGCGAAAGAAGTATTGCCTGGTGATCGTACATTATTAATTCATGCAAATTTCAGGCATTTAAAAGCGGAGCTTGCGAAAAAGCAGATACATAATGTAGATGGGATTTTATTCGATTTAGGTGTATCCTCTCCCCAACTTGATCAAGGAGAACGGGGATTCAGCTATCAACATGATGCAAAACTTGATATGCGAATGGATCAAAGAGCAGATTTAACAGCATATGATGTTGTTAATACATGGACATATGAACAATTAATCAAAATTTTTTTTACATATGGTGAAGAAAAGTTTTCGAAACAAATAGCCCGAAATATTGAACGACAAAGAGAGAGAAAAGCGATAGAAACAACGCATGAACTAGTTGAAATAATTAAAGATTCTATCCCGGCTCCTGCAAGACGATCAGGAGGACATCCAGCAAAGCGGGTATTTCAAGCGATAAGAATTGCTGTTAATGATGAACTTGAAAGTTTCAACGATGCTCTACATCAAGCTGCGGAAGTTATTTCAATTGGGGGAAGAATTTCTGTAATTACTTTTCACTCATTAGAAGATAGAATTTGCAAACAAGTTTTTAAAAAGTTGAGTACAGAAAAACAAGTTCCTAGAGGTTTACCAATCATGCCGGAAGAATTTAAAGCGCCATTTAAACGGATTACGAGCAAGCCAATTACACCGACTGAGGATGAAATAAAACATAATCGCAGAGCTAGATCTGCAAAGTTAAGAGTAGTAGAAAAAATTAAAGATTTAAAATGATTAATAAAAATTCGAGGAAGGATGAGGGATAATGAATTCGAATCATGCCAAAAATTGGCAGCATGACTTTCAGCAGCCAAGTAAACAACAACAAAAAAAGATCGTTGTACGAGTTAAGAAAAAAGCTTGGATAACAAAAGGGGAAAAGGTTATTTATGCTTTCTTTGGGATTTTACTACTTTGCGTTGGAATTTATATGGTATCCTTTTCTTCATCAACTGATAAGTTGAATCGAGAATTACAAACGTTAGAATATCAAGTAAACCAACAACAACTACAAAATGAAAGTTTATATTTTGAAGTAAAGGAGTTAAGTAAGCCTGAAAGAATTACGCAGATTGCAAAAGAAAATGGTTTAAAAATTCAGGATGCGAAAGTCAAACGGGCTTCCAATTAATAATTAATCCAGTAAGGTAAGGTTGAAAACAATGAAAAAAAATAAAAGTACAAATATAGTTGCTAGCTTGTTGATGATTTTTTTCATGTTTCTTTTTCTTATTGTTTCCGGTAGATATATTTATATTCAGGCAACTGGAGTCGTAAGCGATGTATCTTTAACAGAATGGGCAAAAGATAAACGAGAAACTTCCGTTGTCCTTCCTGCCGAACGGGGAGAAATATACGATCATAGTGGGATGACTCTAGCATATAACCGTCCTGCATATCGAATATACGCTATACTTGATCCTGAATATTCAAAAAAACAAAAGGAGCCAAAGCATGTAGTTGATCCCCAAAAAACTGCAGAGAAGCTGGCTCCTTTCTTAGATTTAAAGGAAACAGAAATACAGGAAACAATTGAAAAAGGTATCAAAGAAAAAAGGTTCCAAGTAGAGTTTGGTAAAACTGGTAAAAATCTTTCTCAACAGACGATGGAAGAAATTAAATCATTACATTTACCGGGAATTTACTTTCTAGAAGAAGCAATTCGCTATTATCCAAATGGGATGTTTGCTTCTCATATTATTGGATTTGCACAGGAAGATGAGGAAACAGAAGAGCTGATAGGCGTTACAGGGGTTGAAAATGCAAAGAACAAACTATTAGGTGGAACAGATGGTTTTTTAAAATATCAACGAGATCGATATAATAAGAAGTTGGTAGAACCAAAAGAGGTCATTCGAAAGCCAGAAGACGGACATGATATTTATTTAACGATCGATCAAAAAATTCAAACTCTTTTAGAGGATGCTCTGTCACAAGTTGATGAGAAATATGATCCAGAACGGATAACGGCTGTGGTAATGGATCCTAAAACAGGTGCTATTCTTGCGCTAGGAAACAGGCCGAGTTTTAATCCGAATAACCCTGAAGATGTGGAAAATTGGTATAATGATGTTATTTCAACACCGTTTGAACCGGGTTCAACGACTAAGATGTTCACATGGGCTGCTGCAATTGATTCGGGAAATTATAATGGCGATGAATATTATCAGTCAGGACGATACGTTGTAAATGAAAAAATTGAACCGATCAATGACCATAATCAAGGAGCTGGCTGGGGATCAATTTCGTTTGATGAAGGATTTCGTCGTTCGTCGAATGTGGCTGCATCGAAACTGGTTTGGGAGAAAATGGGTACAGAAACATTTTTAGAGTATCTGGAACGATTCGATTTTGATAAAAAAACGGATATTGATTTACCGAATGAGGTAGCTGGGAAAATTTTATATAACTGGCCCTCTGAAAAATTAAGAGTTGCATTTGGTCAAGGGAGCACTACTACACCAATTCAGCAAGTAAAAGCAGCTTCAGCTATTGCAAATAAAGGCAAGATGGTTAAACCTTACGTCATTCAAAAAATTGTCGACTCAAATACGGGAGACGTTATAGAGGAGAAAGAGCCCGTTGTCGTCGGTGAACCAATATCGGAAGAGACCGCAACACAGATGTTAGACCTCTTAGAATCAGTTGTTAATTCAAAAGATGGAACTGGAAAACCTTACCGTTTAGATGACTATACGGTAGCAGGAAAAACTGGTACAGCTCAAATTCCTAATTCAAATGGAAAAGGTTATTTAAGAGGAGATGACAATAATATTTTTTCATTTCTCGGCATGGCACCAAAAGATGATCCGCAGTTAATCATGCACGTATCTGTAAAACAGCCAAAATTAGAAGAAGGGGAATCAGGCTCAGATCCAGTTTCATTTATATTTAACAATGTTATGGAAAATGGATTACATTACTTGAATATTGAACCTGATAAAGAGACAGAACAATTGACTGCTGAGATGGCGATATTTCCATCCGTACTTAATAAAGATGTAAAGGCAGTATCCAAGCAATTAGAGAAAACAGGTGCAAATATAACGGTTATTGGTAATGGAGAAAAAATAGTAGCAGCTAATTTTGATGAAGGAGATAAATTTTTTCCGAAACAAAGAATAATGTTGCTAACAAATAAACCTACAATGCCCGACATAATTGGATGGTCACATCGTGATGTTCTATCTTTAGCAAATTTATTAGGAATTAACGTCGAAACATCTGGGGTTGGATATGTTAAAAAACAGTCAATAGAAGAGGATAAAAAAATTACTGACAAGACGACGTTAAAAGTAGAACTTGCTCCTCCTATTGATGACTAAATGTTGGCTAGTTAATTTCTAGGCAGAAAAGAAAGCATAAAACTTTCCTACTGCATAAGTGCAACTTTAGTTCTCGACAAGGCTTGGCGAGAAGCCAAGTTCTCTAACAATTTACTCAATGAAAATCGTTCTAATTACATCAAAAATTCATATAGTAGATACAAGCTAATAAACATAAGGAGTTTTTTTATGAAGAAGCATGTATCTACTTTTATGGTTAAAAAAAGAATCATTTTTACTTTTTTGCTCTTTGCTTTTATTATTGTTGTCATTCTCATTCGTTTAGGGTATGTCCAATTTGTTATTGGACAAGAAATAACAGACAAGGCGACAGAATCTTGGTTAAGAGATATTACGTTTCGTGCTGATCGTGGAAATATATTAGATGCGAACGGCAATGAATTAACAAAAAATATTTCCGCACCTTCTGTTATCCTAATCCCGAGACAAATTACTGAGAAGCAAAAAACGGCAGAACATTTAGCGGAAATACTTGATTTAACCGATAAAGAAGCATATGAGTATGTTACAAAAAATGCTTCCAGTGTGGAAATTCATCCAAAAGGTAGAAAAATTTCCGAAGAACAAGAGGAACAATTGGAAGTATTAAATTTAGATGGAGTTTATTTAGCGAAGGATTCAAAAAGACATTATCCATATGATGACTATTTATCCCATGTGCTCGGATTTACTGGAATTGATAATCAGGGATTAATGGGACTTGAATTAGAATATGATGAAAAGCTAAAAGGGACGAATGGTAGTTTGTCCTATTATTCTGATGCAAAAGGTGGGCAAATAAAAGATTCCGCGAATGTGTATAAGCCACCAAAAGACGGTTTACACTTAAAGACAACGATAGATTTAAATGTTCAGACGATTATTGAAAGAGAACTAGATCTTGCGGAACTAAAATACAATCCTGATGGGGCTCTAGCGATAGCTGTCGATCCCAAAACTGGTGGAGTGCTCGGTATGTCAACTCGACCTAATTTTCATCCAGCCAGATATACAGAAGTTGATCAACATATTTTCGATCGTAATTTACCAATTTGGAGTACGTTTGAGCCTGGTTCGACATTTAAGATTATAACACTTGCAGCTGCACTAGAAGAAGAACTTATTGATCTTGAAAAAGATTCATTTCATGATCGAGGTCATGTTATGGTTGGAGGAGCTAGACTTAGATGTTGGAAAGCAGGGGGGCATGGTAGTCAAACAATGCTTGAAGTTGTCCAAAACTCCTGTAACCCTGGGTTTGTTCATATTGGCTCAAAACTAGGAGATAAAAAACTGTTTAACTATATTCGTAAATTTGGTTTTGGATCAAAAACTGGAATTGATTTACAAGGTGAGGGTACAGGAATTTTGTTTAAACCTGAGCAAGTTGGTCCTGTGGAACTTGCAACGACATCTTTTGGACAAGGAGTTTCTGTCACCCCTATCCAACAAGTGATGGCAGTTGCAGCAACAATAAATGGTGGATATTTATATGAACCTTTTATTGCTAAAGAGTGGATTGATCCTGTTACAAATGAGGTAGTTGAAAGAACAGAACCAATCTTAAAAGAAAAGGTAATTTCTGAATCGACATCCGAACAGGTGCGCAATGCACTAGAAAGTGTAGTAGCAAAAGGGACGGGTCGCCCTGCTTATGTGGATGGATACCGAGTAGGGGGGAAAACCGGAACCGCCCAAAAAGTCGGTTCGGACGGTAGATATATGTCTAATAACCATATTGTATCGTTTATTGGTTTTGCTCCTGCTGATGATCCACAGATTGTCGTTTTAGTAGCAATCGATAACCCGAAAAATACGATACAATTTGGTGGAGTTGTTGCAGCGCCAATTGTCGGGAGAGTTATTGGTGATAGCTTGCGTACACTTGATGTTCCACCTAGGAAAGAAGAAATTGAAAAGGAGTATGTGTGGCCTGAACAACCGAAAGTACGGGTACCTGATTTAGTTGGATTAACGAAAGACGATCTTATCCAAGATTTATCTAACTTTACCATTGAAGTTCATGGTGAAGGTGAACGAATACTTGACCAATCTCCAGAGGCTGGAACGAAAGTAGAAGAAGGCGCTAAAATAAGAGTCTATTTATCTAATAAATAAATCGTGAAAATAATTAATTTCTGTTATAATAGAAATCGCTATGAAAAAATAACGCAAAGAAGGTATTTACGATGCAGTTACAAAAACTTCTTTCGGCTTTGCCGTTTTATTCAACAAATCAAGATATAAAGAATATAGATATTAACGGAATCAAAATGGATAATCGTGAAATTGAAAAAGGGGATATGTTTGTTTGTATTAAAGGTTTTACAGTAGACGGGCATTCATTTGCCAAGCAAGCTGCCCAAAGTGGGGCAGTTGCTATCGTTTCTGAAAAGCCACTCGATGTATCTCCTGCGATTACAATTATCGTACCAGATACAACAAAAGCGCTTGCTATTTTGGCTACTGAATTTTATCATCATCCGACACATAACTTCCCTTTAATCGGGATAACAGGTACCAATGGCAAAACAACAACAACATATTTATTGGAAGAAATTTTCAAAGCACACGGTAAGAAAACCGGGCTAATTGGTACGATTCAAATGAAAATTGGTGACAAAGTGTATGGAATAACAAATACTACGCCGGATGCGCTTCATTTACAACATAACTTTCATAAGATGGCGAGAGAAGAAGTAGATATAGTAATGATGGAAGTTTCCTCCCATGCACTTGATTTAGGGCGTGTATACGGTTCTGATTTTGATATTGCTGTATTTACGAACTTAAGTCAAGATCATCTCGATTACCATAAAGATATGGATGATTACTTACGTGCAAAAACATTACTGTTTACGGGACTTGGTAATTCATATAAAAATAAAAAATTTGCTGTATTAAATGTAGATGATGATCATAGTAAAGTAATACAAAATAGCACTGCACAACCTGTAATAACATATGGCATCCAAACAAACGCTGATGTAATGGCAACAAATATTTCTTTTCAATTAAAAAATACGACATTTACATTAAAAACACCGGTAGGCGAAACGACGATCCGAAGCAATCTGATCGGGACATTTAATATTTATAATATGTTAGCTGCTGCATCTGTAGCTATTTTGCGTAAAGTTTCATTAGAGACAATAAAATATGCGTTAGAAAAAATCCGGGGAGTAGACGGAAGGTTTGAACAAGTTACTGCGGGACAAAATTTTGCAGTAATTGTCGATTATGCACATACTCCTGATTCTTTAGAAAATGTTTTACAAACGGTCAAGGAGTTTGCGAAACAAAGGATCTTTACAATTGTGGGTACTGGCGGAGACAGAGATCGGACGAAACGCCCATTAATGGCAAAAGTTGCAACCAAATATAGTGATCTAGCCATACTTACTTCCGATAATCCACGTACAGAAGAACCGGGAGCCATTTTACAAGATATGACAAATGGATTAGTGGACACAAATTATACTGTAATAGAAAATCGGAAAGAGGCAATTCAATATGGAATAAACATGGCTGAAGCTGGCGATATTGTACTTATTGCTGGAAAGGGTCATGAAACATATCAAGAGATTAACGGGGTTCGTTACGATTTTGATGACCGCATTGTCGCAGAAGAAGCAATCAGACAGAAGGGAACCAATTAAGTGTTTACTTTAGAATTTTTACAAAATATTTTTCCTTCCTATCAAGGACAAATTCAAAAAGAATTAAAAATAAACGATATCATGACAGATAGTCGAGACGAAAAAAAGCATGCTTTATTTATTCCAATTGTTGGAGACACATTCAATGGGCATGACTTTATCAATCAAGCTATTCAACATGGTGCTATTGCAGCTTTATGGGATGAAAAAGAAAAGCTACCAAGCAATGTGCCAGCATCCTTCATCTTTTTTTTCGTTTCGGACACATTAAAAGCAATGCAAAATCTAGCTAATAGCTATCGAAATGATATAGATCCAATTGTAATCGGAATAACTGGTTCAAATGGAAAAACGACTACGAAGGATCTCGTTAAATCTATTTTAAAAATAGAACATAAAACCCATGCAACGAAAGGAAATTTTAATAATCATATTGGGTTACCGATCACTATTCTAGAAATGCCTCGGGACACAGAAGTTCTAGTCGTAGAAATGGGAATGAATGATTTTGGTGAGATCGACTTACTTACTAATATTGCTCAGCCCAATTTTGCCATCATTACAAATATTGGTGAATCCCATATTGAACATCTTGAATCAAGAGAAGGGATTGCTAGAGCAAAACTTGAAATACGAAATGGACTAAATCAAAATGGATTTTTGGTTATAGATGGCGATGAACCTTTATTAAAGTCAGTCTCGGATGAGAAAAATGTCATCACTTGTGGATTTGCGAAAACAAATGTGGTAAATATTTCAGATATACAAATATGTGAACAGTCAACCTTATTTAAAATAAATGATGAAGACTATTCGGTTCCTTTATTAGGAAAACATCATGCAAAAAATGCTACGCTTGCGATAGTGATTGCTAGTCGGCTAGGTCTAGACCATAAAACAATTCAAAAAGGTTTGGATATGCTTGAACATACAACGATGCGCTTTGAAAGGATTCAAGGTAAAAATGGCGTATCGATTATAAACGATGCATATAATGCTTCAGCAACTTCTATGAAGGCAGCTATAGAGGTTGTAAAACAATTAGAAGGTTTTAAACATAAAGGACTTGTCCTAGGGGATATACTAGAATTAGGAACTTATTCAAACCAGATGCATCAATCTGTTGCAAATACAATTGAAAAACCAATCGATTTTGTAATTACTTTTGGAGAACACGCAATTGAGATTACAAAACGACTGCAGAGTAAAAACACTTCTGTGATAAGTCACCATTGTGCAACAAAGAAGGAAGTTATCGATTTATTACAAAATTACTTACAAGAGGAAACATTACTATTATTTAAAGCTTCAAGAGGGATGAAATTTGAAGAAATAATCCAAAAAATTATGGAATAGTAATGGGACGGCTTCTAATTAAGGAGGAATAGGTAACTGATGAGTCTATACATTGTTATTATGACACTTGCAATAAGCTTTTTAATAACCGTCCTACTATGTCCTATATTTATTCCTTTTTTACGTAGACTAAAATTCGGACAGAGCATTCGGGAAGAAGGCCCAGAATCGCATATGAAAAAATCCGGTACTCCGACAATGGGTGGCATAATGATTGTTTTAAGTATTACGTTAACGACAATCATTTTAATGTATAAATTTGTGGAAATTCCCGTTAGTTATGAATATTGGTTGCTCTTATTTGTACTCGTCGGTTATGGTTTATTAGGATTTTTAGATGATTTTATAAAAGTTGCTTTAAAACGGAATTTAGGACTGACTTCAAAGCAAAAGTTAGTTGGGCAAGTGATTATTGCTATTATTTTTTATTTTACATTATGGTTAAATGATTTTCCTACTTATATTAAAGTACCAGGGACTGAACTACAGTGGGATCTTGGCTGGATGTATGCATTACTAATTCTTTTTATGTTAGTTGGTTCTTCAAATGCAGTTAATTTAACAGATGGACTGGATGGTCTTCTAGCAGGGACAGCAACAATATCTTTTGGTGCGTTTGCTTTAATTGTATCTTATTACTATCCCCAATTTGAAATTATCACGATTTTTTCACTGGCAGTAGTCGGTGCTTTAATCGGATTTTTAGTGTTTAATGCACATCCCGCCAAAGTCTTTATGGGAGATACAGGATCTCTTGCTTTAGGTGGGGCAATCGCTGCGGTTGCAATATTAACAAAAATGGAAATTATCCTAGTTATCATTGGTGGGGTTTTTGTCATTGAGACACTTTCTGTCATTATTCAAGTAATCTCTTTTAAAACGACAGGTAAAAGAGTCTTTAAAATGAGTCCCCTACATCACCATTATGAATTAAAAGGTTGGTCTGAATGGCGAGTTGTAATGATATTTTGGGTTGTCGCAATTATTTTTGCGACAATTGGCATTTATATTGAGGTGGCACTAGCATGAATGAACTGAAAAATTTCTCATATAAACATGTATTAGTTTTAGGATTAGCAAAGAGTGGTACTGCAGCTGCAAAAGTATTGTTACAAAATAACATAAAGGTACGAGTGAATGATTATAACACTGGCGAGAACTCAAAAATAGTTGAAGAATTAAAAAGTCAGGGTGCAGAAGTTATTGTAGGTTCGCACCCTATTTCTATTTTAGAAGACATAGATGTCGTAGTAAAAAACCCTGGAATACATTATGACAATATTATCGTTTTAGAGGCAATTAATAGAAAGATACCAATCATTACAGAAGTGGAACTAACCTCAATGTTAGCTTCTAATCATGATATTATTGGAATTACTGGTTCAAATGGAAAAACGACAACAACAACTCTCGTTGCGGAAATGTTAAAACGTAGTGGGCAAAAAATGAAACTTGCGGGGAACATTGGGGTTGCATCGATCGAAGTTGCTCAAAATCTTGAGGGAAATGAGAAGTTAGTATTAGAGTTATCCTCGTTTCAACTAATGGGAATCCAGACATTTAGACCAAACGTAGCCGCTCTTTTAAATTTATTTGAAGCTCATCTTGATTATCATGGCACAGTGGATAATTATAATCGAGCAAAAATGAATATATTTAAAAATCAGACAGAGTCAGATTTCTTAATTTATAATGCAGATGATCCGATCGTAAGAGAGGTTATCAAGGAAGCGAAATCGACTCTTATACCGTTTTCCGCAAAAACGGTACAGCCGGATGGAGCGTACGTTCTTGATGGAGAAATATATTTTAAAGGCGAAAAGATTATTTCATTAACTGAGGTAGTGCTTGTAGGTGAGCATAATGTCGAAAATATCTTAGCAGCGCTTAGTATTTCTATATTAAATGGTGCTACAAAAGAAGGTATTCAGTTTGTACTTAAGACTTTTAGTGGCGTAAAACATCGACTACAATTTGTTGCCAAAATAAATGAGCGTCTTTTTTATAATGATTCAAAAGCAACGAATATTTTAGCTACACAAAAAGCTTTAACCTCTTTTACACAACCGACAATTCTTTTAGCTGGTGGTTTGGATAGAGGTAATTCTTTTGATAGTTTGTTACCTGATTTGAAACATGTGAAGGCGATGATTCTCTTTGGAGAAACTGCTCCTAAATTAGTTGGACTTGCAAAAAAAGCAAATATAAATATAGTAGTCAAAGTAAAAGATGTAACTGAAGCTACGAAGGTGGCTTTTGAAGTATCCGAAAAAGGAGATGTTATTTTACTATCACCGGCTTGTGCAAGCTGGGATCAATACAAAACGTTTGAAGAAAGAGGGGACATGTTTATTCAAGCTGTGCATATATTAGCATAGGGGGACAACTTTTTCTTCAAATAAACTTCATATTATGATTTTCCCCCACTTTAGTTAGAGGGGGCTTTTTTATGTATAAATTAATGAACGAACAAAAACGATTGCCCGACTTGACTCTTTTATTACTAGTTATGCTTTTACTTATTGTTGGACTCATTATGGTCTACAGCTCATCGCATGTTTGGGCAACCTATAAATATGGTGACGCCTTCTTTTTTGTAAAACGTCAACTTTTATTTGCCGGTGTAGGCGTCATCGGTATGTTCGTCATTTATTTAATTCCTTATCAAGTATGGAAAAAATATGTCAAGGTCATTCTAGTTTTATGCTTATTATTATTGTTGCTCGTGTTGATCCCTGGTATTGGGATTGTTCGAGGAGGGGCTCAAAGCTGGATTGGAGTAGGAGCATTTAGTATTCAACCTTCAGAGTTCATGAAACTCGGCCTGATTTTATATTTAGCAAGCTATTTAACAACACATCAGAAATATATTACAACCTTTGGCAGAGGATTTTTTTTACCAATTTCAATAATTTTTATCGTCTTTGCTATCATTATGCTACAGCCAGACTTTGGTACTGGTGTTGTTTTAGTTGGAACTTGTGTGTTAATGATTTTTATCGCTGGAACAAGATTATCTTATTTTATTTTTTTAGGAATCATCGGAACTATCGGATTTATATTATTAATTTTGTCTGCACCTTACCGAATAAGTCGAATAACTTCTTATCTAAATCCGTGGGATGATCCATTAGGTGATGGGTTTCAAATTATTCAGTCCCTGTATGCGATTGGACCAGGAAAATTAATGGGTGTAGGGTTTGGTAATAGTTTACAGAAGTTTTTTTATCTACCAGAGCCACAAACTGATTTTATTTTTGCTATTATAGGAGAAGAGTTTGGTTTTATTGGTGCATCTATTGTCATCATTCTTTTTCTATTATTATGTTGGCGGGGTATTCTAATTGCGATAGAGGCACTCGATTCATTTGGACGTTATGTAGCTTTTGGAATTATTACGATGATCACTATACAAGTAATGATAAATATTAGCGTTGTGATCGGATTAATACCTGTAACTGGAATTACATTACCATTTCTAAGCTATGGAGGCTCTTCACTGACACTTACCTTATGTTCAATTGGGGTGTTGTTAAATATCAGTACGTATACGAAAAATTAAATTTTTATTACATTGTGCAACTCTAGTATAAGTTTATTATGAAATATGCTATAATTCATTTATTATAAGTATTTTTAGTATTTATTATAAAGGAAGAAATGAAAATGGAAAAAAAGAATGTTGTTTCCATAGAAGATCGTATTCCTCAATTAAAAGAAGCAAGAAAAAAGAAGGCGAATCGTAGACTTTTATTCTATCTCTCTATTTTTTTCTTCTTAATTTCAATGATAGTATACTTTCAATCACCTTTAAGTCATATTAAAAACATTGAAGTTATTGGAAATGAAATAGTACCTGAACAAGATATTATTTCGTTAAGTGGTCTTCAATCTGGATCAAATATATGGTTGATTAATCAACAAGCAGTTACTGAGTCGATAACAGATCACCCAATGATAAGTAGTATTGAGGTAGAACGAAAACTACCCCAAACAGTTAAATTAAAGGTGAAAGAGAAAAATGTGATTGGCTTTGTTAAATCAAATTTAGAATTTCATCCTGTACTAGAAAATGGTATGATAGTTACAACGAGTAATTTGCAGAATAAGGGTAATGGTCCTTTACTAAACAACTTTAGTGATGAACAATATTTACAGCGGATGGCTACCGAGTTAAGTAAAGTACCTGTTGATATTTTTAATTTAATATCAGAAATATCATGGGAGCCAACCGAGAAAAATAAATATAAAATACTTTTGTATATGAATGATGGATTTATTGTCGATGCTACGATACGAAATTTTTCTAGTAAAATGAAGAGTTATCCATCGATTGTTTCACAACTTAATCCTAATGAAAAAGGGATTGTACATATGGGTGTAGGAACTTATTTTGAAAAGATTGATTAATTGAATTGTTAGTAGTGGAGGTGCCTTATCATTGAGTAATGGTGAAATATTAGTCAGTTTAGATATTGGAACATCTGAAATAAAAGTCATTATTGGAGAAGTGCTAAAAGATTCATTAAATATTATTGGGGTAGGTACCGCTAAATCGCAAGGAATGAGAAAAGGTGCAATTGTTGATATAGATGAAACCGTTCATTCCATAAAAAACGCTATTGAACAAGCGGAACATATGGTAGATATGCGTATCGATAGAGTAGTAGTTGCGGTGAACGGTAACCATATTGAATTGCATTCTTGTCATGGTGTTGTTGCAGTCCAAAGCGAAAACCGAGAAATCGGTGACGATGATGTTACGAGAGTAATAGACGGTGCTCAAGTAATATCAATACCTCCTGAAAGAGAAATTATTGATTGTTTACCGAAACAATTTATCGTTGATGGATTGGATGAAATAACTGATCCAAGAGGCATGATTGGTGTTCGGTTAGAAATGGAAGGAACTATAATAACAAGTTCTAAAACAGTTTTACATAATATATTAAAATGCGTCGAAAGAGCAAATTTGGATATCACCGATATTTGCCTACAGCCGATAGCAGCGGGTTCAATTGCCCTTTCAAGAGATGAGCGCAATTTAGGAGTAGCATTAATCGATGTAGGTGGAGGTTGTACGACTGTTTCTATCTTCGAAAATGATCATCTTATAGCAACTTCCGTAATTCCTCTTGGTGGAGATAATATTACAAAAGACTTATCTATCGGTTTACGTACTACAACTGAAGAAGCCGAAAATATTAAAATTAATTATGGACATGCTTATTATGATACTGCTTTAGAGGAAGAAACCTTTGAAGCAACAATTATTGGAAGTAATCAAAAAGAAGTATACAATCAGTTACAAATTTCTGATATGATTGAAGCAAGACTTGAAGAAATATTTGAGCTTTCTAAAAAAGAGATAAGAAGAATGGGTTTTCATGAGTTACGTGGCGGATATGTGCTAACTGGTGGAACAATGAAAATGCAAGGTGTTTTAGAATTGGCCCAGGAAGTATTTAATGCTAATGCTCGGATTGCAATTCCAGATTATATCGGAGTACGTGAACCACAGTATACAGTAGGAGTAGGAACCATACAATTTGCTTATCGGAACGCAAAAATCCAAGGCAAAGACTTAACTCCATCGTTACATGTAAATCAACCCTCTAGTAATCAAAGGAAAAATACGAACGAGAAAGTTAAAGAGGAAGAACCTAAACAATCAAAAGTAGCAAATTTCTTTAAATCATTTTTTGAATAAATCTCGCAACTGAACGAATATAAAAACTAATCGCTTCTATAACTAGTGATTTTCATAGGAGGACAAACCATGTTAGAATTTGATACGAATACGGATCAGCTTGCAACGATAAAAGTAATTGGTGTTGGCGGTGGTGGAAACAATGCGGTAAATCGAATGATAGACCATGGGGTAGAAGGTGTAGAGTTTATTGCTGTAAATACAGACGCACAAGCATTGAATTTATCAAAAGCTGAGATAAAATTACAAATTGGTGAGAAATTAACACGAGGTCTTGGTGCAGGTGCTAACCCTGAAGTTGGGAAGAAGGCTGCCGAAGAAAGTAAAGAACAAATTGAAGAAGTGCTGCAAGGTGCGGATATGATTTTTGTAACTGCAGGAAAAGGTGGAGGAACAGGAACCGGGGCTGCACCTGTTATTGCTCAAATTGCAAAAGATCTAGGTGCATTAACGGTTGGTGTTGTTACACGTCCATTTTCTTTTGAAGGCATTCGAAGACAAAAACAAGCGAAAGCAGGCATCGATTCATTAAAAGAAGCAGTGGATACTTTAATTGTAATTCCAAATGATCGCTTACTTGAAATTGTAGATAAAAATACTCCAATGTTGGAAGCTTTTAGAGAAGCTGATAATGTATTACGTCAAGGTGTGCAAGGCATTTCAGATTTAATTGCAAAACCAGGACTTATAAACGTTGACTTTGCTGATGTTAAAACAATTATGTATGATAAAGGTTCAGCACTTATGGGAATTGGTGTTGCTACAGGAGAGAATCGTGCAGTGGAAGCCGCTAAAAAAGCAATTTCTTCTCCTTTACTTGAAACATCTATTGATGGAGCGCAGGGAGTCTTAATGAATATTTCCGGTGGTCCAAGTCTTAGTCTATTTGAAGTTCAAGAAGCAGCCGATTTGGTAACGTCTGCTGCAGATGATGAAGTGAACGTTATATTTGGTAATGTTATAAACGAAAATTTAAAAGAGGAAGTTATTGTCACCGTAATTGCAACAGGATTCGATGAAACGAAGAAACAGCAAAGAAAACAGGCTACTCCTCGCCCATCTGCAACATATCAACAGCATGCTGCAGCAACACGAGTTCCGGATCAACGTGAAAGAGAACCGCAACAAGAAGAGACATACCAAAATGATGAAGATACATTAGATATTCCAACATTTTTAAGAAATAGAAATAGAAAAAGATAACGACAAAGCCTAAAGCAGAACAAAAATCTGCTTAGGCTTTTTTTATATTCTCCGTACTTGCCCCCTCTTATCGAATAAATCCATTGTTCTAATGACCAAATATCTATAAACTGTGACATAAGGCTCTGCTTATTAATAAATCGATAGGATCGACTCGAGATCATGGAGAATGACTCAACATGACTCGACATCTTGGAAATAGACTCGATATGTTTCAAATGGACTCGACATGTTGGAAAAAGACTCGCCGTTTTCCATGATCCCTACCCAAAACGGTCACGATTAATATCAAAACATGCCCGTTTTCCATGATCCCCACCCAAAACGGTCACGATTAACATCAAAACATGCCCGTTTTCCATGACTCTCACCCAAAACGGTCACGATTAACATCAAAACATGCCCGTTTTCCATAACTCTTATCCAAAATGGTCACGATTAATATCAAAACATGCCCGTTTTCCATAACTCTTATCCAAAATGGTCACGATTAAGATCAAAACATGCCCGTTTTCCATGACTCTCACCCAAAACGGTCACGATTAAGATCAAAACATGCCCGTTTTCCATGACTCTCACCCAAAACGGTCACGATTAATATCAAAACATGCCCGTTTTCCATGATCCCCACCCAAAACGGTCACGATTAATATCGAAACATACTCGTCTTGCAGATCGACTCGACATCTTAGATCTAGACTCAGCATGTTGTTAATCGACTCACATTCCGCAGCAGAGGTAGAGTCACTTTTCCCCAACATTGATAAATCGTTACGCCACAGTTTCCTTCAACTACGAAGATTAAGAGCAATAAGGCTTTAGAAAGGATCCTGTTTTTTTTGACAAATTTTCTTAAATCTTGGCGTAAAAAACGTTTTAACTAATACATGAAATGACAATGTTTTTTTTACCAATCTACTATACTTATGGTACTAAAGAGAAACAGAGAAAGTCTGGAAGGACAGAGTCGATGATTTTATATTTGGACATCATTATTATTCTCAATCTGCTCTTTAATTTGATGATCTTGTCACTAACGAAATATTTGGCTCGTGTTCATACAACGATATATCGTTTACTATTTGGAACAATGATTGCGACATCACTTGTTCCAATCGTTATTTATTTTCCTGATTCATATTTTAATTCTATGCTTGGAAAAGGAATATATTCAATTTTCATTGTCATTGCAGCGTTTGGAATTAAAAGTATTTTTCACATAATAAAGAATATGTGTATTTTTTACTTTATTTCATTTTCAGTAGGGGGTGGTTTATTCGGTCTTCATTTTCTTGTACAAGATACACTTGGCAACAAAACAAATAAATTTCTTCTTTATGTCAATAACTTATATGGTGATCAGATGAGTCTAATAATTATTTTAATTGGATTTCCTATCATTTGGTTTTTCACGAAAACACGTATGGACAGGCATGTAAAAGATAAGATTAAATATGACCAAATGTACAATTGTATCTTTACAATTAATGGAGTGAGCCATCAAACAGTTGGGTATATTGACAGTGGGAATCATCTAGTAGACCCGTTATCTAATCGACCTGTTGTAATTTGCGATGAAATTTTTTTAAAAAATTTCTTTACAGACAAGGATTGGGATTTATTATGTTCTTCAATAATTAACCATGATATGGAACAAATTCCAACATCGATTCAAAAACAAATTTCCATTGTCCCTTATCAAGGGGTAGGAGGAAACAGTGACCTTTTATTCACAATCCGCCCGGACAAACTAACTATTGATTATGAGAATGAGGTTATAGAAACGAATGATGTTCTGATAGGAATTCAATTAGCTAATTTAACAGCTGATAATAGTTACCATTGTTTATTACATCCACAAATTATTCATCTTAGTACAGTGAGAAGTGCCTAATATTTATGAGAGGGAGAATTTACTGTGTGGAAATTTCGTTTACGTCTTTGGTGGAATCGAATTTTAATTAAGCTTGGAATTAAAAAAGATGAGATCTATTATATTGGTGGGAAAACAGCACTTCCGGCACCGTTAGAAAAATCGGAAGAAAAGGATTTGCTTGAGCGATTACCAAAGGGAGATAAAGTTGCTCGTGCAACATTGATTGAACATAATTTACGACTTGTTGTTTATATTGCCCGGAAATTTGAAAATACTGGCATTAATATAGAAGATCTCATCAGTATTGGATCAATTGGGCTTATAAAAGCAGTTAATACATTTGACCCAGAGAAAAAAATCAAGCTCGCTACATATGCTTCACGTTGTATTGAAAATGAAATTTTAATGTATTTAAGAAAAAATAACCGAATAAAAACAGAAGTATCTTTCGACGAGCCTTTAAATGTTGATTGGGATGGAAATGAATTATTGCTATCAGATGTTTTAGGAACAGAAGAAGACATAATTACAAAAGACCTAGAAATGAAAGTTGATAAGCAGTTATTAGTTAACGCTCTATCTACGCTAAATGGTCGTGAAAAGAAGATCATGGAATTAAGATTTGGCCTTATTGGTCAAGAAGAAAAAACACAAAAAGATGTGGCAGATATGCTCGGCATATCGCAATCCTATATTTCCAGACTGGAAAAGAAAATAATTAAAAGGCTGCAGAAGGAATTTAAAAAAATGGTTTAATTTATGTTATTTTTAACAAACACTTAATGTATAGCGCTTCAGAGATTATTATGTAAAATATGCTCCTTTTGTCTTGCATAAAAAAACTCTCTTACGGAGATACTTACGATGAGCAGTAGACATATCGGGAGGGTAAAGAGAGTGCTAAGACATAAGGTAGAAATTTGTGGCGTTGATACATCTAAACTTCCAGTACTTAAAAATGAAGAGATGCGAAAACTCTTCAGGCAAATAGAAAGAGAAGAGGATGTTGCAAAGGCAAGAGAGACACTAGTTAATGGTAATTTAAGATTAGTGCTAAGTGTGATCAAACGGTTTAATAACCGAGGGGAGAATGTAGATGATTTATTCCAAGTAGGATGTATCGGGCTAATGAAATCGATTGATAACTTTGACCTTAAACATAATGTACGTTTTTCAACATATGCCGTTCCAATGATTATTGGTGAAATTAAGCGATACTTACGAGATAACAATCCAATTAGAGTTTCAAGATCATTACGTGATACTGCTTACAAAGCCTTACAAGTAAGAGAAAAGCTAATTAATAAAACACAGGAGGAACCTACACCAGTTCAGATTGCCAAAGAAATGGGTGTTCCTCATGAAGATGTTGTATTTGCTATAGATGCGATTCAAGATCCTTTATCTTTGTTTGAACCTATTTATAATGATGGTGGAGATCCAATCTATGTCATGGATCAAATAAGCGATGATACAGAATCAGATGAAAGATGGGATGATCACTTATCATTAAAAGAAGGGATGCATCAATTAAATGAAAGGGAAAAATCAATATTAAACAAGCGATTTTTTCAAGGAAAAACACAAATGGAAGTTGCGGAAGAAATAGGGATATCCCAAGCACAAGTTTCACGCCTTGAAAAAGCAGCTATCGAACAAATGAACTCGGAAATGTTTGAATAATAATTTAATTTATTATTGTAAAGAGGAACAGGTTACAACAGCCGTTCCTCTTTTGTGCTGATAGAAGCTGGGACAATAGTATTTTAACTATAAACTGCGACATAAAAGTCTACATGTTATGTTATAGTCAACTCCACATCTAAGGGGGGAACTCATATATTGCGAATCGACTCGACATGTTCGAAATCGACTCGACATGTTTGAAATTGACTCGACATCTTGGAAACTGACTCGACATCTTGGAAAACGACTCGACGTCTTGGAAAACGACTCGACGTCTTGGAAAACGACTCGACATCTTGGAAATCGACTCGACATGTTTGAAATTGACTCGACATCTTGGAAACTGACTCGACATCTTGGAAAACGACTCGACGTCTTGGAAAACGACTCGACGTCTTGCAAATCGACTCGACGTCTTGGAAAACGACTCGACATGTTTGAAATTGACTCGACATCATGGAAACTGACTCGACATGTTTGAAATTGACTCGACATCTTGGAAAACGACTCGACGTCTTGGAAATCGACTCGACATGTTTGAAATTGACTCGACATCATGGAAACTGACTCGACATGTTCGAAATCGACTCGACATGTTTGAAATTGACTCGACATCATGGAAACTGACTCGACATGTTCGAAAACGACTCGACATGTTTGAAATTGACTCGACATCTTGGAAAACGACTCGACGTCTTTGAAAACGACTCGACATCATGGAAACTGACTCGACTTAACGTCTTGGAGATCGAGTCATTCTTTCCTAGGGGTGATTAAATAGTTACGTCACAGTATCCTTCAACTACGTATTAAGATAAAACAGTAGAAATAGTATCATTCTAAAATACAATCATTCGATTTTTACGCCTCAGCCTCTACTCATTGTTGATATAATAAGTTTTTCGCCATTTTCGGATGATAAGCCTAGTTTTCTACTGAAAGAATAGCGGTTTTAGACATATTCATGATAATTGAGCTACGGGCAGCTTGTGGTAATTTTAATCCGGTAAAAATAACTTTTTAATCAGACTGTTTGTCCAGTCAAAAATATGAAGCCTCCATCTAATAGCAATAGACTCACGGCATTCACCGAATCAGACGGTTCAAGGTTCTTCTTGATCCGTCATTTTTTATTTCCCCCTATTTTTTTCTGGATGATTTTTTATTTCAAATAATGTGAACAAGTAATTTTCAAATCACATTATTTTTAAAAATAGGTCTAAAAAACCTTAACTTTTTAAAAGTGCCCCAATAATCGTAGGATGCGGCTTATTTTTATCCTATTTTATGTCCAGGCTTTATTAATTTCAGATAAACCGATCTTACGAATTATACCTTCCTTAGTAATACCTTTTTCTCTACGAATTGATTTTATTAATTGTCATATCCATAATGATTCAATTTTCTTACTTCTAATTTGAACGTTTGCCCATTGTATAAAAAAGAATAAAGATAACAATTGAAAGACTGTGATTAGCGGTCTCTATATGACATTTATCCACATATCATTTTTAGCCCCGATTTAACCGCAAACTAGTCCCAATTACATTCTTTTTTCTTCACTTTATTATCTTGCAGTTTAACTAAATGTTATTTTTAAAACATTGATATAACAACATTTGATGATAATTATTGATAATGAATTCAATCTAATTTCATATACATATATAATAAGGTGGTGAATAAATTTGGTTACATTATCCGAACTGCAAATGAAAGAAGTAATAGTAATGCAAAGTGGTAAAAGATTAGGGTTTATTGATGATTTGGAGATCAACGAACAAAGTGGTTTAATTACGGGACTTATTATTTTAGATAAACAAATGAAAGGTTCTTTTTTCAATAAACCAGAAGAAAGACAGATTTCTTGGGAACAAATTGTTACAATCGGCTCAGATATTATTCTTGTTACGGAAGAAAAGTAGCATAATACAACTTCCTTAGGACAAAATTAGACGGTTTTAATGAAGATTTTTTATATTATGCTAGAATAGGGTTAGAAATTTCATTTATGATTGAAATTTCGCTTTAAAATCGTAAAAAATAGGAGAGAATGTCATAAAATGAGTGTTTCGGAAAATTTAGCTTACATTAATGAAAAAATTGAACAAGCTTGCGAAAAAGCGAATCGAAAAATTGACGAAATTACAGTTATCGGTGTGACAAAATATGTTACAATAGAACGAACAGAAGAATTAATTGCGGCTGGAATAACGAATCTTGGCGAAAATCGTACAGAAGAATTTTTACATAAATATGGAGAAATTGGAGATAGAGCTAATTGGCATTTTGTTGGGACATTACAATCAAGAAAAGTAAAAGATGTGGTTGGAAAAGTTTCGGCAATTCATTCTTTAGATCGTCTTTCAGTTGCTAAACAAATTAACAACCGTTCAGATGACCCGGTTGATTGTTTTGTGCAAGTTAATGTCAGTGGAGAAGAATCAAAGCATGGATTAAATCCTAAAGAAGTAATGTCTTTTATCAAAGAATTAGAACAATATAATAGAGTAAAAGTTGTTGGACTTATGACAATGGCGCCACATGTTGATAATAAAGCAGAAATTAGAACTGTTTTTCGCAAACTAAGGAATCTACGTGATGACGTCATGAACCAGAATTTCTCCCATGCACCATGTAAGTTTTTATCAATGGGAATGAGTAATGATTATGAAATTGCGATTGAAGAAGGTGCAACCCATATTCGTATCGGGTCAAAATTGGTAGGATCTTAAAATCCATAAGGAGGACTTCAAATGAGTTTGAAAGAAAAGTTTAGAAATTTTTTCAGTACAGATGATGAATATGAATATATAGAAGAAATTGAAGTAGACGAGCCAAAAAACTCATATTCTAAGCATAAAGAGAATAATGTAGTAAGCTTATCGGCAATACAACAACCAACTTCTAAAGTCATCTTGTGTGAACCAAAATCTTATAATGAAGTCCAAGAAATTGCTGATAATTTATTAAATAGACGTGCGGTCGTTATCAATTTACAACGTGTTGATCATGCGCAGGCGAAGAGAATTGTTGATTTTTTAAGTGGCACCGTTTACGCAATAAAAGGTGATATTCAAAAATTGGGTATAGCAACGTTTTTATGTACGCCTGATACCGTTGATGTAACAGGTACAATCTCATCGTTAGCGTTTAAAGAGGATGAACTTTAAAAAGGGATGGTAAGTATATGGGGCAAATTTTAGGCTTAATTAATGGAGTAATTACTATTTACAGTTATGCATTAATCGTTTATATTTTAATGTCTTGGTTTCCGGGAGCTCGTGAATCTCAATTTGGAATGTTTCTTGGTCGGATATGTGAACCATATTTGGAACAATTCAGAAAGATAATTCCTCCAATCGGTATGATTGATATTTCTCCAATTGCAGCAATCTTTGTTTTACATTTAGCTAGAATTGGAGTTCTTGAATTATTTCGAATGATCGGTTGGTAAGAAAATTTGAATATTTATCAACATTTTAGAAAACATGAGCACCCATTTGTTGACCAAGTATTATCATGGAAAGAGCAAGTAGAAAGAACGTACACTCCCTATTTGTCTGATTTCCTTGATCCGAGAGAACAACAAATCGTAAGTAGTATAATTGGCACTGCTAATGAAGAAATAAAATGTATATTCTTCGGAGGTGGGGATGAAACCGAACGACGTCGTGGGATCATTGCATCATACTATGAAGAAATGACAGAAAAGCAATTTGAAATAACGCTTTTAGAAGGAACTTTCGATAGTAAATTTAATCGATTAGAGCACCGTGATATTTTGGGCGCATTTATGTCACTTGGAATCGATCGAAAAAAAGTTGGTGATATTTTTGTAGCCGATGATCGTTTTCAAATTATTGTTACTGCTGAACTATCCTCTTATATCATGATGAATTTGACACAAATAAAAAATGCTCGTATCGATTTGAAGGAAAGAGAGTTTTCTAACTTGATTCGTAAACTGGATCAGTGGATAACGGCAAGCCAAACTGTTTCTTCTTTACGACTCGATATAATGGTGAAAGAAATTTATCGAATCTCTAGAAAAGATGCGGTATCTTACATAAAAGGAAATCGTGTTAAAGTAAATCATACAGATATTGACGATCCATCTGTACAAGTTATTGCAGATGATTTAATTTCTGTTCGTGGTCATGGAAGAAGTAAAATCGTTGAAATAAATGGACGAACGAGAAAAGATAAAATTAGAGTAACAACTGCACGATTAAAAACTTAAAATGTATAGAAAAAAGATGTTGAATTTCTGATTATGTACTATAATAGAAAAGAGAAATTGACAGTTTTTTATGTTACATATTTGGTATTGGCTCTAAAAACTAGACTAGTAAAGTATTTTTGAAAAAATTTAGCAATATTTTTGGAGGTGTTGTTTTGGTACTCTCACCATTAGATATTCATAATAAAGAGTTTACACGAGGATTTCGTGGATATAATGAAGATGAAGTGAATGAATTTTTAGATCAAATTATTAAGGATTATGAAATTACGATAAGAGATAAGAAAGGTTTAGAACAAGAAGTAGAAGAGCTAAATGAGAAGATCGGTCATTTTATGAATATTGAGGAAACGTTAAATAAATCGATCCTCGTTGCCCAAGAAACAGCAGAAGAGGTAAAAGCGAATGCACGTAAAGAGGCTAAATTAATTATTAAAGAGGCCGAAAAAAATGCCGATCGCATTATTAATGAAGCTTTGACTAAGTCAAGAAAAATTGCCATGGAAACGGATGAATTACAACGTCAGGCGAAAGTGTTTCGCACTAGACTTAAAATGTTAATCGAAGCACAACTTGATATGGTGGATAATGAAGATTGGGAAAAGTTTTTGGAAACTGCAGAGGACGAGTCTGAAATCCTTGCAGAATAGTTATACTTCTAATTAAAGTGTAGTAGATATCATTGTATGATTACTGTTTGATTGTGCTATAATAAATAGTACCTTAAAATGTTAACGAAAATTTCATACTTATAATTAAATACGATGAAAGAAATAGTATAAAAGAAAATAACTGTAAAAGCGAATTAGGGATGGTGAAAGCCTAATACAGTTATTCTTTTAGAAAATCATTCTGGAGTAGCCATTTGAAATTTAAGTAGAATAGGACGGAAATTCACGTTACGAATAATAAGTGAATGTAATTTTATTAGATTTATAAGGGTGGTACCGCGAGTTTCCTCGTCCCTTTAGGGATTTTGAGGATTTTTTTATATTTAAAATGAATTTGAATTTTGACACGATCTCTTAAGGAGGATTAATTTAATGGACTATAAAGATACACTACGAATGCCAAAAACAAAATTCCCCATGCGAGGTAATTTGCCAAATAAAGAGCCTATTCGTAGAGAAGAATGGGATAATAATAAAGTCTATGAAAAAGTACAAGATAGAACAAAAGGAAGACCGTTATTTGTGCTTCATGACGGTCCACCATATGCAAACGGGGATCTTCATATTGGGCATGCGTTAAACCAAATCTTAAAAGACTTTATTGTACGGTATAAATCGATGTCAGGTTTTCATGCGCCATATGTTCCGGGTTGGGATACACACGGATTGCCGATTGAAACAGCATTAACTAAAAACAAAAAAATAGATCGTAAAAAGATGAGCACAGCTGAATTTCGTCAAAAATGTGCTGAATATGCACTTGACCAAGTAGATCGCCAGCGTGAGCAACGGAAACAATTAGGTGCTACAGGTGACTGGGATAATCCATATATTACATTAACGAAAGATTATGAGGCTGCTCAAATTAAAGTATTCGGTGAAATGGCGAAAAAAGGATATATTTATAAAGGATTAAAGCCTGTATATTGGTCACCTTCTTCGGAATCTGCTCTTGCTGAAGCAGAAATTGAGTATAAAGATAAACGCTCTCCATCTATTTATGTATCGTATGAAGTGACAGATGGACTTGGTTTATTAGAAGAAGGAACAAAAATTATTATTTGGACGACAACACCATGGACAATTCCGGCAAGTTTAGGAATTAGTTTACATCCTGATCTTGAATACGAAGTTGTACAAGTAAATAATGAAAAATATGTAGTTGCGCATGACTTACTGGAACCAATAGCTGAAGAATTAGAATGGGAAAACTATAAGCGTGTTAAAATCTTTATGGGTCGCGAGGCGGAAAAAGTAATTGCTAAACATCCATTTTATGATCGAGATATTATTGTCATGCTTGGAACCCATGTAACAACAGAGTCAGGAACTGGTTGTGTTCATACTGCACCGGGTCACGGGGAAGATGACTTTTACGTATCTAAAAATTATGATGTAGAAGCGTTTTGTCCCGTTGATGATCGGGGTTATTTTACAGAGGAAGCCCCTGGATTTGAAGGAATGTTTTATGATGATGCTAATAAAGCAATTACGGAGAAACTGAAAGAAGTAGATGCTTTATTAACATTAAAGTTTATTACACACTCATATCCACATGATTGGCGGACAAAAAAACCGACGATCTTTAGAGCAACATCTCAGTGGTTTGCTTCCATTAAAGATTTTCGTCAAAATATTTTAGATGAGATTAAAGAAGTAGAATGGCATCCACACTGGGGAGAGACACGACTTTACAATATGGTTCGTGATCGAGAAGATTGGTGTATTTCTAGACAACGTACATGGGGAGTTCCGATTCCTGTATTTTATGGAGAAGATAATACGCCAATTATTACGGATGAAACAATTGAGCATATTTCTAACCTTTTCCGTAAACATGGATCAAATATTTGGTTCGAATGGGAAGCAGAAGACTTACTACCTGAAGGATTTACTTCTGAACATAGCCCAAATGGCAAGTTTACGAAAGAAACAGATATTATGGATGTTTGGTTCGATTCAGGCTCCTCGCATGAAGCTGTGTTAGTAGAGCGGGAAGAACTACGGCGTCCGGCTGATATTTATCTAGAAGGAAGTGACCAGTATCGTGGTTGGTTTAACTCCTCACTTTCTACTGCAGTTGCGGTTACAGGAAAAGCACCATATAAAGGAATACTAAGTCATGGGTTTGTTTTAGATGGTGAAGGAAGGAAAATGAGTAAATCATTAGGAAATATCATCCCACCTGCTAAAATTTTGAAACAGCTAGGGGCAGATATTTTAAGATTATGGGTTTCTTCGGTTGATTATCAAGCAGACGTAAGAATTTCACAAGAAATTTTAAAACAGGTTGCTGAAAACTATCGTAAAATCAGAAATACATTTCGTTTTATGTTAGCTAATTTGGCTGACTTTGATCCCAGTAAAGATGCTGTAGCAGAAAAGGATTTAGAGGAAGTAGATCGCTATATGTTACATCGTCTACAAACCTTAGTATCCAATGCTAAAAATAATTATGAAAATTATGATTTTGCTGATGTTTTCCATGATATTCATAATTATATTTCAATTGATTTAAGTGCTTTCTATTTAGACTTTGCTAAAGATATTCTTTATATTGAAGCGGAAAATAATCATAAACGCCGTAGTATTCAAACAGTTTATTATGAGACTTTAGTGTCTATTGTTAAGTTATTGACTCCAATTATTCCTCATACGACAGAAGAAGTATGGGAATATATTAACGGGGTAGATGCTGAGTACGTTCAGCTTACGGATATGCCGGAAGCACGTGAAGTAGAAAGCTTTGATCAAGAAGTTCAAGAAAAATGGGATCACTTCATGAAGGTTCGTTCAGATGTGCTAAAATCGCTTGAAGAAGCACGTAACGAGAAAATTATCGGTAAACCTTTAGAAGCAAAAATTACAATTGAAGCGAAAGATGATGTAACGAAAAACGTATTGGAGTCGATTCCGAACATTCACCAGTTACTGATCGTATCTGAAGCAGTGATTAATGAATCACATCCTAATGCAAAAGATTACCGATATGTTCGCATTTACGTTGAAAAGCATCCTGGAGAAAAATGTGAACGTTGCTGGATGTTATCTAATACAGTTGGCGAAAACGATAAGCATCCGGAATTATGCACTCGTTGTGCGGATGTAGTTGAAGAGCATTATCGTCATTTAGTAAACTAAGTGAATTTCATCTAAATATTGAAACGCTAAAGTAGAGGGTTAATCCATCCTCTACTTTTTTGATTTTGTAAATAATTTGTTTTGTGATCGTTCTAAAAAATCAGTCTTTTGCAAACGGGCGATTCATAAAAATATTTTTGATTAACTTTATTAACGAATGAAAGCGCAAAAAAAAGGAAGAATCTTTCACCCCTTTTCTGTACACTAATTGCTACAGGAGGTGAGTCCATGAATAATAAATCAATTGGATTATTTCAAGGAATTGCATTATACATTGCTGCTATTCTAGGCTCAGGTGTCCTTTTTTTATCGGGGGTAACAGCTTCAATGGCGGGGCCTTCATCTATTGTATCTTGGCTTATCGTTATAATAATTAGCTTTCCGCTTGCTTATTCTTTTGCTAGTTTGGCAAGAAAATACCCTGATGCTGGTGGAGCAGCAACCTTTGTTAGAAATTCTTTTGGTTATCATCTTGGCAATATCGTTGGGTGGTTTTACTTTGTAACAGCAGCAGTTGGTCAAACAATTGTGTCTTTAACCGGAGCTTATTATGTTAGTCAGGCATTTGGATTTTCAAATGTTGAAACAACTGTACTTGCAATTTTTATTTTGGCAATTGCAGGTGCTACTAATTATTACGGAGTAAATGTTAGTGGTAAAGTTGCATTGTTTTTAAGTTCTTTATTATTGATACTTTTACTGATAACAGTATTTGTGTCACTGCCAAGAATACAATGGGGGAATTTTACTCCCTTTGTTCCGAATGGGTGGTTTTCTGTCGGGAGCGCTATAACGGTTATCTTTTGGTCTTTTTTCGGTTGGGAGGCGATTTGTAATCTAGCCGAGCACTTTAAAAGACCAGAAAAGGATATTGTCAAAGGAGCAGTTGTTAGTGCAATAGTCATTGGATTATTATTTTTAGCGTTAAGTTTTGTCACTATTGGAACGGCGACGTATGGCAGTCAAGAAAGCAATCTGTCTCCTATTGGTGTTATAATGGGGGATACAGTAGGCGTAGGTGCCAAAATAGTCACGGCTGTTTTAGCGTTCATTATTTGTACAGGAACATCCAACGCATTTGTAGCTAGCTTAACGCAATTAGGATATTCATTAAGCAGAGATAATGCTTTTCCAAAATTTTTTTCAAGACGCCATGTAACCACTCAAATTCCGAGACGGATGGTATTATTTATTATCTGTTTTTCGGTAGCAGGTGTTTTAGTGACGAAGTCTTTATCGCTGACGTTTGATGATATTTTGTTTATACCGACTTCTCTTGGCATTTTAGTTTATATTCTTTCAATGGCAGCGGGCGTTAAATTATTTAGGAAGAATACATCGCCATGGTGGGCATCGTTAACCTCTTTCATTTTATGTTTATTGGTTCTTCCATTTTTCCAAATGTATATAGTTGTACCGATAATTGTCGTCGTTTTATATGCAATTTATATGATATTAGCAAGAAAACTTTCTCCTACAAGGGAGGATAAAATCTAATGAAGGATCAAAATAATCTTTCAAAAGAAACTATGTGGAAAGCGACAGTGTCATGTGACCCAGCATATGATGGGAAATTTTTTTACGCAGTCAGGACAACAGGAATATTCTGCCGTCCTTCTTGTAAGTCTAAGGTGCCTAATTGCGAAAATGTTTCCTTTTTTCCAAATGCGAACGAAGCCCAAAATGCAGGCTATCGACCATGCAAAAGATGCCGACCAGATCTAAATATAAAAACGTATGACCCATTCGAAAGCCTTATGGAAGATACGAAGCGATTGATAAAAAATAATTATTTTCATAATATGTCGTTACATGAAATTGCGTCAAGGGTCGGAGTTAGTCGTTTTCATTTAAATCGTATTTTCAAAGAAAGAACTGGATATACTCCACGAATATATTTAGAAAAGATTAGAGTGCATGAAGCGAAGGAACTTCTTTTAACGACAAATCTTAATAGCACGGAGGTTGGTTATCAAGTAGGTTATCAAAGTGTTTCTAGCTTTTATAATGCGTTTAAACGATATACGGGACTTTCACCGAGTCAATTTCGTACTTACCATAACGGAAATAACGCCAACCAAGAATTTGACTAATTTACGTTCGTTAAAAAAAGAACGAATGAACAAGGGTGCTTTATACTTCTCGTATTTCTTGGCAGAAAAGAAACCGGCATGGCCCTGCATTTGCGGAAGCCACCATCTATCATGAAAAAGGTTTATTTTCATACAAAAGTATAAATCCTTTCTTGACTCGCACACTGGCTAAGAGTGAGAATCCTAGGACTGCGCTTACTCGTCCCTTCGAGTAGAATGTGCACTTTCGTTCGTCCCACCGTAAAGCATTGTTGCGGGCGCCAGTACTAGCACGTCAATCACTCGTAAATGCAACTCGTACTCTCACCGTAAAGGCTTACACTCTAGAGCATAAGTACAACATCACCTAGTCACCCCAGTTATGGATTCTTTAGGAAGGCAGACTAAGAATAGGCTTTGCGCCTAACGTCGGCATACCTACTTTGAAGGGGTATGTTTTCTTTAACGAATGACAAGTTTTCTAAAAAATTTTGATATGAGGAAAGTACTCAAAATACGCCAAAGGAGACTAATTATATGATTATTTATGATACGTGCCATACAAAAATCGGCAATCTACGATTTACTTTTGATAAAAACGATCAATTAAGACGGATTGTTTTAACTGATGATCACTGGCATACTATCACTGCAAAACATACGACGAAAAGAAGTCATGAACTTGGAAAATCTGTTTGCCAGCAATTCCGGCAATATTTTGTAGGGAACATTCGTCAATTCGATATTCCATTTAAACTGAAAGGGACACCCTTTCAAAAACAAGTATGGAATGCTTTGCTCCAAATTCCTTATGGACAGATAAAGACCTATACCGATGTAGCAGCTTTTATTGAAAGACCTTATGCCATTCGTGCGGTAGGGCGAGCAATTGCAGTTAATCCCCTGCCAATTTTAATCCCCTGCCATCGTGTTATTGGTAGGAACAAGAAGCTGACGGGGTATGCAGGTGGGGTGGAGATGAAGAAACAGTTGCTGGAAATCGAGGGTAATAGTATCTCTGATGAGGCAGCCATTAGCATATAATAGTGGAGAATCATTAATAGATAGAACTATTGACGCTGTGTATATCAACTATGGAACTATGGGGGAGAAAGGCAATAAAACTGACGAAATGAGCCATTCTTTAAAACTTTGGACGGTCCGGTATAATTTTTTAAGTTTACATAGATAAATCTCGTGAAGAAATCGTATAATAGTGATATTGTATTAGATATGTTTAGTTTTATTGGTCGATTTCGGAGGGATGGATATGGGGCGTTATTACATACTAGCTATAATCGTAATTATTTTGGATCAAGGCACAAAATGGATCGTTGATAAAAAAATGGAATTATACGAAAGTATTCCTATTATAGAAAATTTCTTTTACCTTACCTCTCACAGGAACAAGGGAGCTGCCTGGGGAATTTTGCAAGGACATATGACTTTTTTCTATATTATCACAGTTATCGTTATTATCGGTATTATTTATTATATGCAAAAACATGCAAAGGATAATAAATTGCTCGCTATTTCATTAAGTTTACTATTGGGAGGCGCAATCGGTAACTTTATTGATCGTCTTGTTCGCAAAGAAGTCGTTGATTTTTTAGATTTTATTATTATCAATTATGATTTTCCAATTTTTAATGTTGCTGACTCTGCGCTTACTATTGGTGTGTTTCTTATTTTAATTGCTACTTTCCTAGATGAAAAAAAGGCTAAGAAAGGAAAACAGCTATCATGACTTTTATCCATCATATAATGGAAGAAGAAGCAGGTATTCGACTTGATAAGCTTTTAACCAACATAAATACGGAATACTCCCGGCAACAAATTCAACAATGGATCAAAGGAGATTATGTGTCCGTTAATAACGAAAAGCAAAAAGCGAATTATAAATGTAAGTATGGAGATATAATTAAATGGGATATTCCGATAGCACAAACAATGGAGATCAAAGCGGAGCCTATTCCTTTAGATATTTTATATGAAGATGAATATTTACTTGTAGTGAATAAACCGAAAGGGATGCTTGTTCATCCGACACAATCGGTGATGACAAATACGTTGGTAAATGGTTTACTACACCATTGTGAATATTTGTCCAATTTGAGTGGAGATGACCGTCCAGGAATTGTTCACCGCTTAGATAAGGATACGAGTGGTGCACTGCTAATTGCAAAAGATAATGAAACACATGAAGATTTGAAAAAACAATTTCAGGACCAAACAGTTACTCGAATTTATGAAGCAGTTTGCTTTGGGGTATTATCTCATTCAAAAGGTATTATTAAAGCCCCAATTGGCCGTAATCCGAAAAACAGATCACAAATGGCTGTAGTGGAAAACGGAAGAGAAGCCGAGACTCATTTCCGTGTATTAAAACGATTTCAGCAGTACACGTATGTGGAATGCGAATTAAAGACAGGAAGAACTCATCAAATAAGAGTTCATTTAAAATATATGAATCATCCTATTGTCGGGGACGAGGTATACTGCCGTAAAAAATCTTCTCTAATAAAAGGCCAAGCACTTTACGCAAAAGAGTTAGGTTTTATCCACCCAAAAACAGGTGTAAAGAAAACATTTACTGTCGAACAGCCAGAGGATTTCAATAATTTGTTACAAAGATTAGAAAATATGTCTTGACTTTAGAGGTCAGGTTTGAAATAATAAACATAGTCAAATAAGAGATCCTTTAACATAGTCCAGAGAGGCTAACAAGGAAACGGAACATAGGAATACGTATGTCCAAATCCTTATGCCTTCATAACTGGCATAAGGGTTTTTTAATGTAACAAGATTGTTAGCCAAAAGTTTGGAACTGTAAACCACTCGTATATCGAAAAACATTAGGTGTTACTTGATAAAATCCATAAACCGAGCAGTAACTTAAGTTGATAATTTATCGGTCAACCTAGATGCTGCACCGTTGATTTTCGCCTCTGGGCAGTGGCACATCCTTAGTGCATGCTTCAGCCTTCGCTGCACAGGACGTGCAAGTGCCGGCGTTGGTCACAAATCTTTATGGTGGGACGAAAACGTAGCTACAGTCCCAGGACGTGACCGCTTTTTGCTTCTAGGAGTCGACTGTCCTCCGGCCCCTAATCAACTATTGTGACAGTATCAAGCTGCGTAGATGTTACCTTCACCATTACAGCGAAGGAAATACACGGAGACTCCTGTGGGAGGAAAGGCCTCGGTGAGACTACGCAGGAGCGTAGCGACGAGGAGGCTCATCAGCCGCCCACGGAAAGCGGAGTGTATTTCCGTAGCGGTATTTTACTTTGCAACTTGTCTACATTTTCGCAGCGAAAATCAACGAAGCTGTTACTAATTTACAAATTTTCACTACTCAACAGTATACTTCAACTGTGACGATTAATAGTAATGAATTTTATGAATAGAACTGATGCATAAATATTTATAGGAGGTGGGAGAGTGAAGAAGAAAACAACGATTCTCGATGAATCAGCAATAAATAGAGCTTTAACGCGAATAGCTCACGAGATTTTAGAACGAAACAAAGGTGGAGACACTATCGTTTTAGTAGGTATTAAAACAAGAGGTGTTCCACTAGCGAAACGACTCCAAGCAAAAATAGAGCAAATTGAAGATATCACTGTCCCAATAGGAGAACTCGATATCACTTTATATCGAGATGACTTACAACAAAAATCTACAGATCCTGAAATATTAGGGACGAAAATTGAACTTGATATTACGAATAAGACAGTAATTTTAGTAGATGATGTTCTATTTACAGGAAGAACAGTTCGAGCGGCAATGGATGCTGTCATGGATATCGGGCGCCCTGATCAAATTCAATTAGCAGTGTTGACAGATAGAGGACATCGAGAATTACCGATTCGAGCAGATTACGTTGGCAAAAATATTCCAACATCAAAAGAAGAATTAATTGTGGTCAATGTAACTGAGCAAGATGATTTGGATGAAGTAAGTATTTATGAAATTAATTGAATAAAGATTGGCCCTTTAAATAAATCCCGTGAGATTTAAAAGGTAGCTGAGAATTCAACAAACCATACGAGTATAGTACTTGTATAACTCTTTGCGACCTTTTTGCAAAGAGTTTTTTTATGAAAATTACGGATCGTATCAAATCGCGGGAAAATGGGATAATAGAAATTGGAGATGGGGTGCGCAATATGAATGATTTTATTTCAGTTCGAGATTTATCAGCTAAGGAAATCGTTTGTCTTCTAGATATGGCAAATCGATTCCGTGAAGATGAGTACAAAATATCAACCCAATTATTTGCGGCAAATTTATTTTTTGAACCTAGTACAAGAACGAAAATAAGCTTTATTGTTGCGGAGAAAAAGTTAGGGATTGAACCTCTAGATTTTCATGCAGAAACGTCAAGCATGAAAAAAGGAGAAAGTCTTTATGATACGGCAAAAACGTTTGAAGCTATCGGGGCAAACGTACTTGTCGTCAGACATGAAGCAGATGACTGGGATAAAGAGCTAGCTGATAAGCTGTCGATTCCAATCATTAATGCAGGTGCTGGTAAAAAAGATCACCCAACGCAAAGTCTATTAGATGCAGATACGATTTATCAAGAATTTGGTCGATTTAGTGGATTGAAGATTGTGATAGCAGGCGATATTAAGCATAGTAGAGTTGCCCGTTCAAATGCAGAAATGTTAAGTAAATTAGGCGCTCAAGTATATTTTTCAGGTGCTCCAGAATTTATGGATGAATCACTTGGCTACCCGGTTTTATCATTTGATGAAGCAGTCGAAAATTGTGACGTACTTATGCTACTACGTATTCAACATGAAAGACATAATGAGTTTGTCGGAGCAACATTGGATTACCATGAAAATTTTGGTCTAACAATTGAAAGAGAAAAACGAATGAAAAAACATGCAATTATTTTGCATCCTGGACCAGTTAATCGTGGAATTGAAATTGACTCATCTCTTGTCGAATGCAATCGATCCAAAATTTTTAAACAAATGGAAAATGGTGTGTATGTTAGAATGGCCGTTTTAACAAAACAATTATTAAATTGGGGGATTATCGATGAAAATAAAATTGAAAAATGCAACTCGCTTGAGCAAAGACAATACATTAGAAAAGTGCGAACTGTTAATTGAAGGGGATCGGATAAAAAAGATAGCAGCTTCAATTACTACTGAAGCAGAAAATGTAATCGACTGTGAAGGTAAATTAGTGTTACCCGGATTCATCGATGTTCATATTCATTTACGTGAACCGGGAGGGGAACATAAAGAAACGATTGCTACAGGAACAATGGCTGCAGCACGTGGCGGGTATACAACAGTTTGCTCAATGCCAAACACGAATCCTGTTCCAGATTCAAGTGAAGAAGTGGAAAAACTTCTAAACCGGATTAAAAAAGACGCACGTATTAGAGTTCTTCCTTATGCAGCAATAACAAAAGGGTTACTAGGAGAGGAAAGAACTAATATAAAAGAGTTAAGTAAATTAGGAGTATTTGCATTTACAGATGATGGTGTCGGGATTCAAACCGCTGGGCAGATGCTTGAAGCAATGAAGGAAGCAGCTGCAAGTGATATGGCGATCGTTGCTCATTGTGAAGATAATTCCATCCTTTATGGAGGAGTAGTTCATAAAGGAAATGTAAGTGAACGGTTAAATTTACCTGGTATAGTAAGTGCTTGCGAATCCGTCCAAATTGCTCGCGATGTTTTACTTGCTGAAGAAGCGAATTGCCATTATCACGTCTGTCATGTTAGTACGAAAGAGTCTGTCCGAGTTATTCGAGATGCGAAAAAAGCAGGAATTAACGTAACAGCAGAAGTAACACCACATCATTTATTATTAACTGAAGATGATGTGAAGGATCATGATGCAGACTTTAAGATGAACCCACCTCTTCGCAGTAAAGCAGACCGTGATGCATTATTGGAAGGATTATTAGATGGAACGATTGACTTTGTCGCAACAGACCATGCACCACATGCTGATGAAGAAAAAGCTTTAGGGATGCTTGAAGCACCCTTTGGAATCGTTGGTTTAGAAACAGCATTCCCGCTTCTTTATACACATCTAGTTAAAACGAATAAAATGACATTAGAACAATTAGTGAATGCATTTACGAGAAAACCAGCAGAAGTGTTTACATTACCGTACGGTTTATTGGAAGAAAACGCAATCGCAGATATCACTTTGGTTGATCTTGAAAATGAATGTACAATTTATAAAAACAAGTTTTATTCAAAAGGAAAAAATACCCCTTTTCAAGGCTGGCAAGTGTATGGAAATCCTGTACTTACCATAGCGACTGGAAAAATTGTATATAAGGAAGGGTTACATGACCATGACTAAACGACAACTTATTTTAGCAGATGGGACAACATTTATTGGGAAAGCATTTGGAGGAAGTGCAAACGTTAGTGGAGAAATAATCTTTAATACGAGCATGACTGGGTACCAAGAAATCATTTCAGATCCAAGTTATTATGACTTAATTACACTGTTTACGTATCCGTCGATTGGTTCGTATGGGGTAAATCGTGATGATTTTGAGTCGTTAAGTGCAAAAGTTAGTGGAGTTATTGTAAAAGAGATTTGTTCGGAGCCATCTAATTTTCGCAGTGAGGAAACAATTGATCAATTGTTGTTAAAACATAATATTCCCGGAATTGCAGGGATCGATACAAGAATGCTAACAAGAATTTTACGTGAAAAAGGTGCAGTTAAAGGAATGATTTCTAATTTAGATGTAGACCGTGAAGAAATCATAATTAAATTAACAAACGAAAAGGAGAAAGATGTTGTTCAAAACGTATCGACAACAAGACCGTATATCGTTCCTGGAAGAGGAAAAAGAATTGTTGTCATAGATATGGGAATGAAGCATCAAATTCTTCACGAATTAACAGAACGTGACTGCCATGTTACTGTTGTACCTTATGATTATTCAGAAGAAGATATTTTGCAGTTTAAACCAGATGGGATTATCATTTCAAATGGCCCTGGTAATCCTAAAGCAGTTACGACTACTATTCATACGGTTAAATCATTAGTCTTAAAAACTTCTATTCTTGGCATTGGATTAGGACATCAAATAATAGCTCTAGCTTGTGGAGCAAATACAAAAAGGCTTCCAGTAGGGAGTTTTGGAAACAATTTTCCGGTTAAAGATCTACAGCGTAATCAAACGTGGATTACTACACAAAGTTGTCGTTACACAGTAGATGAATCCACATTAAAAGATACGGATTTAACTATTTCGTATCGTTCCATAAATGATCATACAATCCAAGGATTAGCACATAAAATTTATCCAGTAATATCCGTACAATTCCAACCAGAAGGTGCACCTGGTTCAAACGAAACAAATTTTATCTTTGATACGTTTCTAAAAGAACTAGCTAACAATCAGATGAATAATGGAGGGCTGCTTCATGCCTAAAAATACAGAAATAGAGAAAATTTTAGTCATTGGTTCAGGACCAATTGTAATTGGACAGGCGGCAGAGTTTGACTATTCAGGTACACAAGCATGTCAGTCATTGAAAGAAGAAGGGTATACCGTCATTTTAGCAAATTCAAATCCAGCAACAATTATGACGGATCATACGATCGCTGACAAAGTATATATGGAACCATTAACAGTTGAGTTTTTAAGTAAAATTATTCGAAAAGAAAGACCTTGTGCCATCCTCCCTACATTAGGAGGACAAACAGGATTAAACTTGGCTGTAGCACTAAATGAGTCAGGTATTTTAGCTGAATGCCAAGTGCAGCTATTAGGAACATCGTTAGAAGCAATTAAAAAGGCAGAAGATAGAGAAAAATTTCGGACATTAATGGAACAATTAAATGAACCAGTTCCTCCAAGTGATATAGTTACTTCAGTGGAAGCAGCAGTAAATTTTGCTGAGAAAATAGGCTATCCTTTAATTGTCAGACCTGCATTCACCCTGGGAGGAACGGGTGGGGGAATGTGTGATAACAGGGAGCAACTGGAACATATTGTTCAAAATGGTTTGAAACTTTCTCCTGTATCGCAATGTCTCATTGAAAAAAGTATTGCCGGGTACAAAGAAATTGAGTATGAGGTAATTCGTGATAAAAAAGACCAGGCAATTGTCGTTTGTAATATGGAAAACATGGATCCAGTCGGAATCCATACTGGAGACTCCATCGTTTTTGCTCCCTCTGTAACGTTAACCGACCGTGAGAATCAATTATTAAGAAAGGTCTCCTTAAAATTAATACGCGCCTTAGAAATTGAGGGTGGCTGTAACGTACAATTGGCGCTTGATCCATATAGTTTTCAATATTACATTATCGAAGTAAATCCACGAGTTAGTCGATCGTCTGCTTTAGCATCGAAAGCAACAGGTTATCCGATCGCAAAAATCGCCGCAAAAATTGCTGTTGGTTTAACCTTAGATGAAATTATTAATCCAATTACAGGGACGACATTTGCTTGTTTTGAGCCAGCACTTGATTATGTCGTGACGAAGATTCCACGCTTTCCTTTTGATAAATTTGTCTCTGGAGACCGTAAATTAGGAACACAGATGAAAGCTACTGGAGAAATAATGGCGATTGGAAGAAATATCGAAGAATCTCTGTTAAAAGGAATTCGTTCTTTAGAAATTGGCAATGGAGATCTATATTTACAAAACCTTGAATCAATCTCTGAAAAAGAAATAAAGAACCGTTTAGAACATGCAGATGATGAACGTATTTTTGTAATTGCACATGCATTAAGACGAGGAATGACGATAGACGAAATCTATCATATTACAAAGATTGATCCGCTTTTCTTAAGAAAAATTAACCATATTATTGAGTTAGAAAAAGAAGTTGCTTTACAATCGTTTCACCTAGAGACGTTAGAAAAAGTAAAGCAATTTGGGTTTTCCGATATTCAAATTGCTCGATTATGGGAAACGACCGAAGAAAAAATATATGAGTATCGATATGAGAATAATATTTTTCCAGTGTATAAGAAAGTGGACACATGTGCAGGAAGTGTAGAATCTACCGCCCCCTACTTTTATAGTACGTATGAACAAGAAAATGAGTCGATTCGAACTGATCAGAAAAAAGTGATCGTATTAGGATCTGGACCAATCCGGATTGGTCAAGGGATTGAATTTGATTATGCGACAGTACATTCTGTTCAGGCGATTAAAGAAATGGGATATGAAGCAATCATAATTAATAATAACCCTGAAACAGTTTCAACTGATTTTTCTGTATCTGATAAATTATACTTTGAACCACTTACATTAGAAGAGGTTATGCATATTGTTAGAGTAGAAGATCCAATTGGAGTTATTGTACAATTTGGCGGTCAGACAGCAATCAATCTTGCTGAAGGGTTAAGAAAAAGAGGAGTTACGATTTTAGGAACAAGTCTTGAGGCAATCGATCGTGCAGAAGATAGAAATAAGTTCGAACAACTATTGGAGGATCTTAACTTAACTAGACCTAAAGGGAAAGCAATAACTGATAAGAAAATAGTCCATGAAACAGCGGAAGCGATCGGTTATCCGGTACTTGTGAGACCATCGTATGTGATTGGCGGTAGCCAAATGGAAATTGTTCATGATGAGGAAGAACTCTCTACTTATTTGCAAAAGATTCCCGCGATAAAATCTAATAAACCATTGTTGATTGACCAATATATCACCGGAATCGAAGTAGATATTGATGCAATCAGTGACGGGAAAACAACCTTTATACCGGGGATAATGGAACATATTGAACGTGCTGGTGTCCATTCTGGAGATTCAATCGCTGTTTATCCACCACAACGTTTAAGCGAATCAGTGAAACAAAAATGTTTAGAGGCAACGGATAAAATTGTAAAAGAACTTGAAGTTATAGGCTTAGTTAACATTCAATTTATTATTCATGAAGATGATGTTTACGTAATTGAGGTTAATCCTCGTGCAAGTCGAACGATTCCTTTTTTAAGTAAAGTTACAGGAATTACAATGGCAAATCTTGCGACAAAGTGTATATTGGGAGAATCATTACAAAACAAAGGGTTTACAACTGAAATTTATCCAGAACCAGAAAATGTATATGTGAAACTCCCTGTATTTTCATTTGAAAAATTACGTAGTGTAGATACTACTTTAGGTCCTGAAATGAAATCAACGGGAGAAGCAATTGGTTATGATTCAACGCTTGAAAAAGCACTTTACAAAGGCTTGACTGCCTCCGGTATCACTATTCCTTTTGAGGGATCTGTTTTAATAACAGTTGCTGATAAAGATAAAGCAGAAGCTTATAAAATTGCTAAGCGATTTTATGAACTTGGATTTCAGTTGTATGCAACAGAAGGAACTGCTAAGTATCTTTCGGACAAGAACTTACCTGTAATGGCAGTAGGTAAGATTGGTACCGATAAAAAGAATGTTCTATCCATTATTCAGAATGGGGAAGTACAATTCGTAGTGAATACATTGACTTCTGGTAAACAGCCACGTTCTGATGGATTTCGAATTCGTAGAGAAGCTGTAGAGCATGGAATTATTAGTCTAACAAACTTAGATACGTCGGAGGCAATTTTACATGTTATTGATTCCGCAACTTTTCGTGCAAGATTGATTACTGAAAAAGGAGTACTTGAAGCATGATAAAAAAAGAATGGATGAAAATTGTTTCAGTAGACAAAATTGCAAAAGACTCATACGAAATGATGTTGGAAAATGAATATATTAGCACGCATGCTGTTCCAGGACAATTTTTACACATAGCTGTACCCGGACACACATTACGCCGCCCTATCTCTATTGCAGCTGTTGATAAACAGGCTCATACTACTACGATCTTATTTAAAACTGTTGGATCTGGTACGGAAACTTTAGTTATTTATGAAATAGGAACTGAACTTGATGTATTAGGGCCAGCCGGCAAGGGATTTCCTGTTGAAAATTTACATGAAGGCGCATCGGTTCTATTAATTGGGGGTGGGATCGGTGTACCGCCTATCTATTTTTTAGCGACAGAGTTAAAAAAACGTGGAATTACCCTGCAGTTTATATTAGGTTTTCAGTCTCAAGCGTATATGTTTTATGAGAAAAAATTTCAATCACTTGGTGAAACTGTCATTGTAACGGATGACGGATCTTATGGAGAAAAGGGGTTTGTAACGGACGTAATTGGACATGTAGCGCCATTTGATAGATATTATTCTTGCGGACCGCTTCCCATGTTAAAAGCTGTAAAAAATAAGTTGCCACATATAGAAGGTTATTTATCCTTTGAAGAACGGATGGGTTGTGGAGTTGGTGCATGTTTTGCTTGCGTCGTTCCTACAAATGATCAGAAAGGTTATAAAAAAATATGTCAGGATGGTCCTGTTTTTGCAGCCGATGAGGTGATATTATGATAGATTTATCTGTTTCTTTACCCGGACTTGAATTGAAAAACCCAATTATGCCTGCTTCAGGATGTTTTGGTTTTGGACGTGAGTATAATCAGTTTTATGATTTGAGTAAATTAGGTGCTATTATTATGAAGGCCGCTACTGGGGAAGAAAGATTCGGAAACGAAACACCTCGAGTTGCTGAAACAGCTGCTGGAATGTTAAATGCAATTGGTTTACAAAATCCCGGTGTCGATAAAATCATTGAAAATGAAATACCTTTTTTAACGCCCTTCTCTATTCCGATTATCGCGAATGTTGCAGGAAGTACAATTGAAGAGTATGAAAAAGTTGTTGCAACACTGAATCAGACAAACGCTATTTCTGCCATTGAACTAAACATTTCCTGCCCGAATGTAAAAGAGGGTGGCATTCAATTTGGTATGGATCCAGCAATGGCAAAAACAGTTACTGAAAAAGTGAAAGCGATAAGTAATGTTCCTGTATATGTGAAGCTATCTCCGAATGTTTCTAATATTGTTGAAATGGCAACAGCGATTGAAGATGCTGGAGCAGATGGATTATCGATGATCAACACCTTGACCGGTATGCAAATTCACCTACCAAGCAGAAAGCCCGTTATTGCCAATAAAACGGGAGGATTATCCGGACCTGCGATTAAACCAATAGCGATTCGAATGATTTATGAAGTGAGACAACATGTAAATATTCCAATAATTGGAATGGGCGGAATTCAAAGCGCAGAAGATGTACTAGAATTTCTATTAGCAGGAGCCGATGCTGTGGCAGTTGGAACTGCTAATTTTCAAAATCCTTTAGCTTGCCCGGAAATTATTGATGATTTGCCTACAGTTTTAGAAAAATACCAATTTCAATCTGTACGAGAGGCAACGGGAGGAGCACACCATGGATAATATATATTTAGCGCTTGATTTTCCAACATGGGAAGAATCCAAACATTTTTTAGATAAAAATAATTTACATGAAGTTCCAGTAAAAGTAGGGATGGAATTATTTTACCGGGAAGGAACATCCGTTATTGAAGCTTTGAAAGAACGGAATCATCCGATTTTTTTAGATTTAAAATTACATGATATTCCAACAACCGTTATGAGAACCATGAGAAATTTGGCTGCTCTTGAAGTCGAATATGTAAATTTGCATGCACTAGGTGGAAGAGATATGATTCAAAAGGCGAAAGAAGGCTTACAGTCTAGTTCTACGAGTAGACATGAAACAAAGCTACTTGCTGTAACCATTTTAACATCAATGGATGATGAAACGATTCATCAAGATTTGCGATTACCGGGGACTGTAGAAAACAATGTCGTTCATTTAGCAAAACTCTCTAAAATGAGCGGAAGTGATGGAGTAGTTTGTTCGGTGCATGAAGTGGAAAAAATCAAACAAGTTTGTTCAGCATCTTTTCTGACGATGACACCAGGTATTCGTCTTGCTTCAAGTAATGATGATGATCAAAAACGAAGCGCAACACCAGCGCTTGCCCGAAAACTTGGTACAGATGCAATTGTTATTGGTCGAAGTATTACAAAAGCGCAAGAACCATTACAAGCATACACCCAAGCAGTGGAGGAATGGAAAAATGGAACTTCAAAATGAAATTGCAAGAGATTTACTTCGTATTAAGGCGGTTCAAATTAAAACAGAAGGTTATTTCACTTGGACATCAGGAATTAAATCGCCAATATACTGTGATAACCGTTTAACAATGTCCTATCCTGAAATAAGAAAAAAAATAACCAAAGCATTTTTGCAAAAATTGGAAGAGTTAAATATACAACCTGATGTTATTGCAGGATGTGCAACAGCTGGAATCCCTCATGCTGCTTGGCTTGCAAGTGAATTAAATATTCCAATGATATATGTTCGCTCAAAGCCTAAGGGGCACGGAAAAGGAAATCAAATTGAAGGAAATGTTGAAAAAGGTCAAAAGATAGTTGTGATTGAAGACTTGATATCAACAGGTGGATCTTCAATCGAGACAGCTAATGTTTTACGTAATCAAGGATTTGAAGTTTTAGCAGTATTAGCAATCTTTACTTATGGTTTACCGATTTCCGACAAACGTTTTGAAGAAGAAGACTTAGTTGTAAGTACGATCACAAGTTTTGATAATCTACTAGAGGTGCTCGTTGCAGATAAAGAAATTACAGAAGCCGATAAGGAAAAGTTATTAACCTGGCGGGGCCAATTATAAATGAGTGAAAGAGAGTCTTATACAGGTTCTTTTTTTATTGTGTGTTAGAACTACTGCTCATCTTACAATTAAAATGAATTTGACCATTATTTATTAATGGTCAAATTCATTTCTTTACTTCAAAAATTCTAGGATGTAACACTTCAACATTTTCAATTTTATCAATCATCGCGGGATACGATTCTTTAATTGGAGATTTCACAATAAAAGTTATATAGTCACCATTTTTTAATTTTAAACCTGTACCCGGTATTGAATAAAGACTCAACCCACCTATCGATTCAAAATATTTTATATAATCTTCTTCTAATTCTTTATCTTCTTTAGACATTATGAACATGTTATTATAGTAATCTTGAAAGTGGTTATCCATATTGTGAAAGTAATCTTTTTCAAACTTACTATCTTGTTTTTCTCTTTCATCAAGATAGCCAAAGTAATAATAGCCAGACATTTTAAACTCAATTTCTTCTTCCTTCACTTCTTCATTTGTTAATTCTGTATTCTCAAAAACAATTTGTTTATAAATAAGAAATGTCATGGCTATTGTTATACCTAATAACAAAAAGTAAATTATCCTCTTCATTTTAGTGAAACTCCTGTTTTATCGTTTTACAAAAAGAATTATAAGTGGATCTAAAGCAGCTCCATAATTTTTTTGATTAGTTTTGCTACCTGCAGAATGGACACCAATAACCTTGTTTATATTATTATCCAGTACAGTAGCACCACTTTGTCCACCAAAAGTGTCAATCGTATAGCTTAAAACTCCATTGCTCAAGTTAGCACTCCCACTCATTATATACTGATTATAATTTGGTTTATCAGCAGGATAACCTCCAATTTTCACAGTTCTTGAGGAAGCATTTTCTAAATCTAAAGTTCCTACCCCAATAGACAAATCATCCTGCATTGTAACAGTACCAATGTCAGTAGCTATTTGTCCACTATCAACATATTCATATGGAATTTTAACAGAACTCGCATAAGAAACATCATCATACACTCCGTCTTTCATTCCTCTATATATAGCCATCCCTGCTGCATAACCTTGAACAAAGTTCTCGTCCATATCACGTGTATAAATACAATGGGCAGCAGTTAGCACTTTTCCTTGACCATAATTATCTTTAAAAAATGACCCTGAACATCTATAAACCACTAAATCATTAAAAGTATTTATATATATAGATTCCAGGTAGAGTGTTTGTTTATACGGGGTAACATTAATATTAGAAACTTTGGCTCGTCCATCAGGACCGATAACGACAGAAGGTGAAAAAATATTGGATTCACTTTCTTCATTATCTCCTACTATTTTTACGTTCAATACTTGATGATCTGGATTATGTTTATTCCATTTTTTTAGATATTGCTACTCATTTAATCTCATGTTATCTTCAGCTAAAAAGGACAAATCGACATCTTTCCCTTTTATGATACGACTTAATGATTCATCATCTTCTTTAACCGATTTTGAATAAATAGGTTCTTCGTGTATGGTTAAAGGGTCTGCATAATACAAACATAGGAACAGACAACAAAAATAAAGTAACTAGAAAAAAACATCTACCTAATTGTTTTCTCATAAACAACTCCCCTTTTAAATTTCAACTTCTAAAGCACTTCGTTCCTTAGATAATTAGTGGGTTGATTAACTATACAATATCATAAAGTAATATTTTTTCAATATCAGAATATTTTAAATTAACAATAAAATTAATTACAAAAGAGCTGCAATTCGCACCTTCTGTTTAATACCTTTTTGTTGTTTTGGGAAAGAAAATAATAGGTTAATTATATTGTGAATTAGATAGTGAATTTACTTGTTTTCATGACTTTTCTCTAAGGAAATGGAACCCCTTAATTAATTATATGGGCTTTTTTTATAGGATTAGATCAATTGCTGGTCTTACAAAAAAGATTGCGTAATTCATATAATCCATAAACTGCGATATAAGGCTCTGCTTATTAATAAATCGATACGGACGACTCGACATCATGGAAACAGACTCGCCGTTTTCCATGATCTTTACCCAAAACGGTCACGATTAATAACGAAACATGCCCGTTTTCCACGACTCTTACTCAAAACGGTCACGATTAATATCGAAACATACCCGTTTTCCACGACTCTTACTCAAAACGGTCACGATTAACATCGAAACATGCCCGTTTTCCACGACTCTTACTCAAAACGGTCACGATTAACATCGAAACATGCCCTTTTTCCATGACCCTTATCCAAAACGGTCACGATTAACATCGAAACATGCCCTTTTTCCATGACCCTTATCCAAAACGGTCACGATTAACATCGAAACATGCCTTTTTCCATGACCCTTACTCAAAACGGTCACGATTAATATCGAAACATACACGTCTTACAGATCGACTCGACATCTTAGATCTGGACTCAGCATGTTGTTCATCGACTCACATTCCGGAACGGAGGTAGAGACACTTTTCCCCAACGGTGATAAATCGTTACGTCACAGTTTACTTAGAACAGAGAAGAATGGAAGGATGAACATCATTAGCTACCTGATTAAATATGATTTTTGATGAAATTGAAGTAATTTTATTATATAATAGAAAGTGATTAAAAATACTTATATAGTAAAGGGTTTTAAGATGAAAATTGATGATTACGAATTATTAATTCAACTTGAAAAAATTGGGACCGTAAGGGGAACAGCAAAAGCAGTACTAATTTCACAGCCAGCTGTATCACAACGTTTAAAATTTATTGAAGAATATTTTGGAGAACAAATTTTTATTCGAACTTCAAAGCGACTCAAATTGACACCTAGTGGTGAAATGATTTTAAAACACGCTAAGGAAGTGATTGAGCGAGAGAAGGAAATTAAAAACAAGTTGGCAGCATCCAGTATCGAAGTCCGTGGTACTTTATCAATTGCTTGTTCATCAGTAATTAGCCAACGTTATTTACCTTCCATTCTATCGAAGTTTACCAATATGTACCCGTTAGTTTCGATCGATCTAGTTACAGGTCTAAGTGAAAATTTAATAAGAGATCATACAAAATATCACGTAACAATAGTGCGAGGAGAAAAAATAAAAGATAGTACGTCCATTCTTTTATTTAAGGATCCTCTTTATATTTTTGATACGGAACCTTTTAACAAAGATGAAGTGAAACAACGCCCGCTCATTTCATTTAAGAGTGATGATTATTTTCAAGACTTAATGAATCACTGGCTCTTTTTTCATCAAGATAAAATTAACCCGATTCAGAAAATTAGTGTTGATCAAATAGAAACATGTAAACAATTTATGAAACAAGGGCTAGGAATGGCAATCCTTCCAAAAAGTATATCACATGTTCTAATGGATAAATTTCCTCATCTTCCGCTAGAAGTTCAAGGTGAAGCAATTACAAGGGATACTTGGTTATGTTACCAAGGAGGAATTAGAAAACTACCACAGGTAAATAGTTTTATTGATCTATTGTTAAGTGAACAATTTGACTAAAAAAGGGCTACATCCACTAATTGGTTGTAGCCCTTTTTAGCAGATAGGAAGTATAAAACTTTCTTACTGCTCACTGGCTAAAAGCGCGACGTCCTGTCGCAACGCCAGTACTAGCACCTCAATCACTCGTAAGTGCAATTTTAGTTCTCGCCAAGGCTTGGTGGTAAGCCAAGTTTTCTAAGATTTACGACTAACATCAAGAGTTATTCTGCAACAAAATTTTCCATCCAGTATCTAGAATCAGACTCTTTTTAATTTCTTAGTTTTTTAATCAGTTCTTCATCCGGCGTTACAAAAAGTGTTTTTTGTTCACTGTATGTTACAAATCCTGGTTTAGCTCCACTAGGTTTTTTTACGTAACGTATTTCAGTGTAGTCAACTGGAACGGAAGCAGATTGTTGGGCTTTACTAAAATAGGCGGCAAGCCCGGCCGCTTCATATAATGTCTGTTCAGAAGGATCCGATGATTTAATGACTACATGCGAACCAGGAATGTCTAGTGTGTGAAGCCAAATATCATTTTTATTTGCGAGCGTCTGGGTGACATACTCATTTTGTTTATTGTTTCTGCCGACATAAATGGTCGTTCCATCCGAAGAAGTAAATTTATCAGGCGTTGGTTTTTTACGCCTTCTTTTTCGTTTGATTTGTTTTTTCATATATCCTTCTTCTATTAATTCTTCTCGAATATCTTCCACATCTTCATCTCTGGCATGTTCTATTTGCTGTAAAATATTTTCTAAATAAGTGATTTCAGCTTTCGTTTTTCTAATTTCAATGGCGGCATTCTTTTTTGCCGTAGATAGTTTGCGATAACGTTTAAAAAGGAGTTGAGCATTTTCACTCGGCGTCTTATCTTGCAATAAGTTAATTGTTATTTCACGTTGTTCCGGATCATAATAATCAACAACTTTAACACTATTGTCACCTTTTTTAACGAGATGCATATGCGCTGTCAATAATTCTCCTTGTTTTTGATACAGATCTGCATCTTTCGCTTTTTCAATCGTTTTTTCATGAATCTTTAATTTCCGTTTATTTTTAGCCAATTCATTTTGAACAAACTTTTCTAAATCTCTTGCTTGTTGTTTGACTCGGTCTCTTTCAGCTTTATTTGAATAAAATGCATCAATTAATTCATTTACAGTAGAAAAACTCATCCATTTGTCTATATAAGAAATAGGGATAACATGAAAATCTTCTTTTTTATTTTGGTAAATTGCGGGTTCATATAAATGATGTTGTACTTGTTCTTTAAATTTTGTAAATTCTTTTTTATATGCCGATTCTGCGCCTAAATGAGCCCGGTGTACAATTTCTTTGGCAGCAAAAGGGGAGATCCCGGATACAGTTTGCACAATTTGTCTGTCCAGTTTACCTGAATTAAAATCAAGTTTTTTTATAAATTGTTCTTCGTCCGTCTCAAGTAAATTTAATTTATTTTGAGGTGGTGGCAATTTATAAGAGGCTCCAGGGAGCAGTGTACGATATCGATTTTGAAATGGAGCGATATGTTTTAAACAGTTGATGATTGTATTTTTATTTTCATTTAATAAGACAACATTACTATGTCTGCCCATAATCTCGATAATAAGTGTTTTTGAAACGGCATCACCAATTTCATCAATAGCCCGAAAGCGAAATGTCACCACACGTTCCAAATCAAATTGTTCAATCTCTTCAACTACAGCCCCTGCCAAATGCTTCCGAAGTATCATACAAAACATCGGAGGTTCATCAGGATTTCTATATGTATCTTCCGTTACATGAAGTCTTGCGTATGAAGGGTGAACCGAAAGGAGTAAAGTATGGTTTTGTCGATTATTTCTTACAGTAATTACAACTTCTGTATTCGTTGGTTGATAGATTTTATTTATTCTACCACCAGTGATTATTTCATTTAATTCATTAACGACTGCACGTGTAACAATTCCGTCAAATGGCATAATCAGATCACCTCACACGCTATTATAGCATTATTTCGGACGAGTCTGCATACATATTGTACAAGTAGTCTTTAGTTAGCAATAAGAAAGCATGAAACTTTCTTGGTGCAGAGTGCAACCAAGTTTTGCAAACCTGTAGTTTTCTAATATATTGCATAAAATAGGTGGGGATGAAATGTGAAATGGTATCAGGTAGAGATAAAAGATGTCGAACGGAAATTACATGTCTATCAAGAAAAAGGATTATCAGAAAAACAAGTAGAAGAACGAAGGAAAAAATTTGGAACAAATACACTTGAGATAGCGAAGAAGCAATCCCTTTTGATATTATTTGTTAAGCAGTTTCAGGATTTCATGGTACTTATTTTACTCGCTGCAACGTTAATTGCTGGTATGCTTGGTGAGTATATCGATGCACTTGCTATTATGGTGATCGTTTTATTGAATGGATTTATTGGTTTTTTTCAGGAACAAAAGGCAGAAAAGTCACTGGAAAAATTAAAAGAGCTGTCTGCCCCAAAAATAAGAGTACTGCGTGACGGAGATTGGAAAGCGATACCGTCGGAAGAAGCAGTTGTTGGAGATGTTATTCGTATTAAAACCGGGGATCGTGTTCCAGCTGATATTCGTATCATTAAAGCAAACGAATTAGAAACAGAAGAATCAACGTTAACAGGTGAATCATTGCCTGTTGAAAAGACAAGCCAAGTTATTTACCAAGATAATGTTGCAATGCAAGACCAACATAATATAGGATTTAAAGGAACATTAGTGACAAAAGGCAGTGGTACCGGAATTATTATTCAAACGGGTATGAATACTGCACTTGGTCAGATTGCTTCCTTAATGGATAAGACAGAAAAAGTTATTACTCCATTAGAATTAAAACTTATGGAGTTAGGGAAAATTTTAATTTATGTTGTACTCTTATTGACGGCGCTAACGGTTGGAATTGGAGTTTATCATGGACAACCATTGTATGACATGTTCTTAGCCGGGGTTTCTTTAGCTGTTGCCGTTATCCCTGAGGGGCTACCAGCAATCGTCACTGTAGCACTTTCTTTGGGTGTACAACGGATGATTAAACGAAAAGCCATCGTTAGACAATTGTCTGCTGTAGAAACGTTAGGTTGTGCATCTGTCATATGTTCTGATAAAACAGGAACCATTACTGAAAATCAAATGACAGTAAAAGAAATGTATATAAATGATCAACATATCTATGTTTCCGGTGAAGGTTATACAACGACAGGTGATTTTTTCGTTAATGATAAGAAAGTTGATCGTAACTATCCGAATTTGGAGCAGATGATGCTTTATGGTTTACTTTGTAATGAAGCTTCATTATTTGTAAAAAAGGGACGATATATTGTTGATGGTGATCCAACAGACGGAGCACTATTAGTTGCAGCTAGGAAACTAGAGTTAACACACTTAATAAAAGATCAATTTAAAATTATTAAACAATTCCCATTTGATTCTACAAGAAAAAGAATGACAGTTGTTGTTGAAGATGAAAATAAACGAAGATTCGTTATTTCTAAAGGTGCACCAGAAAGGATTGTTCCAAGATGTTCGCACCGAGTGAATGTAAATGGTCGGACACGACTTACTGACACAAAAGAAATTGAGCGTCAAATGGATGAAATGGCAGAAAAAGCATTACGTATTATTGCAATTAGTGTGAAATCAATATCAAGGGGTGATCCATTAGAACTTTCAAAACTAGAAAAGGATTTAACGTTCGTTGGCTTATACGGATTAAAGGATCCTCCTCGAAAAGAAGTTAAAGATGCAATTGATCAATGTAAAAGGGCAGGAATAAAGACGGTTATGATAACTGGAGACCATAAAAAAACAGCCGCAGCTATCGCACGCGAAATTGGGTTGCAAGAAGAAGGGGAGCTTACCCTAGAAGGACATGAGCTTAATAATATGGATACAGATTCATTGGCTAATATTATAGAAAAAGTAACTGTATTTGCAAGAGTAACTCCTGAACATAAATTAAAGATTGTGCAAGCATTTCAAAAACGTGGACATATTGTTGCAATGACAGGGGACGGCGTCAATGATGCTCCAGCTATAAAAGCAAGTAACATCGGTGTAAGTATGGGGATAAGCGGTACAGATGTAACAAAAGAAGCCTCCTCTTTAATATTAATGGACGATAATTTTACTACGATTAAAGAAGCTATTCGAGAAGGTAGAAATATTTATGAAAATATTCGAAAATTTATCCGCTATTTGTTAGCTTCAAATGTTGGAGAAATTTTTGTCATGATGGTTGCGATGCTACTCGCTATGCCACTACCACTAGTTCCAGTGCAGATTTTATGGGTAAACCTTGTAACAGATGGGCTCCCGGCAATGGCGTTAGGTCTTGATCCACCCGAAAAAAATGTTATGGAACAAAAACCGCGTAATCCTAGAGAAGGTGTTTTTGCTAGAGGTCTTGGAACCAAAATCATTACGCGGGGAATTATGATTGGGCTTGTTTCTTTGATCGCTTTTATGGTTATTTATGATAATCAGGCAGAAAATCTCACTCATGCTAGAACAGTCGCTTTTACTACGTTAGTATTAGCACAACTTATTCATGTATTTGACTGTCGAAGTGAAAATGGAATCTTTGGCCGAAATCCATTTAATAATATTTATTTAATTGGAGCAGTGATATCCTCTTTATTTATGTTACTTATTGTGTTGTATGTTGAAGCCTTACAGCCAATTTTCTATACGATGGCTTTAGGTTTACAAGATTGGTTGTTAATCATTGCATTAAGTGCTATTCCAACTGTATTATTTGGTTTTTCAAAAAAGAATTAATAGGGATTAATCATTTTTTTAGAAGAGATAGAGACAATTTTTAAAAAATTGATTCTGTGAAGTTTGCACTTTATTCTTGAGTTACGTATCCCAAAGGAACAGGGCTTTCCACCTGTCTTTAACTAACATCAGTGTGATGATGTTAGTAACAGAATATCCTTGTTATTTAGAAAATCCAGCTTTGTGACAAAGGAAACAGAAATTGAAAGTTCCCATGCACATCGCATCCTATACAATAGAATGAATTGAAAACCCATGAGTTTGGAATACTTTTTCAATCTCTTTGGTTTTTCCCGCATAATAACACGTCCTTTTGTTTATATTTGGATAGCACCTTAATCATAACAAAAAGTCTGTGTTTATGCGGTTTTTTTAATGCTTTTATCCTCTTTTAAACACCGTTTATTATTGATTTATTAGGATGCTGTAAACGCAAGTCAAAAGTGAATGATAAAAATTATATCCCTTCAAAAATTACGGTAGCTAAAGCAGACAACAATTGTTTTAAAATAAACCATTAAACCAGAATTGTTTATGCAAAGATTATTACGTACTTAATGGCAATCAGCACATTTTAAGTGGAATGGGAGTAGCTGGGGGTGCTAAATCAGGGGCAGCATCTACAACAATATCTACCTCCTCAAAAGTTGGTGATTTTTTAATGAAAAATCCAAGTAAAAACCTACGACATTTGATTTGTCTAGAAAGTATTTACTATAAGTCTAGTATGGATTACGATTACAGATAAGTAATCTGATAGAACAAGGGGGGGATAATGGTTTAATTAATCACGGTGTTAGAGGGAGTATACCAGGTATTGTAGTTACACTAGGTCAACATTGGCTTGCTTGTAACAAAGAAGTTGGATAAATTAAACATGTAAACAGTTTTTTTCACTTTATTATTAAATAATAATCAAATTTCTGGAGGATTTATGATTGCAAAAAGTATTATTTACGGGGTATTGTTATTTTTTATAATAATTACTTTGGAATGGTTTCTCAAATCAGAAGTTCATTGGCAAAATATTTTATTTGGCACAATTTTAGCTACTGTTGTCTATTATTTCTTTCAAAGGCTAGATAAAAAGGATAAATGAAAAATTTAACAATCAGATTTTATTTGAATTTTCTAAATAAATTGAACTAGAAAAGGACATACGTATCCCTCTAAGGAAAATATACTCATTTTCTATAATATTTGAAAATTATACTCAATCAGCACAATTTGGGAAGCCCTTGAATATTTCTTAAAGTGCCGAGAAATTCTTTTTTGTATAATGAACTGCTGGCTAATTTAAATGAAATATATCGTCCGGAACGGGTGATTTTCCCTGAGATTTTGATCAGGCGCAATCGAATCGTCTGAACCTGGTGTTTTTTCATCTTCTTTGGCATGTAGAAACGGCGAAGACCATTGTGGAAATTGTAAGCCAATACTGCTATTTACAGTTTGGCGGCATTAACCTCAAATTTGCTGCTGTTCATTTTTCCAAAAGCAAACCCGATTTTCCCCTTCTTTGATGTAATTTTCCATTGTTCCACGTTGCCCCTTACCCCACCCTCGTGCAAAAAGCCTTCATCGAATACAGACATCATTTAAAACTTAAACTCAGCTAATTCTTTGATTTCCAATGAGTATTAGTTTTCTATTATACCTGCAAAATTTAGACGAATTTAGTTATATATGCCCTTTTATTTACTAGTTGTTTTTTCAATTTCCTTTTTTGCTTTCAAAATTAACGGCAATGAGAATGCTGCGCCTATAAAAGGTATTATCATTTTTATAAATGATGATAGACCCTTATTCATGGATAGAAAACTTTCTGGAATTAACATAGAAAATAAAATCCCTACAATAATAGGTGTTAACGCTAAAATCCTTTTGCTTAAATCACCTTTTGGTGCTTGTTTAAACATTATTATGACAGCCAATATCATAATGAAAATTAAAATAATAATAGAAATCAAACCAATAATGGACAACAAGAAAACCTCCTTTGTGACCAATGACTCCGTAGTTTAAATCAATGTTTGAAAAGGTCATCAACAGTTGTATCGAGAACATCCGCTATTTTAAATGCAAGTGCTAAAGTAGGATCATATCGATCATTTTCAATCGCATTAATTGTTTGTCGAGTGACATTACATTTTTTTGCCAATGTCTCTTGTGTAAGCCCTTTATTTTTTCGTAATTCTAAAATTTTATTTATCATTGCTACTCAACCGTCTGCTATAAACCCAATAATAAACAAAGTAGCTACTTACCAAAAGTATTAAATATAATAATTCTGGAAATTTAAAGGTTATGGTTAATTGATTTAAATTAAACAAATCAATAACAAACCTTATCAATAAAATCATTAGGAGAAAAATCCAGCTTCCCACGATGGATTTCATCTTTATTAATTGGGAACGTTCATCATCCCTTGTTTCAACACCGCTATAATTTTTGTCACCTGTGAACCAACTAACACTATAGACCAAAATCAAACCCACAAAAATTGGAATAATCCATCCTACCAAATTATCACCTCACATAAATGTCAAAAGTTCTTTCCATTTTAGGTTAATATATTGGACAGGTATATGTCAAATATATTTTACATATGTATTACATGTCTTCATTTTTTTATATTTGCGTTTTGCAGGGCTTTTCTCTGAACCTAAAAAAATATAGGGCGCACTAATATTTATTGGAATGGTAAATCGGCGTTTTTACATTATGAATATGTTCACAAGGAGAAAAACAGAAACTCCTTATTGCCCGTGGCTTAATGGCAGACCCCAACTGCTCATTTTAGATGAACCGACAAGTGAACTTGATTTTGTCGCTTGCGAAGAACAGCTTGCAACGATTGAAAACATAGGGAAACGGGTAGATGCACCGACGCTCATTTTTGTGAACCATCATATTGAGGAGGTCTTACCGATTTTTTCACATGTATTATTATTTACTATTTTCAATGGTTTGATGGATACTGTTGAGTAGTGAAAATTTGTAAATTAGTAACAGCTTCGTTGATTTCCGCCTCCGAGCAGTTTGCGCATCCTTAGGCACGGCTTCAGCCCTCCTCGGAAGAAAACCGCTTCCTGCGGGGTCTTTAGACACGTGCTTTTCCCGCAGGAGTCGACTGCCCTCCGGCTCCAATCAACCATTATAATAGTAGTATCAAACGGTGCAGAGTTGTTACTATGCACATCACAGCGAAGGAAATACACGGAGACTCCTACGGGAGGAAAGGCCTCGGTGAGACTACGCAGGAGCGAAGCGACGAGGAGGCTCATCAGCCGCCCGTGGAAAGCGGAGTGTATTTCCGTAGCGGTATTTACATCGCAACTTTGTTTGATATTTACAAAGAAAATTACTCAAGTTACTGCACAGTTTATGGATATTGACTCATGTTTATAAACATAACCCCAAATAACATCCAGACTATCATACAACTTTAATTAAAAAATTGTATTATGGTTCGGATTCTTCTTCTTAAAATAATTTTATTAAAGCTACTATTAATTTTCTCATTTTGATAGAGAAATTACTACCAAAAATGTATAATAAGTTTATATTGGAGTGAGTTAACATGGTAATGAGTATGACTGGGTATGGAAATGATACTTTTCATATTGATGAAACAATAGTTATGGTAGAAATAAGAAGTGTAAACAGCCGCTATTTGGATGTTATATCTAAAATCCCCCGAACACTACACAACATAGAAATGGATATAAAACAGATTATTCAAACTTATTTTCACCGTGGGAGAATTGAAATCTACATATCGATTGCCGGCGACTTTTTAATCGAAAAAAACTTACATGTTGACTGGGAGTTAATGGATCAATATATTGATCTTTTAAGACAAGCTAAAAATAAATATGATATGAAAGAAGCCATTCCATTCTCCGCTTTAACCGCTATCGAAGGTCTTATCACTGTTCAAGAAGTAAAGGTAGAGTCAGATCAACTTAAAGCATTATTACTCCAAAGTATTGAAAGAGCCTGTAAAAAGGTATTAGCAAGTCGAGAAACTGAAGGAGCTTTTTTACTTGAAGATATACAAAACAGAATAAAAACGATGGAAAATATGTTAAAATCAGTAGAAGAGCGAAAAGAAGAAGTATACATTCATTATCGTAACCGTATTAAAACACGAATTGAACAACATATTGGTAAGGAGATGGATGTAGATCAAGTCTATCTTTTGCAAGAAATTGCATTACTAGCCGAAAAAGGCGATATTGCAGAGGAAATAACACGATTACGTAGTCACTTTCATCATTTTTGGAATGTTATTTGCCAGGATAGTCCAATCGGTCGAAAATTAGACTTTATTACACAGGAAATGCATCGTGAGGTCAATACAATTGGATCAAAGTCTGTGGATGTTAAAATAAGTGAATGGATCATAATCATGAAAAGTGAAATCGATAAAATAAAAGAACAAGTTCAAAATATTGAATAAAGATTTTCATTATATTTGCAGATAAGAAAAGTATAAAACTTTCCTATTGCTCACTGGTTAAAAGCGCGACGTCCTGGGATCGCACTTTCGTTCGTCCCACCGTAAAGATTTGTCTCAGGTGCCAGTACTAGCACGTCAATCACTCGTAAGTGCAACTAAGGCTTTCGCCAAGGCTTGGCGATAAGCCAAGTTTTCTAATATTATGGTTAAAAATACATATTGTAAAAATAAAGACCGAATTGGAGGTCAAACTTTTGGGATTACATTTGATTAATATCGGATTTGGGAATGTTGTTGCAGCGAATCGAATAATTTCGATCGTATCGCCAGAATCAGCACCAATAAAACGTATTGTTCAAGTAGCACGTGAAAATAACAATTTAATAGATGCTACATATGGTAGACGTACTAGAGCTGTTATCATTACGGATAGTTCGTATATTATTTTATCTGCGGTTCAGCCTGAAACAGTTGGACAACGAGTTCTTAATCATGATGAACTAACTGAGGATTAATTAGGAGGAACAATTTTGTTTGATGAAAAAGGGATCTTGTTTATATTATCTGGACCGTCGGGAGTTGGAAAAGGTACAGTCAGGCAGCGATTATTTGAACAGGAAACACATTTAAAATATTCTGTATCGGCAACTACTAGACAAAAAAGACCTGGTGAAAAAGAAGGCGTAGACTATTTTTATAAAACAAAAGAAGCTTTTGAAAAAATGATTCATGAAAAGAAGCTTTTAGAATATGCAAAATATGTTAATAATTATTACGGTACTCCTCGAGAATATGTAGAAGAGCAACTGGAACTAGGAAATGATGTGTTTTTAGAAATTGAAGTTCAAGGTGCACTGCAAGTAAAAAAGAGCTTTCCTGAAGGAGTGTTTATTTTCCTTTTCCCTCCAAGTCTTGAAGAGTTGAAAAACAGAATCGTTAGTAGAGGGACAGAATCGAGTGAATTAGTCATTAATCGTCTTAAAGAAGCAAAAAAGGAAATAGATATGATGAGCGAGTACGATTATGTTGTTGTAAATGACGATGTTGACTTAGCTGTATCAAAAGTAAAATCAATTATTGTTAGCGAACATTGCAAAAGAGAACGAATTGAAAAACAATATAAAAAAATTTTGGAGGATGACACGGATGCTAGAACCATCAATTGACAGTTTGCAAGAAAAAATTAATTCTAAATATACGTTAGTTACTGTATCAGCAAGAAGAGCAAGGGAATTACAAAATGAAAGTAATCCCTTGGTTGAAAACCATAAATCTTCAACGTATGTAGGAATTGCGCTTGAAGAAATTTATAATGACAAATTATACGTGAAAGAAACAGATTAACGTTTACTACCCTTGCTAATTACTGCAAGGGTTTTTACCATATAAATAGATTATTTCATAAGATGTATAAATAAAGAGGTGCTTCCATGTTACAAAACAAAAAAATTTTACTTGGAGTTACAGGAGGAATCGCTGTATATAAAGCATGTGACCTGGTGAGTAAACTAACGCAGCAGGGGGCAGATGTTAGAGTAATGATGACGAATGGAGCTACAAAATTCGTTTCGCCTTTAACGTTTCAAGCATTATCAAGAAATGATGTATATACAGACACTTTTGATGAAAAAGACCCAAATAAAATTGCTCATATTGATGTCGCTGATTGGGCAGATATTGCGATTATTGCCCCTGCAACCGCAAATATTATTAGCAAAATTGCCTATGGAATAGCGGATGATATGCTTACTACGACACTTTTAGCAACGAGAGCGGATATCTATATTGCCCCTGCAATGAATGTACATATGTATGAACATCCAGCAGTAATTGACAATATGAGAAAATTAGTAGATTGGGGTTATCACTTTATTGAACCTGGCGCAGGTTATTTGGCATGTGGTTATGTAGGGAAAGGTCGACTAGAAGAACCTCAAACCATTATAAAAGTAATTTCAGAGCACCAGCAACATGCAAATTTATTAGAGGGAAAAAAAGTACTAATCTCCGCTGGACCAACACGGGAAGCAATAGATCCAGTAAGGTTTTTTTCAAATCGTTCGTCTGGTAAGATGGGTTTTGCACTTGCTGAAGCAGCCGCAAAGTTTGGTGCGGTAGTAACATTAGTTGCAGGTCCAGTTGACCAACAAACGAAACATCCAAATATAAACCGAATAGATGTAGTAACGGCCGAAGATATGTACCAAGCGATATGGGATCATTTTGAAGATGCGGACATTGTTATTAAAGCCGCAGCAGTAGCGGACTATCGGCCAGTAGTTACGCATGACCAAAAAATGAAAAAACAGACGGGGAACTTAATTATTGAAATGGAAAGAACAAAAGACATTTTGCAATCGTTAGGTGATGAAAAATCGAATCAATTTGTTGTTGGTTTTGCTGCTGAAACAACTACCCCTATGGAATATGGTAAAGAAAAATTAAAGAAAAAGCATTTAGACGCTATCATCATTAACAATGTTGCAGAAGAGGGAGCAGGTTTTGCGGTAGATACAAATATTGTTACTTACCTGAATAAACAACTTGCCTCAGAAAGATTACCTCTTGCTTCAAAAGATGAGATATCAGAACAAATATTTTATTTAATTGCTCGTGATTTAAAGGAAGAAGTTAAGTGAATATAGCAAAAGTTATTGTAGATGTTCCGTCAAGTGTTATTAACCAAACATTTGATTATTATATTCCCGAAAAATTTCAAGACATCTTGCAACCAGGCATGCGAGTCGTTATTCCATTTGGCCCTAGAAAAATTTCAGGTTTTGTTGTTAAAAGAATTAAAGAATCAAATTATGATCATTTAAAAGAAATTATTGATGTTTTAGATGTAACACCCGTATTAACTGCTGAGCTGCTCAAGCTTGGGAAGTGGTTGGCGAATGAAACTGTATCTTTATATATTACAACATACCAGGCAATGCTTCCCCAAGTGTTGAAGTCGAAATATGAGAAAGAAGTTATCCGATTAACGGACATACCGTTAATCGCTACACTTGAAGATGCATTTAAGAAGAAGGACATCCTCTCATATGAGGAAACAGTTCAATTATTAGGAAGTTACCGGCAATTACAACATTACATTGAAAATGGAGATTTGGCTGTTCAATATGTTGTTTCATCAAAAGCTACGAAGCAATATAAAGTATATATTGTGCCTTCGCACGTAGATATTCTAGCATCGGAACACAAAAATTTACCAAAACAAGCAACAAGACAAAGGGAAATCCTGAAGTTTTTTATCCAATATCCAAAACCAATTGAACAAAAGATGCTTTATGAACAGCTCAAAATTAATAAAAATAATTTAACACCTTTAATTGATAAGAATTTATTAACGATTAAAAAGGTTGAAGTATACCGTGATCCGTATGAAGAGAAATTCCCAAAAACTGAAAATCTCACCTTAACAAAGGAACAAGAGAAGGCGATAATACCAATCGATGAAGCGGTTAAGACAGATATGCATAAAACATTCTTACTTCATGGAGTGACAGGTAGCGGAAAAACAGAAATTTATTTACAAGCAATCGAAAAAGTAATACAAAAAGGGAAAGAAGCAATCGTGCTTGTTCCCGAAATTGCTTTAACTCCACAGATGGTTAAACGATTTAAAGGAAGATTCGGTTCCAATGTAGCTGTTCTTCATAGTGCTTTATCTGTTGGAGAAAAATATGATGAATGGAGAAAAATCCAACGAAAAGAAGTGAAAGTAGTTGTTGGGGCAAGATCTGCAATATTTGCCCCTTTTGAAAATTTAGGAATAATAATTATTGATGAAGAACATGAGACCACATATAAGCAAGGAGAGTCTCCACGATATCATGCGCGAGATGTAGCGATTAAACGCGGGGAGTATAATAATTGTCCAGTTGTTTTAGGCAGTGCTACTCCTACTTTAGAGTCATATGCAAGAGGCAAAAAGGGAGTTTATCACTTACTTACATTAACGAAACGTACAAATGAAAAAGAAATGCCAACAGTTGATATTATTGACATGAGAAAAGAGCTTCATGCCGGAAATAGAACGATGTTTTCTAGAACCTTAATGGAAAAAATAAATGAATGCTTGTCTAAAAAAGAACAAATTGTGTTACTGTTAAATCGACGGGGGTATTCAACGTTTGCACTTTGCCGTGATTGTGGTCATGTAGAAGAGTGCCCACATTGTGATATTTCGTTGACCTACCATAAACGTGATAATGTTCTCAAATGTCATTATTGTTCATATGAATCAGAGATGCCCACACATTGTCCAAGTTGTGGAAGTGATTCTATCCGTTTTTTTGGTACTGGTACAGAACGGGTTGAAGAAGCTTTAACTAAACTTATTCCAGAAACGAAAATTATTCGTATGGATGTAGATACGACAAGAAGAAAGGGTGCCCACGAGAGACTACTTAAGAAATTTGCAAATCAAGAAGCGGATATTTTGCTTGGTACTCAAATGATTGCTAAAGGACTCGACTTTGAAAATGTCACTTTAGTTGGTGTACTTGCAGCTGATTCCATGTTACATTTACCTGACTTTCGTTCATCTGAAAAAACGTTTCAACTTATTACTCAAGTAAGCGGTAGAGCCGGTCGACATGCGTTAACGGGAGAAGTGATTGTGCAATCATATACACCGGATCATTATAGTATTTTACTGTCGAGTAATTACGATTATATTGGTTTTTATCAGCGGGAGATGGAAATACGTAGAACTTTCTCTTATCCTCCCTATTTCTATTTACTTTTAGTCACTATTACCCATGAGAATGAGCAGAAGATTTATACAGTAGCACAGCAAATACGTAATATGTTACAACATAGGTTGAATAAATCGTCTCTCATATTAGGACCGTCTCCATCACCAATAACCCGGATAAAAAATCGGTTCAGGTATCAGTTGATGATAAAGTATCGCAACGAACCTTATTTACAACAATACATGATGGAAATCTTAAAAGAATTTGAAGATGAACGAAGAAGAGATTTACAAATAATGATCGATTTTAATCCATATCAATTAATGTAGAAGGGGATTTTATGAAAAAAATTATTTTTATGGGAACACCAGATTTTGCTGTTCCAATTTTACAAAGTCTTATTCAATCTGAATATGAAGTTGTATTAGTCGTAACACAACCCGATCGACCGAAAGGAAGAAAACAAACACTGTCGGCACCACCAGTTAAAAAAGTAGCTGAAAAAGCAGGGATTCCAGTTTTACAACCGGAAAAATTAAGTAAAGAGTATGAAGAAATTTTAAAATATAAAGCAGATCTTATCATTACAGCAGCATATGGTCAATTACTCCCTAAAGCGGTTCTGGATTTTCCTCAGTATGGTTGCATTAATGTCCATGCATCTTTACTACCAGAATTACGTGGAGGGGCTCCGATCCATTATTCCCTTCTAGAAGGGAAAAAGGAAACAGGAATTACGATAATGTATATGGCTGAGAAGTTAGATGCAGGAGATATTATTTCACAAAAAAAAGTTCCAATTCTTACATCAGATCATGTTGGTACTCTACATGATACATTATCTAATGTCGGCGCGAAACTTTTAATGGAAACATTACCTTCTGTTTTCGCTGGAACGAATGACCGTATTAGACAAGATGAAACCAAAGCTACTTTTGCTCCAAATATTACAAGGGAACAAGAACGAATCGATTGGAATAGATCGAATGAGGAAATTTATAATCATATACGTGGCCTCCATCCTTGGCCGGTTGCTTATGCGAAATATAATGGAAACAGAATGAAAATTTGTTGGGCAGATCTTGATGAGAGACGTTATGAAGACAAGCGACCAGGTGAAATTGTGAGTATTAATGATAATGAATCATTTACTGTCATCTGTGGCAATAATAAAGGCATTGCTATTTCTGATTTCCAACTTGCTGGTCGGAAAAGGATGAAAGTTAGTGAGTTTTTAAGAGGAAATCCAGAGGAGATTAAAGTAGGACACGTGCTGGAGTGAAAAAAATTATGCCAAAAAACAATGTACGCTTTGTAGCCCTTGATTTAATTATCCGAATTGAAAAGGAAGGTAGTTTTAGCCATTTACTTATCTCTCAAGCAATACAATGCGAAAAGTTAGGATTGCAAGATGAGAGACTGCTAACAGAAATAGTATACGGGACGATTGAAAGAAAACTAACGTTAGATTATTATTTAAAACCTTTTATTCGCTCCCCAAAAAAAGTAGCCGATTGGGTGATGAATTTACTTAGAATGTCGGTTTTCCAACTAGAGTTCTTAGATAAGGTACCAGAATACGCAGTTATTCATGAGGCCGTAGAAATAGCCAAACAAAAAGGTCATAAAGGAATCGCCTCATTTGTTAATGGTGTTCTTAGAAATATCGTAAGAAAAGGGGTACCAAATACAAATGAAATAACCGATCCAATCGAAAAAATATCGATTGAGACAAGTCATCCATTTTGGCTTGTCAAAAGATGGGTAGACCAATATGGCTTGAAAGTAACAAAGGAAATGTGTGAAACTAATTTATTAAAAAAACCGGTCAGTCTTCGAGTAAATCAGTTACGAATTAGTCGGGAAGCAGCAATTGAACATTTACAGAATGAAGCAATTACTGCACAAATATCCCCCTATGTTAAAGATGGTATAATAATTCAACAAGGGAATATATTGAAAACAACTCTATTATCTGACGGATTAGTCTCGGTACAAGATCAAAGTTCTATGCTAGCAAGTATAGCTTTACAAGTAGAACCTGATTTTAATGTATTGGACGCTTGTAGCGCACCAGGGGGAAAGGCAACCTATATAGGGGAATTAATGGAAAATAAAGGTACGATTCATGCTTATGATTTACATAAAAATAAATTAACACTCATTGAAGAAAATGCTAAAAGACTTGGACTAACCAATATTAAAGTGGGACAAAGTGATGCAAGAAAGTTACAGGAAATTCACCAACGAGAAAGTTTTGATCGTATTTTAATCGATGCGCCTTGTTCCGGTTTGGGAGTTATACGCTCAAAACCAGATATTAAATATAATAAACGTGTTGAAGACATCTATAAACTACATGAAGTTCAAACTTCTATCTTGGAACATGTAGCTCCCTTATTAAAAAAAGGTGGAAAATTAGTGTATAGTACATGTACGGTTGACAAGCAAGAAAACGAAGCAGTTGTACAAGCGTTTTTACATGAGAATAAGAACTTTACTATAGACGAGTCATTTAAAGAAGAAATTAAAGATTTGATGCCTAATCTATATTTTACTAAATTTGGGCTACAACTTTTTCCTCAAACGATCCAATCGGATGGATTTTTTATGACGAGATTAATAAAAATGGATCATTACTAAATGTTTGGTTTTTATAAAAGAGGTGATGGAAATGAATGGACATTTTAAAACGGATCGGGGTAGGATGCGCTCGATTAATGAGGATGCAGGGGGGATTTTTTACAACAAATCGGGACAGCTACTGGCAATAGTTGCAGATGGAATGGGTGGCCATTTGGCAGGTGAAGTAGCTAGCGGATTAGCTGTTTCCATTATAAAAGAACACTGGGAAAAAGTAGATGAAATACATACACCAGTAGAAGCCGAAAACTGGCTTCAAGAAATTATGGCGATAATGAATACGACTATTTATAATCATGCATCCGAAAAAGAAGAATATGACGGCATGGGGACTACCGTTGTTGTAAGTGTTTGTACAAATGATTTTGTTTCCATCGCTCATATAGGAGATAGTCGCTGCTATTTACTTAATGATACAAAATTTGAACAATTAACGAGCGATCATTCTCTTGTAAACGAACTTATTCGTACTGGACAAATAACTGAACTTGATGCAGAACAGCATCCGAGAAAAAATGTTCTCTTAAAAGCAGTTGGAACGGAGGAAACTGTTCAACCTGATGTTGAAACAATAAATTGGGATTTGAATAATCGTGTACTCTTATGTTCTGATGGACTGACAAATAAAGTGTCCGATGACGAAATTGAACGTCGGTTACGAGAAACGGAAGATATTCATAGTTTAGTAAAAGAATTTATCCAGATTGCGAACGAACGTGGAGGAGAAGATAATATAACACTAGCCATCATCCAAAAATTAGAACAAGATCAAGAAGGTGATCCAGCATGCTAGAAGGACACCTACTTAGTGAGCGTTACCGCATCAAGCGAGCAATTGGTGGAGGCGGTATGGCCAATGTTTATTTAGCGAGAGATATTATTTTAAACCGTGATGTAGCTATAAAAGTATTACGTCTTGAATTTGCCAATGATCCGGAGTTTATCGAAAGATTTGATCGCGAAGCCCAAGCGGCAACAAGTCTTTCTCACCCTAATATAGTTAATATATTTGATGTAGGTGAAGAGAACCATATTTTATATATGGCCATGGAATACATTGATGGGTTAACTTTGAAAGAATACATTATTCAAAATGGACCTCTTGATGTTCATGAAGCTCTAAATATTATGAAACAATTAACCGATGCAATTGCACATGCACATGCAAATGGCTTGATCCATCGTGATATTAAACCTCAAAACATATTAATGGATCGTTTTGGAAATGTAAAAGTGACAGATTTTGGAATTGCTATTGCATTAAGTGCGACTTCTTTAACGCAAACAAACTCTATCTTAGGTTCCGTTCACTATCTATCACCTGAACAAGCCCGTGGTGGAATGGCAACAAAAAAATCAGATATTTACTCACTTGGGATTGTGATGTATGAACTATTAACTGGTCATTTACCGTTTTCGGGACAGTCACCGATTTCAATCGCTTTAAAACATTTACAAAATGAAACACCGTCGATTAGAAGCATAGATGAAAGTATTCCTCAAAGTGTTGAAAATATAGTTTTAAAAGCTACTGCAAAAGATCCATTTCACCGTTATGAAAGTGTTTATGAGATGGAAGAAGCACTTAATGTAGCTTTAGATCCAGCTCAGATGAATGAAGCAGTATTTAAACCACCTATTGAAGAAGGGGAAGAAACAAAAGCAATACCGATTATTACGGATGAAAAACTCCAAATGAGCGAACAAGACACCACTATTGTTCACAATAATGATGATGTACCACCAACAACAAACGAAGAAACAAACGATCCAGTATCACCTGATAAAAAGAAGAAAAAATGGTATAAAAGAAAATGGTTCATTGGTACTTTTCTGCTATTGTTTCTTGCTATTGCAGCCATTGTCATATTCGCTTTAAATGCTCCAAAGGATGTAACAATTCCAGATGATCTAGTCGGAATGGAATTTGAAGAAGCTAAACAGGAGTTAGAGAACTTGAATTTAAAAGTAAATAAGGAGCTAATCTCCTCTGATGAAATTGAGGAAGGGTTAGTAGTAAAAACTGAACCCGGAGAAGGAAGAACAATAAAAGAGAAATCAACTGTAGATGTTTTTGTCAGTGATGGAAAAGAAAAAGTAGAGTTTGATGATTATGTTGGAGAAAACTATAATCAAGTAAAACGGATATTAGATGATGAAGGTTATGAAGTCATTGCATATGAAAAAATATCGGAACAACCGGTTGATGAAATCATTACCCAAATTCAACCTGCTCCTAAAAGTGAAGTTGTACCAAGTGAGACGAAAGTTATTTTTGAAATTAGTGATGGCCCTAAAAAGATTAGTTTAAGTGATTTGACAGGGCTAACTTTAGAACAATTAAAAGATTATGCTAAGAAAAATGGACTAAAATTAGATTTAAGTGAAGAATACTCGGATCATGCTCCTGAGGGAACAGTGATTCGCCAGGATCCTGCAGCAAATACCGAGTTAACTGAAGGCAGTGTTGTAAAAGCAGTAATCTCAAAAGGGCAGAAAGAATTGCCACCGAAATCTCATAATGTTACATTTACTGTTCCATTTCAACCTGAAGAAAATGAAGAGGGAGAATTGGCAACATCTCAAAAAGTACAAATTTATGTAGAAGACTTAAATAATTCATTATCAAATGTTTTTCACGAAGATGAAATAGAAGGAGATCAAGAATATACTTTAACGATGGTAATTGCTCCAGGTGAAACGGCAGAATATAAAGTTGTACGTGATGGAGAAGTAATTATTCAGCGAACTGTAGAATATAAGGAAGGTGGATAAATGGCAGAAGGCAGAATCATTAAAGCGTTAAGTGGATTTTATTATGTTAAATCGAATAATGGAATTTATGCTTGTAAAGGAAGAGGAGTTTTTCGTAATCAAAACATCACACCATTAGTAGGTGATTTCGTTACCTTTGATATAACGGAAAATATGGAAGGTTATATTCAAGAAATAAAGCAACGGGAGAACGAATTTATTCGTCCTCCCATTGCGAATGTAACACAAGCTATTATTGTTAGCGCTGTAAGCCAACCAACTTTTAGCTCATTACTATTAGACCGATTTTTGGTCATTGTGGAATCAAAAAGAATCAAACCAATGATTATCGTAACAAAAAAAGATTTAGCAACCAAACAAGAAATACAGAAGATGAATGCTTTTAAAGAAGAATATAAAAAACTAGGCTATCGATTTGAATTTTTATCATTAAAAGAAAATGTAGATCTTTTGAAAATAATACATTTTTTCAAAAATGAAATTACTGTATTAATGGGGCAGTCTGGAGTTGGAAAATCAACTTTGTTAAATGCAATTAACCCAGCCTTTGAAATACAAACTGCAGGAATCTCACTCAGTTTAGGTCGGGGAAAACATACTACTCGCCATGTAGAGTTATTAGAAGTTGAGGACGGTCTTGTTGCCGATACACCTGGTTTTAGTGCGATTGAATTAAATGAATTAGAGGCAGAGGAATTATCAGATTGCTTTGTTGAAATGAGAGAGAAGCGAAATGATTGCAAATTTCGCCGGTGTCTGCATGATAAAGAACCGAAATGCGCTGTAAAGCAAGCTGTAGATAACGGTGAAATTAATAAATACCGTTATAAACATTATTTGCAATTTTTACTAGAAATCATAGAAAGAAAGCCGAGGTATACGAATGACTAAAATAGCACCATCAATCTTATCAGCGAATTTTGCAAAATTGGGAGCAGAAATAAAGGAAGTGGAACAAGCTGGAGCCGATTATCTTCATGTCGATGTAATGGACGGCCATTTTGTACCAAATATAACCATTGGCCCACTAATTGTTGAAGCAATTAAACCAGTAACAAATTTACCTTTAGATGTTCACTTAATGATTGAAAATCCGGATCAATATATACCTACATTTGCTGAAAAAGGAGCGTCGATTATAACTGTTCATCAAGAGGCATGCCCACATTTACATCGAACGATTCAGCTTATTAAGGATATGAATGTTCAAGCAGGAGTAGTCATAAATCCAGCTACCCCAATCGAAATGATTAAAGAAATTCTTTCATATGTTGATCTTGTATTAATAATGACAGTGAATCCTGGTTTTGGTGGTCAATCATTTATTCATGAAATGATTCCAAAAATAAAAGCAATTGCGGAACTTAGAGAACAAAATAATTATCAGTATGAAATTGAAATTGACGGAGGAGTAAATGTAGAAACGGCAAAGTTATGTACAGATGCTGGAGCCGATGTACTTGTTGCAGGAAGTGCTATTTTTAATAAAAGTGATCGGAAAAAAGCAATAGAGGATTTAAGAAAAGCAATTATTGATTGAATTCAATTTTCATATCATTCATGCAAGGCGATACAGGTAGTTACATTATGCTTAGCATGTATTTGATTCCCTTTTATAAGAGCTTGAAATAGTTGTTTCTATAAATAAAGACTGAGTAACTCGTCCGACGTAAAAGATTCAGTGTGTTTATAGAATATCTACAAGCTGTGCAGTAAAGTTCAAATAGCAACAGTTCTACCGCTACGGAAATACACTGCGCTTTCCGCTGGTGGCTGCTGAGCCTACTTGTCACTTTGCTCCTGCGTAGTCTCACCTAGGCCTATCCTCCCGCAGGAGTCTCCGTGCATTTCCTTCGCTGGAATGGTGAAGGTAACATCTACGCACTATCACAATGGTTGGTTGGCGTCGGAGGACAGTCGACTCCTGGTCGGCTAAAAGCGGTCACGTCCTGGGACTGTAGTTACGCTTTCGTCCCACGGTAAAGATTTATGACCAACGCCGACACTTGCACGTCCTGTGCGTCGTGGGAAAAGCAACATAGGAACGTAGACTAAGAACGCCACGGCCTCATGTCTTCGTCTGCACTTGTACATCCTGTACGTCGGAAGACTCAGAAGCAGTGGTTTTCTGCTTCTAAGGCAGACAGCCGTGCCTAAGGATGCGCGAACTGCCCGGAGTCGGAAATCAACGAGGCTGTAACCAGGTTTTACAAATTTTCACTACTGCACAATATCCTTCAAATGTTGAAAAAAAGCTTTAGCTTCTAGATATTCTAGGAAATTTAAAAGAATAACCTGTTATCCAAAGTTTGCTTTGGAAGTGTGCTTCCACTTTTTTCAATGGTTCGATCTTAATTTCACTTTGCGGAAGTTACGTAATTAATTTTTCTCTTTCCTTTCATTTAAAATCATATAATTGTTTTTTCTGCATAAGATTATATTAGAAGAGCGTGAGTATAATTTTATATTATTTGTTTTTAAGTGATTAGGAGGAGGAGTAAATGAAGTTTTATACGATTAAGCTCCCAAGATTTATCGGTGGTTTTGTTCGTGTAATAATGGGGATGTTTAAAAAGGACTAATTCAGTATGCTTATTCTAACATATTTGGCACATCCCCTAGATTTTTTTAGATTATTATCTATCTTAAACACTTTTTACTTAAAGTGCGTGTTCAATAAGGATGAAAAGGACCAAGAAGTTCGAGGCGGCGTAGCTCCCGTATGCATTTAGATACCACGAGTAGCGGAGAAACAAGCATTCGTGCGAAATTCGCAGTTTCATTTTTACCGGACTTTTTGAAGATCCTCTTAAAGAACTAAAAAAGCACCCAATTGAATGGGTGCTTTTTGACATGGTATATTCAACATTTACTTAATGGTAAATTATTAAGTCTTGACTTATACTCTTTTAATTTTACCTGACTTTAACGCACGTGCTGATACATATACTCGTTTTGGTTTGCCATCTACCATAATTCTTACTTTTTGTACATTTGCTTTCCAATTACGTTTATTTGCATTCATCGCGTGTGAACGGTTATTTCCAGTTCCTGTTTTACGTCCAGTAATAACACATTTTCTTGACATACAAACCCCTCCTTAACATACATGTGTCATTTCATACTTATTTAATTTATCATATCAAATCCAATAATGCAATTTAATATTTCTTCCATTTGCTCATAATAAGAATAAATTCGAATTAAAAAGGGGTATTCTTTTCCTTATTGTAAATTATATGTACAATATAGTAGTACGATTTTAATTATACTTAGTACTATTAATGAATGCATAGGATCTTGGGATTTAGAGGAGGATTTAATTGTGAAAGTTAATAAAATAGATAGCGCTCTATTAATAAAGATGATTCAATTAGGCGCAAATAATTTATCTATTCATAAAGATATTATAAATAAATTAAATGTATTTCCAGTGCCAGATGGCGATACTGGAACAAATATGAACTTATCAATGAGTTCAGGTGTAAAAGAATTGAATGAAAGAAAAAGTGCAGATTTACCAATAATTCTTAGCTCGTTCATTAGAGGGCTATTAATGGGAGCGCGTGGAAATTCTGGGGTAATTTTATCCCAGCTATTTCGTGGTTTTTCGGAAAGTCTTCAAGAAGAAAAGGAAATATCTAGTATGTCTTTTGCAAATGCGTTAAATAATGGAGTGAAAGTGGCATATCAATCGGTTACAAATCCAGTAGAAGGAACAATTTTAACAGTAGCAAAAGATGCAGCAACAAGAGCTATTGAATTAGCTGATGAAGAAAAGGATATTATTAAGTTGTTAGATGCAGTAGTTTCTGAAGCAAAGCAATCATTAGAGAGAACTCCAGAATTATTACCTATTTTAAAAGAAGTTGGCGTAGTAGACTCTGGTGGCAAAGGATTAGTTGTAATTTATGAGGGATTTCTAGCGGCATTAAAAGGGGACAAGCTACCTGTGGCAGAGTCGGAAATAGATATGGAAAAGATGATCCATTTAGAACATGAACGTTCTGCTCAATCGTTTATTAGCGCTGATTCAATCGAATATGGTTATTGCACAGAGTTTTTTGTCGAATTAAATAAACAAAATATAAGTGAGTTTGATGAAAACAGGTTTCGTAATCAATTGAGTGAATATGGTGACTCTTTACTTGTTGCGGCAGATAAAAATATGGTGAAAGTGCATATTCACACAGAGTTCCCGGGAAAAGTTATGAATCATGCTCAAACTTTTGGAGAATTAGTAAAGATTGATATTGAAAATATGCGTAAACAACACGAGTCGATCGTCGAAAAGCAGGATGAAGAAACAAGTATGCAAGAAGAAAAAGAATATGGAATTATTGCTGTTGCATCGGGGAGTGGACTAGAAGATATGTTTACAAGTCTTGGTACTACCTACATCATTAAAGGTGGACAAACGATGAACCCTAGTACAGAAGAACTTCTTTCTGCAATCAGGAAAGTAAATGCAAAACATACTTTTATTTTACCGAACAATAAAAATATTTTAATGGCTGCAAATCAAGCTAAATTACTTTCAGATAAAAATGTTATTATTATACCAACGAAAACGATCCCTCAAGGTATTAGTGCCTTATTTGCTTTTGAAGAAGAAGCTTCAATGAAAGAAAATGAACAAAATATGTTGAAAGGCATGAAAGATGTAAAGACAGGCCTTGTGACGTATGCAACAAGAGATACAGTAATTAATCAAATGGAAATAAAGCAAGGCTCTTATATGGGATTAAATGATGAAACGATCCGTGTCACGAATACAGATAAAATAAAAACTGTGAGTAGTTTACTTCAAAAGATGGTTGATGAAGATGATGAAATTGTTACAATTTTTTATGGAGAAGATGTTTCGGAGCGAGAGATTATTTCTTTACAAGAATTCACGCATCAACACTTTGAGGAAACAGAGATAGAATTACACAAAGGGAATCAACCTATATATTCTTTTATTATTATGATTGAGTAAGGCAGCCGTCATCATGCCTTACTTTTTTTATTGGGACAGTCTATTATCAATTTGTTATAATTATAGTACTTAGAATCGTATTCAATCAATAAAGAAAAGAGTGGTTAAGAAATTGTTGAATGAACCAGTCGAAACTTTAACAGGTGTTGGAGAGAAAGTAAAAAACGATTTAAATCTAATGGATATATATACAGTAGGAGATCTTCTAGAGCATTTTCCTTATCGTTATGATATTTTAGAAATCAAGCCTTTAAGTGAACTGATTCATGATGAAAACGTAACGATAATCGGAAAAGTAATGTATCCGCCAACTGTAACTTACGGTAGAAAAAGCTCTCGACTTCAATTTATGCTACAAGTTGATCAAGTAACAGTAAAAGCAGTTATGTTTAACAGAACGTTTGCAAAAAAGCATTTAACGAAAGGGACAACAGTTACGCTAACAGGTAAGTGGGATGCACACCGATTGCAAATAACTGTAAATAATTATCAATTAGGGAAACCAAATACAGATGTAAATATACAAGCAATTTATTCTGTGAAAGGAAATGTAACAAGCGGAAGAATAAGTAATTTGCTGAAACAATGTATTCAGGAATATGCTGATCAGATTGAAGAATTACTTCCAGCAACTTACTTAAAAGAATATAAAATACCAACAAGAAGTGAAGCCATTAAACAGATTCATCGACCAGAAAATCAATTACAACTTAAACATGCTCGAAGAAGATTTGTATATGAAGAACTTTTATTATTTCAGTTAAAAATGGCCTTACTAAAACAAAAAAATCAATCTATTAATAAAGGTTTTAAACAGGTTTTTCCAAATAACAAAGTACATCAATTTATTGATCATCTTCCATTTACATTAACGGTTGCTCAAGAAAAAGCGTTGCAAGAAATATTTAATGATATGAGGTCTCCTATTCAAATGAATCGGCTGTTACAAGGAGATGTCGGGTCGGGGAAAACTGCTGTAGCAACAATTTGTCTTTACGCTTCAGTACAAGCTAATCGTCAAGGTGCTTTAATGGTGCCCACAGAAATATTGGCAGAACAGCACTATGAATCTATTAGGGAAATGATGGATTCTAACATACAGATCGGTTTACTGACAAGCTCAGTAAAAGGAAAGAACCGTCAGAAAATCCTTGAAGGAATAAAAAATAATGAGATTCAAATTGTAATCGGTACACACTCCCTGATTCAAGAAGAAGTTGTTTTTCACCATTTGGGAACTGTGATTATTGATGAACAGCATCGTTTTGGAGTAGAGCAACGAAAAATGTTAAGAGAAAAAGGGCTTCACCCAGATGTATTATTTATGACGGCTACCCCAATTCCACGTACACTTGCTATTACAGCGTTTGGTGATATGGACATATCTATAATCGATCAAATGCCTAAAGGTCGTAAACAAATAGAAACGTATTGGGTAAAAGAGAATATGCTCAATCGTGTACTTGAATTTATTAGAAAGAAAGTAGCAGCAGGAGAGCAAGCCTATATTGTTTCTCCACTTATCGAAGAATCTGAAGTGTTTGATTATCAAAATGCGATCGATTTATACCATCAATTACAAGATTATTATTCTAAAACGATTAAAATTGGTTTACTCCATGGGAAGCTGCCCCCTGATGAAAAAGAGTTGATTATGAAACAATTTATGAAGAATGAAATACATGTTTTAGTTGCTACTACTGTTATTGAAGTAGGAGTAAATGTACCGAATGCTAGTGTAATGGTAATATATGATGCGGAACGTTTTGGATTATCACAACTACATCAATTAAGAGGAAGAGTGGGGCGTGGTGATAAACAAAGCTACTGTATTTTAATAGCTGATCCTAAAGGAGAAGTGGGTAAGGAAAGAATGCGAATTATGACGGAGACGACGGACGGTTTTAAATTAGCAGAGGAAGATTTAAAATTAAGAGGACCAGGTGATTTCTTTGGTAAAAAGCAGAGTGGGTTACCAGAGTTTAAAGTAGCCGATCTTATCCATGATTATCGAGCTCTTGAAGTAGCACGCCAAGATGCACAGTATATTTTTCAACATAATTTATTACAAAAAGATGCAGCGTTTCAAAAATTATCTGAACGTTTAGAGGAGGAATCTGGAGACCAGAGATTTGATTAAATATACGAAATTCTACTTGCATTATTACACATGGTGTTATATATTACTGTTATTACCTAGTCATAATTATGACACTATGGATGTGGATAATGATGAGGCTTAAAAAAATGGAGCGGCAACAATTACTAGTAGAAAAAATTGAAGAAACCCCTTTTATAACGGACGAAGAACTAGCTAATTATTTTAATGTCAGTGTACAGACAATACGATTAGATCGTTTAGAGCTTGCTATCCCAGAGCTTCGTGAAAGAATCAAATCTGTTGCAACAAATCAATGGAATGAAACGGTGAAGTCACTTCCGTTAGACGAAGTAATTGGAGATATTATCGATCTAGAACTTGATCGACGTGCTATTTCAATTATGAAAATACAGTCTGAACAAGTATTTTCTAGAAATAAAATAGCACGAGGACACCATTTATTCGCACAAGCTAATTCGTTGGCAGTTGCTGTAATCGATGATGAATTAGCTTTAACTAGAAAATCAGAGATTAAGTTTAAGAGACAAGTGAAATTAAATGAACAAGTTGTTGCAAAGGCAGAAGTTAAAGAAGTTAAAGAAGACGGGATCACCGTTGTTCACGTTAATAGTTTTGTGAAAAATGAAGTCGTTTTTTCTGGTATATTCCACATGTATCGTTCTAGCGAGAAGGAGAAGTAAATATGAAAATAGCGATAGATGCAATGGGTGGAGATAATGCCCCTAAAGTTGTTGTAGAAGGCGCAATGAATGCAATTTCAGATGTGAAAGATTTACATATTACATTAGTTGGAGACGAAAAGGAAATAAAAAAGTACTTAACTAGTAATGAGCGTATTTCAATTATCCATACGGAAGAAGTTATTGGTGGAGATGAAGAGCCAATTCGCGCTATCCGTCGCAAGAAAAATTCTTCACTCGTTCTAATGGCAAATGAAGTGAAAGAAAAAAAGGCTGATGCGTGTATATCTGCCGGAAATACAGGAGCACTTGTAATAGCTGGATTGTTTGTTGTAGGAAGAACAAAAGGAATTGACAGACCAGCACTTAGTCCGACATTACCTACGACCAATGGTAAAGGATTTTTACTGCTTGATGCAGGTGCAAATGTTGATGCAAATGCACATAACCTTGTACAATATGCAGTCATGGGCTCTATTTACAGTGAAAAAGTTCGACTTATTAAAAAACCAACAGTTGGATTATTAAATGTTGGAACTGAAGATGGAAAAGGAAGTCAGTTAACTAAAAAAGCTTTTGCACAGTTATCAACTGCACCGATTAATTTTATTGGCAATATAGAAGCAAGAGACCTGTTAGAGGGAATCGCTGATGTTGTCGTAACAGATGGGTTTAGTGGTAATATAACACTAAAAGCAATTGAAGGAACAGCGCTTCATGTAATGAAGTTGTTAAAACAGACATTAACGTCGTCATTAAAAACAAAATTTGCCGCTGGGTTAATTAAAGGTGATTTAAAAAATTTAAAAGAACAGCTGGATTATCCAGAATACGGGGGAGCAGCCCTTTTTGGATTATCTGCACCAGTTATTAAATCACATGGATCATCGAATGATCGTTCAATTTATCATACAATAAAACAGGCCTGCCATATGATTGAAAATAATGTAATTGGGACAATTGGAGAAACAATTAAAACGTTAGAACTAGAGGTGGACTAAGATGAAAAGAATTGTATGCATGTTCCCAGGACAAGGTTCTCAAGTCGTAGGAATGGGAAAAGATTTTTACGACCAACACGATGAAATAAAGCAACTATATAAACTTGCTAATGAGAGTTTGAATAAAGATATTACGGATATAATGTTTAATGGTCCAGCGGAGATATTAACAGAAACTGAAAATGCACAACCCGCCTTATTATTAAGTAGTATTGCAGCATTTTCACTACTTGCTAAAGAAAATATTCAGCCTATCGCAACAATTGGTCATAGTCTTGGCGAATATAGCGCTCTCGTCGCAGCACAATCTCTTTCTATCGAGGAAGCACTCCCGCTTGTGGCAACTCGCGGCAGGTTAATGGAACAAGCTTTTCCAAAAGGGAAAGGTACAATGGCAGCAGTATTAGGTTTGGATGAAAATACTATACAAAGAGAACTGGATAAGGTTGACGAAACAGAAATTGTCGATATTGCTAATTTAAATTGTCCTGGACAAATTGTAATTTCAGGTTCACGAGCCGGTGTTGACCAAGCTGAAATACTTTTAAAAGAAGCTGGAGCAAGGCGAGTATTACCACTAAATGTAAGTGGTCCATTTCATTCCCGTTTAATGCAACCGGCTAATGATGAATTTCAAGTTTCTCTTAATCAAGTAAATGTTCGCAATGCGGAAGTGCCAGTTTATGCAAATGTGACAGCAGAAGCGGTAACAGATAAGAGTGAAATTAAACAATTATTAATTAGGCAATTGTATTCTCCAGTTCGATTTGAACAATCCATTCGAAATTTGCTGAAAGAAAATGTCGATGCTTTTGTTGAAGTAGGTACAGGTAAAGTCTTAAGTGGACTAGTGAGAAAAATTGACCGGAAAATTAAAACATTTGCAATAGAAGATACTGCATCTTTCTCACAATTTTTGTCATGGTATAAGGAGGATGAGTAAGATGTCTCTTGAAGGAAAAATTGCCCTTGTCACGGGATCTTCACGTGGAATTGGACGATCGATTGCACTTGAACTAGGTAAAAAAGGTGTAAACGTAGCTGTGAACTATGCTGGAAATGAGCAAAAAGCCGAAGAAGTTGTTCAAGAACTTCATGATTTAGGAGTAAAAGCAATTAAAATCCGTGCTAATGTAGCAGACGAACAAGATGTAAAGGCAATGATAAAAGAAGTTACGAAGGAATTTGGTCGTTTAGATATTTTAGTAAACAATGCTGGAATAACGAAAGATAATTTATTAATGCGGATGAAAGTGGAAGAGTTTGATCAAGTAATTGAAACAAACTTAAAAGGGGCTTTTTTATGTACAAAAGCAGTCACTAGACAGATGATGAAACAACGCTATGGTAAAATTATTAATATTGCTTCTATCGTTGGTGTCAGTGGAAATCCAGGACAGGCAAACTATGTAGCTGCTAAAGCAGGATTAATTGGATTAACGAAATCAACTGCAAAGGAACTAGCAACAAGAAACATTCTAGTCAATGCGGTTGCACCTGGATTTATCACTACTGACATGACGGATGTTTTAACAGAAGACCAAAAAGATGACATACTGTCTCAAATACCTTTGAAAAAACTTGGCGAACCGGAGGACATTGCAAATGTTGTTTGCTTTTTAGCGACGGATGATGCTAAATATATTACTGGGCAAACGATACATGTTGACGGTGGAATGGTAATGTAGGTAGAGTCAAACTAGTAATTTTATATTAATTCACATATACTATTGGAGGGAGGTGAAAGAGATGTCAGATGTATTTGAAAAAGTGAAAGAAATCATTGTAGAACAATTGGATGTAGAAGAATCACAAGTTACAATGGAAGCCTCTTTTAGAGACGATTTAGAAGCAGATTCATTAGATGTAGTTGAGCTTGTTATGGAATTAGAGGATGAGTTTGATCTTGAAATTGCTGATGAAGAAGCTGAAAGCATCAACACAGTGGGTGATGCTGTTAACTATATAGAAGAAAATAAATAAGCTAGTATAAAAATTGTTATTATACAAAATATTAGTAGTATACATAAGAGTACTTTGTAACTACCAAAAAAATTTAAGTCTCGCATGTTGCGGGACTTTTCATTTGTTTTATAAAATTAAAAAGGAGAGCTATTATGAATGTAAAAAGGCTTGAAGAGACATTAGCAATTTCTTTTCAGAATAAAGATATAATAAGACAGGCTTTTACACATTCATCTTATGTGAATGAGCATCAGAAAAAACATTTGTCTGATAATGAACGGTTGGAATTCTTGGGAGACGCTGTATTAGAACTAGCTGTTTCGGATTTTTTATACAATAAATTTCCCGAAATGAGTGAAGGTGAACTAACAAAATTAAGAGCAAGTATTGTTTGTGAAGAATCGTTATTTCATTTTGCTGAAGTTTTGGAATTAAATCATTATATCCTACTCGGTAAAGGAGAAGAACGAACAGGTGGCCGAAACAGACAAGCTTTATTAGCGGATGTATTTGAAGCTTTACTTGGCGCACTGTATTTGGATCAAGGAATGACCGTATGCCAAGATTTTTTGGAAAAACAAATATTTCCGAATATAATAACTGATGCTTTTTCGTATGCGATGGATTATAAAACAAAATTACAAGAAGTAATTCAAGAAGATCAGAAAAATACGCTGGAATACCTTATTATCGAAGAGAAAGGGCCTGCTCATCGAAAAAAATTTGTAGCTGAAGCAATTGTAAATGGAGATGTACGTACTAGAGGGATTGGTAATTCAAAAAAAGAAGCAGAACAATGTGCCGCCAAACGAATGTTGGAAGAATTAGCTAAGAATAACGAATAAAAAGATATGCGATTTTAAAGACGAACGATTAAAAGCTAGAAAGTTTAGAGTTTTAACATACTTTAATCTTAGATATGTAGTTAAAGGATACTGTTGAGTAGTGAAAATTTGTAAATTAGTAACAGCTTCGTTGATTTCCGCCTCCGGGCAGTTCGCGCATCCTTAGGCACGGCTTTAGCCCTCATCGGAAGAAAACCGCTTCCTGCGGGGTCTTTAGACACGTGCTTTTCCCGCAGGAGTCGACTACCCTCCGGCTCCAATCAACCATTATAATAGTAGTATCAAACGGAGCAGAGTTGTTACTATGCACATCGCAGCGAAGGAAATACACGGAGACTCCTACGGGAGGAAAGGCCTCGGTGAGACTACGCAGGAGCGAAGCGACGAGGAGGCTCATCAGCCGCCCGTGGAAAGCGGAGTGTATTTCCGTAGCGGTATTTACATCGCAACTTTGTTTGATATTTACAAAGAAAATTATTCAAGTTACTGCACAGTTTATGGAATTTAGCTATAAACTTAGAGAAGTAGATTTGATAAAAAGATTTTCTTCCCATCCTCATTGTGATTTAATTTTTAAGCTTTTCTAACAGTACGTAATTCATCAATAAATGCATGTGTCTCTTGCGGACTTAATGAACCTGATTTTACTACATGATCATATAAAAATTTTAAATCATCATATCGATTTAAATCGTAATCTTTCTCATCCAGTAAAATGCGATTCGCAACGCCCAATTTTTCACCTAATTGTTCAAGAATGTATTTCAAGTTTTCCTGTGATGGTTTATCTAAATTCATTTAAGCACCCCACAATATGTATATAAAAATATATAAAATAGCTTAGATTTAGTTTACAATGATAGATAGAATAACACAACCTTTTTAAAAACCATTTCGCTTATACACATAGATATGTAACAGTTTTAGTTTTTATCCTAAGGAGAATGATTATGTTTTTAAAACGTTTAGAATCAGTCGGCTTTAAGTCCTTTGCTGAACGTATTCAAGTAGAATTTGTCCCTGGTGTCACAGCAGTCGTGGGACCAAATGGAAGTGGAAAAAGTAATATTATTGATGCTATACGTTGGGTTCTTGGAGAACAATCTGCACGTTCTTTAAGAGGAAAGAAAATGGAGGATATTATCTTCCAAGGAAGTGAAACGAGAAATGCTCTCAATTTTGCGGAAGTAGCGCTTATTTTAAACAATCATGATGAAAAGTTACCTATCGACTATAACGAGGTGAATATAACGAGACGTGTTTATCGATCAGGTGAAAGTGAATTTTTCATTAACAAACAACCCTGTCGTTTAAAAGATATTGTCGATTTATTTATGGACACAGGACTTGGACGTGAATCGTTTTCCATTATTGGACAAGGTAAAATCGATGAAATTTTAAGTTCGAAAGCAGAGGAACGAAGAGCAATATTTGAAGAAGCGGCAGGAGTATTAAAATATAAACAACGAAAGAATCAAGCACAATTTAAATTAACAGAAACCGCAGACAATTTGGATCGTGTTGAAGATATAATCCATGAAATTGAACAACAAATAGAACCGCTAAAACACCAAGCGACAACCGCTAAAAAGTATCAGGAGAAAAAAGCAGAATTAAAAAAAGTAGAAATTGCACTTTTAGTTACAGAAATCGAACAACTGCATGTAAATTGGAAACAGCTGTTATCCGAAATTGAAGAAAAAAAACTCAGAGAAGTCGAGAAGAAGACAATTATTCAGAAAAGAGAAGCTGCATTAGCAAAACAACGCCAAGATATACAAAATTTAGAAAGAGAGATTGATGCACTTCAAAATGATTTATTAACATTAACAGAACAATTAGAGCAATTTGAAGGAAAACGGAATGTTTGGAAAGAACGTCTTAAACATTTGCAAGAAAATAAACAAAAGTTACTACAAGAGAAAGAATTAAAAACGGAACGAATCGAACAGTTAAAAAAGCAAATAGAAACAGAGAATGAAAACGTTCAAGTAGTAACCAATCACCTAGAGAAATCGCTGACAGAGAAGGAGCAATTAGAGAGAAAATTAGCTCAAGGGCTTAATGAATTAAACGAACAAATAGAGGATTTAAAATCTGATTATATTGAGTACTTAAATGAACAAGCTGTTTTACAAAATGATAAACAAACAATAGAAAGCCAATTAGAAAAGGTGGAAAATAAGGCGAATTCAGAATCTCATGAATATCAATATGTTATTGAAAAAGAAGAGAAGTTATCTGCACTTCATAAAGCAGTTGAACGTATGATTAAGGAGCTTACAGACAATATTGATACTAATGAACAAGCTCTTTTGCAGGCAGAGGAAAGACTCTTGAAACAACGGGACGAATATGAAGTAATGCAACAAAAACTTTATGAAGGAAATGAGCAAATAGCTACCATTACTTCGCGGAAAGAAATGCTAGAAGAAATGAAAGAAAGCTTTCAAGGGTATTTTTATGGGGTAAAAGAGATATTACAAGCTAGCAAAGAAAATAGATTAACCGAGATTTATGGTGCAGTAGTAGATTTGATCGATGTTCCTACAGATTATATGACGGCAATCGATACTATTCTAGGAGCCCAGGCACAACATGTTGTTGTGCCAAACGATAAAGTAGCTCGGGAAGTAATTCAGTGGTTAAAAAAGGAAAACAAAGGTCGAGCCACTTTTTTACCAATCGAATCAATTGAAGCACGAACTATTTCCGATAGGCTGATTAAACAATTAGAAAAACAACCAGGGTTTATTGGCATAGCAAGTGATTTAGTAAATACGAAAGATAAGTACTTAAAAGTAGTTGAACATTTAATGGGCAATGTTATTTTGACAGAAGATTTACGTCATGCGAGTACTATTGCCGGGTTAACGAATAGAAGATATCGGATTGTTACATTAGATGGTGATGTTGTTTTCCCGGGAGGTTCGATGTCTGGGGGGGCAAAAAAGAAGGCAAATCAATCTTTGTTTACAAGAGAAAAAGAGATTGTATTATTGTCAGAGAAATTAGAACGTTTCTATATGCGCAGAGACTCCTTTATAGAAGATATGAATAATGTAAAAAATTCAATCCGGCAGCGAGAAGAATGGATAAAACAAAAAGAAGTCCACCAGCAAGCATTAAATGAAACGTTACAAAAAGAACAAAAAAAGCAAAATGAATTAGCGATTAAATTGCAATCTGCTACAGATGAATTAGCAACATACCGATTAAATAATCAGCTAAAAAAAGAAGAAGCATTAAAACTTCGAATAGATTTAAAAAATGTAACAAGTAAATTAGAAGAAATACAGGTGAAAATAAATAGCATTGAGCAAACAATTGAGAAACTGACCAACGAACAAGAGGAAATACAAAATAATAAGCGAAATATAGAAAATAGATTACATGAATTACATGTTACAATTGCTGAGCAAGAGGAAAGAAAAAAGAGTTTACTTGAAAGAATAACTAGTTTGAATAGTCAACTTACTGAACAAGAAAATGAATATAAATCTATTATTTCTCAACTTAATCAATTATTAGAAACGGAAAAAGATTCAACCACTGAAACACAAATTGCCGAAGAAATTGAAATCTATAAAAATAAACGTGAATATACAGTAAAAAATATTGAAATGAAGCAAGTCGATCGTAAACGCAAAATTCAACTAACCGAAGACGAAGAAAGGGAAATTAAGCAATTATATAAATTACATGATAAATTTGTCCAAGAAATTCAGGAAAAAGAAGTACAAGCGAATCGTCTTGATGTAACGTTAGAAAATCACTTGTCTTTTTTACAAACTGAATACATAATTACTTATGAAAAAGCCTCTCGACAATATGAAAAAGTAACTGATATAGAGGTTGCTAAACAAAAGGTGGACCAAATTAAGCGTTCGATCAAAGAGCTAGGTACAGTGAACTTAGGTGCAATTGATGAGTATGAGCGTTTATCAGAAAGGTATACATTTTTAACTGAACAAAAGCAAGATTTAGTTGATGCAAAAAATATGCTTTATTCGGTCATTAATGAAATGGATCAAGAAATGACGGAGCGATTTACTGCGATGTTTTCTGAAATACAGGCTGCCTTTACAGTCGTTTTTCAACAACTATTTGGTGGAGGACATGCGGAACTACAATTAACAGAGCCAAACAATATTTTGGAAACTGGTATTGAAATAGTAGCACGACCTCCGGGAAAAAAACTACGAACTCTCGGTCTTTTATCAGGGGGGGAAAGAGCATTAACAGCAATTGCTCTATTGTTTGCAATATTACGGGCTCGTCCAGTACCTTTCTGTATTTTGGATGAGGTTGATGCAGCTTTAGATGAAGCAAATGTTGAAAGGTTTGGAAGTTATTTAAAGAGATTTAGTGAAGAGACACAGTTTATTGTCATTACACACCGAAAAGGAACAATGGAAGAAGCTGATGCCCTATATGGAGTTACGATGCAAGAGTCTGGGGTTTCAAGACTTGTTTCTGTAAGACTTGAAGATACAGCTGACTTAGTTGAGGCAACGTAGAAATGGAAAGGAAGATACTAAGATGAGTTTTTTTAATAAACTTAAAAACAAATTTATGAAAAATGAGGAAGCAGAAACGGATACGGAAATATATAAAGATGGGATGAAGAAAACCCGTCAGTCATTTACTAATAAAATTAATGATTTAATGGCTCGGTACAGACAAGTAGATGAGGAGTTTTTTGAGGAACTTGAAGAAGTTCTTATTATGTCAGATGTTGGTGTCATGGCTGTAATGGATTTGATTGATGAATTAAAATTCGAGGTTAAGCGTCGTAATATTAAAGATCCAAACAAAGTAAAAGACGTTATCTCAGAAAAATTAGTGGACATATATTATAACGAAGATGACGAGGAGATTGAAAAATTAAATATTCAAGAAAATGAATTAACCGTCATTCTCGTTGTTGGTGTTAATGGTGTTGGTAAAACAACTTCAATCGGTAAATTAGCTGCACAATTAAAAGAAGAAGGCAAAAAGATTGTGTTGGCGGCAGGTGATACGTTTCGGGCTGGTGCTATTGAACAATTGGAAGAATGGGGAAAACGTGCTGATGTAGAAGTGATTAAACAAACAGCGGGAAGTGATCCGGCTGCAGTTATTTTTGATGGAATTAAAGCAGCAAAATCTCGTCAAGCAGATATATTAATTTGTGATACAGCCGGTCGCTTGCAAAACAAAGTGAATTTAATGAATGAACTTGCTAAGATCCAGCGCGTTATTGAACGTGAAGTCCCAAATGCTCCGCATGAAGTGTTACTAGTTTTAGATGCTACTACCGGGCAAAATGCAATAAGCCAGGCTAAAACATTTGCAGAAGCGACAAATGTGTCAGGTATCGTACTAACAAAGTTAGATGGAACCGCAAAAGGTGGAATTGTCCTCTCCATACGAAATGAATTACAAATTCCTGTAAAGCTCGTTGGATTTGGTGAAGGAATTCATGATTTAAAGAAATTTGATGCTCATAAATTCGTTTACGGGTTATTTGCTGATATGTTAGAAGAGGAAAATGAATAGGACATGGAGATGACTTAAAGGATGAGATAGATGCTTGAAAAAACGACAAGAATTAATATGTTATATGATTTTTATCATTTGCTTCTAACGGATAAACAAAAAGACTATATGGAGTTGTATTACAGGGAAGACTATTCTTTAGGTGAGATTGCCAGTGAAAGTAACGTGTCAAGACAAGCAGTTTATGATAACATAAAAAGGACAGAACAGTTATTAGAAACATATGAAGAAAAGCTTAAGTTATATAGTAAATTTCAACAACGTCAAAATCTTTTAACCGAGTTAAAAGAGAAATCCAAACAAGCAAAATTATCAGATCAATTAGCAGAAATAATTGATGCTTTACAGAAAATAGACTAGGAGGACACCTTCTATGGCATTTGAAGGATTACAATCACGTTTACAAGAAACGATAAAGAAAATCACAGGTAAAGGAAAAGTTAGTGAACAAGATGTAAAGATGATGGCAAGAGAAGTACGCCTTGCTTTATTAGAAGCAGACGTTAACTTCAAAGTCGTTAGAAATTTTATTAATGAAATAAAAGAGCGTGCAGTTGGTCAAGAAGTAATGGAAAGCTTAACACCTGGTCAACAAGTAATTAAAATAGTTCAAGAGGAACTAACAACTTTGATGGGTGGCGAGCAAAGTAAAATTGCAACGAGCGATCGTCCACCTACTGTTATCATGATGTCAGGACTTCAAGGTGCTGGGAAAACAACAACAACGGGAAAACTGGCTAATTTACTCCGAAAGCAATATAATAGAAAGCCACTTTTGGTTGCTTGTGATATTTATAGACCGGCAGCAATTAAGCAACTGCAGACACTTGGAAAACAATTGGATATTCCTGTATTTGAGATGGGTACAGAAGTAAGTCCAGTTGAAATAAGTAAAAAAGCGATTGAATATGCAAAGGAAGAACATCTAGATTATGTACTTATCGATACTGCAGGGCGTCTCCATATTGACGAAGAGTTAATGCAGGAATTAGCAGATGTTAAAGAAGCAGTTAAGCCGGATGAGATCTTTTTAGTCGTAGATGCAATGACTGGACAAGATGCCGTTAATGTTGCTGAGAACTTTAATGAGCAATTAGATCTTACAGGGGTAGTGCTTACAAAGCTTGATGGGGATACTCGAGGCGGTGCTGCTTTATCTATTAAGGCTGTGACTGATAAACCAATCAAATTTATTGGTACAGGAGAAAAGCTGGATGAACTCGAAGAATTTCATCCGGAGCGAATGGCGTCCCGAATTCTTGGTATGGGCGATGTTTTAACATTAATTGAAAAAGCTCAAGCGAATATTGATGAAAAACAAGCACAACAATTGCAAGAAAAAATGCGTACGATGTCCTTTACATTTGATGATTTTCTTGAACAAATGAGCCAAGTAAAACAAATGGGACCGTTAGAGGATTTATTAGCTATGATTCCCGGTGCCAACAAAATGAAAGGTATGAAAAATGTTCAATTTGATGAGAAGCAATTAGTCCATGTAGAAGCGATTATTCAGTCAATGACAAAAGAAGAAAGGCAAGACCCTTCCATCATGAATTCGAGTCGAAAAAGAAGAATTGCTAAAGGTTCTGGCACTAGTGTGTCTCAGGTAAACCGTTTACTAAAGCAGTTTAATGATATGAAAAAAATGATGAAACAAATGACCAATATGCAAAAGGGGAAAAAAGGGAAAGGATTCCAATTACCTTTTATGTAGACTGTCATGTAAAAACACTTTACAGACTTTATTAACCATGTTAATATTGATAATTGTGTTAGATGAATATAGGAGGTGCAAGGTATATGGCAGTTAAAATTCGTTTAAAAAGAATGGGTGCAAAGAGAAAACCTTTTTATCGTATCGTTGTAGCTGATTCTCGTTCACCACGTGACGGACGTTCAATCGAACAAATTGGAACGTATAACCCAGTTTCAGATCCGGTAGATGTTAAAATTGATGAAGATAAAGCATTAGACTGGATGTTAAAAGGTGCAAAACCAAGTGATACAGTTCGCAACTTATTTTCAAAAGAAGGTATTATGCAAAAATTTCACGATGCGAAAAATCAAGAAGTAAAGTAGTGTGATTACATGAAACTTTTAATTGAATCAATCGTGACCCCGTTAGTCGACCATCCGGAAGATATTGTTGTGAATGAGCGGGAAGAAGATAACAAAATTGTATACCATTTAACTGTTAACGAAAATGATGTTGGTAAAGTTATTGGTAAAAATGGACGAATAGCCAAAGCTATCCGTACCATTGTTTATTCCGCTAGACAAGAAACAAATAAACGAGTTTTTTTAGATATTATGTAATAAAGAAGGGAAAAGGAAGGTCTTTTCCCTTCATAATATTCCTCTTTTAACTCCGCAATTTAAATTACCTTTTTCAGAAATAGTTATACATATACTTCTAATAAGCAGTACTTACTATGCTTGTCCTTCCTTGCATTTACGTCGAAATCTTAAGAGAGTGAGGTCGAAAGATGCAAATAATTAAACGAGTTCAAATCAAACAAGTAATCACTGAAAAGAGTAAAGAAGAGTTACGTAAAAAATTCGAGCAAAATAAAATTCAATTAGAACGTGAGTGTCAACAACTATTGTTTGAACAAAGAAAACTTAAAAATAAACTGAGTAATACCTCTAAGATTGAAATAAAAGAACGATTTGATCAAGAAATTAACAGTAGAAAAGATAAAATTGCAATTATTGATTTTAAATTAGAACAGCTTGAATTACTTGAGATTGGCAGTGAAATCATTGAACAAGAATTCGATGCACTTGTCACTGTTGAAGTTGGCGCTAATTGGGCAGAACTCGTAAGTAAGCAATCGATCGTTATTAAAGATAATATTGTAGAAAGAATCGATTATGAATAAGGTGATTTTATGTTTGTAGTAGGGAAAATAATTAATATACATGGAATTAAAGGGGAAGTCAAAGTACAGCAAATAACAGATTTCCCTGAAAGATTTCAAGTTGGAAATACTGTCTATATTACTGAACAAGCGAGTTTAATACCTTTAAAAATTGACGGCTTCCGAACCCATAAAAATAATCTTCTACTTCATTTTGAAGGATATAATTCGATCGAAGATATAGAGCATTTAAAAGGAAAGGAATTAAAAATTAAAGAAGATCAGCAGGGGAAATTGGGAGAAAATGAATTTTATTATCATGAAATTATTGGATGTAAAGTCATAACAACGGAAAACGAGGAACTAGGAATAATTGAATCTATTCTTTCTCCTGGTGCGAATGATGTGTGGGTCGTTAGAGGAAAAAAAAATCAAGAAATTTTAATACCGTATATTGAACCTGTAGTTAAACATGTTAATGTGGCAGAAAAATTGGTTACGGTAGAATTAATGGAAGGATTAATCGAATGATGCAAATAGATATATTAACTTTGTTTCCAGAAATAATAGACGGAGCGTTAAATAGTTCGATCTTAAAAAGAGCACATGAAAAAGAACAATTCGATTATAATTTAATAAACTTTCGAGACTTCGCCAAGAATAAACATAAAAAAGTAGATGACTATCCATATGGTGGAGGAGCAGGTATGGTTTTAACCGCTCAGCCAATATTTGATGCTATTGAATATGTCAAAAATGAAACAAACTCAACCCCTCGAGTTATTTTAATGTGTCCACAAGGTGAGCGCTATACACAGAAAAAAGCAGAAGAACTTGCCAAAGAAGAGCATCTTATTATCATTTGTGGACATTATGAAGGATATGATGAGAGAATCCGAGAAGCATTAGTTACTGATGAAATTTCAATAGGAGATTATGTTTTAACGAGTGGTGAAATCGGTGCGCTTGTTGTTGTTGACAGTGTTGTAAGGCTATTACCTAATGTACTTGGCAATGTAGATTCTGCAAAAGAAGATTCTTTTTCTACCGGTTTATTAGAACATCCGCATTATACAAGACCTGCTGAATACAATGGAATGAAAGTACCTGAAGTACTGCTACAGGGCAATCATGCTGAAATTGAATTGTGGAGAATGAAACAGTCACTGAAGCGTACCTACGAAAGAAGACCAGACCTACTAAAAGAAGCTCAATTAAATGATAAACAGCGTCAAATTTTACAAGAATTAAAAAACAAATAAGAAAATCTTAATTTACCTCCATAAAAAACTTGTTTTAATGGAGGTTTTATGTCATGATACGTGACAAGACACATGTATATTATATGTGGCTAGTATTTAAGTGTGATGGCTAAAAGCATGCCTTCTGACAAAGGGCGGCTATTATTTTTAAACTTTTTGTGAATCATTTCACATAAGAAAGGGGTAAACAATGAATCAACTTAAATTACGCAGGCTAATAGAAGGATTTTTACTTGAGGATATAGGTAATGGCGATTTGACAAGTGAAGCAATTTTTCATCCAAATCAAATTGCAACAGGTTTGTTTACAGCCAAAGAAAGTGGAATTATAGCTGGACTTCCAATTATAAAAGAAGCCTATACGTTACTAGATCCTCATATGGAAGTAGAGCTGCTTATATCTGAAGGAGAAGAAGTAGCTAGTTATGAGCCGCTTGCCCAGGTTAGAGGACCGGCTGTCCATTTATTATCCGGTGAAAGGGTAATCTTGAACTTAATACAACGGATGAGTGGAATTGCTACATTAACGAACTTATGTGTTAGGACATTAAACGATCCGAATATCCAATTATGTGATACGCGAAAAACAACTCCTGGTCTTGGGATGCTTGAAAAATACGCTGTAAGGATTGGAGGAGGTAAGAACCATCGAAGTGGACTGTATGATGGTGTGTTGATTAAAGATAATCATATTTCTTTATGTGGTTCTATAACGGATGCTGTATCTAGCATTCGTAACCAAATTGGACATACGCGTAAAATTGAAGTAGAAGTGGAGACAAAAGAGCAGGTGTTAGAAGCAGTATCTGTCGGAGCGGATATTATAATGTTGGACAATTGTGAACCGAATAAAGTAATAGAGTTCATGGAACTTATTCCACAGTCGATTATCACCGAAGCATCAGGAGGAATTTCATTACGCAACTTACATGAGTATGCAAATACAGGATTCGATTATATTTCTCTAGGATTTTTAACGCATTCTGTTCGATCTTTAGATATAAGTTTAACCGTACAAACGATTAATTAAAAAACGGTTGACACTAATTCAAGTTGAACAATAGGAGGATACATCGTGAAAAAAGTGTATTACTAGTAACTATCTTTTTATGTATATTCGTTTCTGGATGTGGAGATGAAAACAATGGAGAAGAGAAGAATATTGAAGGGAATCTAACTATTTTTGGAGGTAGTGTCGGAGGAGTTTGGTCTGTGTTTACTGAGGGGGTGTCAGAAGCTGTTCGTAAAGAGTATCCTAGTACATTAATTAGCTCTGTTCCAGGAACTGTTTTTGGTAATCCTGTATCAGTTTCACAAGGTAAAACGAGATTTGCGATATCCGAATCCCTTACTGCTTTTTATGCATATAAAGGATTAGATCCGTATGATGAAGAATATGGAAATGTTCGTGCAGTAGCAAGTCTTATTCCAGATAATACATTTCAACTAGTTGCACCACAGTCAGCACCATTTAATTCCGTTGAAGAGATTGCAGAAAACAAATATCCACTTCGTTATTCGCCGGGTGAAAAAGGGGCTTTAGGAGATCTAGTTTCGGCAGCTGTGTTCGAAGCTTATGGTATAACGTATGAGGATATTAAGGTTAATGGAGGAGAAGTGAACTTTTTATCAGGAGGAAAGACATTTGAACTAATGGCCGATTCTAAAATCGATAGCTTAGGGAAAATGGTACCGATTCCTGCTGGCGATATTATGGAAGCTTCTACTACTATCGACTTGAAATTAATCCCAATTGGTGAAAAAGCGATCGATCATTTGGTGGAGAAATTTGATATGGAACCTTTTACAATTGACGCCGGAAGTTATGAATTCCAAGAGAAAGATTATCTTACCGTTAAAACTCCTACGATCCTAATTACTAATGAAGAAATGAATGAGGAAACTGTCTATCTAGTTACGAAAGCAATATACAACCAATTGGATTATTTAAGAAATGTTCATAAAGGGTTTCATTCTGTGAATGATGTAACGATTGCCGAGGTAGGTGCCGTTCCTCTTCACCTAGGGCTGAAAGATTTTATAAAGAAAATGGATTGATCGATTGAGCCTAGTTTAGCTGCCATTGAGTATAAATGCGTGTTCAAAAAGGAGGATAAAAAGGATCAAGAAGTTCGCAGTGTCATTTTTACCGGACTATTTGACCATCCTCTATAATTGATAATGTAATAGGTGGAGATTCATAATGATTCGAACAAAACGATATACAGCAATTTTCAGGGTTGGTAGTGTTCGAAATTTACGAGGCTTGAAGCGGTATGTATTTATGTGGATCGGCTTCTTGATGGCTTTATATCAACTGTGGATTATTTTGTATCCTAGTTTAGATCCTATCACCGAAATGCAATTCATCTAGCTTTTATTCTAATATTGACATTTTTTATATACCGTTTTTCAAATTCCGAAGAGAGTACCATCGGAGTTTTACTCGATTTACTTTTTATGCTACTTTCGGCCTGTTGTGGTATTTATTATACAGTGCATTCTGATAGAATAGCAACAAGGACTGTGGGTATTGATCAATTAACAAACTGGGATTTATTATTTGGCATTCTTTTTATTTTATTATGTATTGAAGCGGCAAGAAGAACAATTGGCTTTGGTATCATTACAATCGCATTAATATTTATTATTTATGCACTTTTTGGACATCATTTGACAGGGATCTGGCACCACCATGAAATGACGAAAATAGAAGTACTAGATCAATTAGCATTTAGTTTTAACGGTCTTTGGGGATCACCAATTGCTGTAGCAGCTTCTTTTGTATTTGTCTTCGTATTATTTGGTTCTTTCTTACATTACTCTGGAGCCAGTCAATTTTTCTTTGATTTATCCATAGCTATTGCTGGTAGAACAAAAGGGGGAGCTGCTAAAATTGCAATACTAGCTAGTGCTTTTTTTGGAATGATCTCGGGCAGTCCAACGGCAAACGTAGTTACTACAGGGGCTTTTACAATTCCAATGGCGAAAAAAACTGGCTATTCCTCACGATTTGCAGCGGCTGTTGAGGCCTGTGCTTCTACAGGGGGAAGTTTACTGCCACCAATAATGGGATCGTCGGCTTTTTTAATGGCAGCAGTTACTGGGATCTCATATAATTCAATTGCAATTGCAGCGGTTTTACCAGGTATACTTTTTTATTTTTCATTATTTCTCATGGTTCATATGGAAGCAATCCGAACCAATTTACCTGTGGTAGCTACTAAAAACATTCCAGATATAAAGAAAGTACTTAAATTAGGTTGGTATCATTTTATTCCATTAATTGTCTTAGTTACATTGCTATTAAAAGGAACTAGTCCTTCAAGAACAGGAATTTATGCAATTATTGTGATTATTATCATTAGTATGTTTACAAAAAAAGACAAGTTCAGTATTCAAAAGATAATTGCTGCAGCTTCTCACGGTGCTAAATCAGCTATTCCAATTTCGACTGCATGTGCTTCTGCAGGATTAGTAATCGCTGGTATTATGACAACAGGATTGGCAGGGAAATTGAATAGTATCATCTTAAATATTACAGCAGGTTATCTGCTACCAACGTTACTGGTAGTGATGATTATGTGTATCATTTTAGGAATGGGGATGCCGGTTGCTGCGGCTTATATTTTAACAGCTATGCTAGCAGCACCAACCTTGATAAACCTAGGAATAAGTGAAATGTCGGCTCATTTATTCATCGTTTATTTCTCAATCATCTCTGCGATCACTCCACCAGTAGCAGTTGCTGCATTTGCAGCGGCTGGTATTGCGAGGGAAAATCCAACGAGAGTAGGTTTTGAGGCAATTCGAATAGGTGCTGCATCTTTAATTATACCATTTGGATTTATATTCCATCCTCCCTTACTAATGGATGGAACAGTGACAGAAATCGTGTATGCTGTATTCATTACTATGATTAGTCTTTTTGCTTTAAATTCCGGGATAATAGGTTATATGAATGGTATGTTGAAAGTGTCTGACCGTATCTTGTTAATTGTTTCCAGTGGTTTGATCATATCTGCGAATATATTTATAAATATATTCGGTATTTTTTTATTACTATTTGTTTTTTTCTTTCAAAAAAAAGCATCTCTCTTACTAGATGGGTTAAATCAAGAAAGAAAATCACTATAAACTTTAGATTACAGTTCATGTAATTTAATCGTTTAAGCTTTTTATAGTTGTGATCTTTTTTACCTTATGTTATATTATATGATGTGCTTAAAACGTTTAAGCTTTTAAAACGATGTTCCGCTATCTAAACGATAATTGTAGGTAAGAGCATTAGTTTGGAAGGAGTGAAAGTAAATGCAAGAATTAATTGCAGATATTACGAAAGATCAATTACGCACTGACCATCCTGATTTTCGACCTGGTGATACGGTAAGAGTTCACGCTAAAGTTGTTGAGGGATCGAGAGAAAGAATTCAGATATTCGAAGGGATTGTCATTAAAAGACAAAATGGTGGAATTCATGAAACATTTACTGTCAGAAAAATTTCTTACGGTGTAGGTGTTGAACGTACTTTCCCATTACACTCACCACGTGTCGATAAAATTGAAGTAACACGCCGCGGTAGTGTACGTCGCGCTAAATTGTACTATATCCGTAACTTACGTGGTAAAGCAGCGCGTATTAAAGAACGATTATAAGTTTATTAAAGAGATAAAAAGGAGCTTTGCGCTATGCAGGCTCCTTTTTTTAACACAATTTTAAAGTTGCCAAAAATGTCCTGACGTTTTGGTATAATTATTTATTGGCAAAAGTGAAGCAGCTACATTACAATAATATTAGTGGAATGGAGAGGGATAGAAACGTGGCTTATAAAGGAACAAATAATTGGTATGATTGGACTAAAGCTTTTATCATTGCCCTTTTACTTGCTTTAATTGTAAGAAAGTTCTTTTTTTCCCCAATTATTGTCGATGGACCCTCCATGCAACCAACATTATATGATCGTGATCAAATGATAGTAAATAAATTTATCTATAATTTCAAGAAACCAGAACGTTTCGATATCGTTATCTTTCATGCTTCAGATAAAAAAGATTTTATTAAGCGGGTAATTGGTTTACCAGGAGAACATGTGGCAGTAAAAGACAATAAATTATACATTAACGGAGAAGAAGTTGACCAGCCTTTTTTACGCCATAATGAAACTACCCCGATAGTTTATCCGATTATGACAAATGATTTTTCACTTGAAATGCTACCTGGTGGTCATGAGGTTATTCCAGAAGGTTATGTGTTGGTTTTAGGAGATAATCGGAGTAACTCCACCGATAGTCGATCCATTGGATTGATCAGTATGGATCAGATTGTAGGAAAAACAAATCTTGTATACTGGCCATTTGAACGTATGCATTTTGTTAAAGAATAGGAGTGGCAATAAATTGATACAATGGTTCCCCGGCCATATGGCTAAAGCAAGAAGAGAAATTGAAGAAAATTTAAAATTAGTTGATGTAGTAATTGAATTAGTTGATGCAAGAGCACCATATGCTTCGATGAACCCTATGCTACAAGAATTAATTCAGAATAAGACGAAAATCGTTTTATTAATGAAAAATGATTTAGCCGATCCTATAAAAACGAAAGAATGGGTAGCTTATTTTGAAAAAAAAGCAATTGTTAGCTTACCGGTAAATGTGAATAGTAAGCAAGATATAATAAAAGTGATTGAGCTGGTTAACCAAAAAGGATTAGAACAGCAGAAAAAACGCATTGAAAAAGGAATTCAAAAAAGATCTGTGCGTGCTTTAATCGCCGGTGTTCCTAACGTTGGAAAATCAACATTAATTAATCGCTTAGCAAATAAAAGAATTGCAAAAATTGGTGATAGACCGGGAGTAACTAAACAACAACAATGGATAAAAGTAAGAAACCAATTTGAATTACTAGATACCCCCGGAATTTTATGGCCTAAATTTGAAGAGGAATCAATTGGAATGAAATTAGCAGCTATTGGAACAATTAAATATGAACTAGTACCTACACAAGATGTCGCTGCTTATGTAATCAATTACTTAAGTGTTAATTACAGAGAAAACTTGTTTCAACGTTACCACCTAAAGGAACATACAGATATGTGGGATACTTTTGTACATATTGGTAAACAGCGTGGAGCTTTGGAGAGCGGAGGACACGTCAATTTTGATAAGGTCGCTGAAATTGTATTACAAGATTTCAGAACAGGGAGATTAGGAAAGATTACGTTAGAATCCTCAGCTGATGGTGTGTAAGACAAATGTCTCCACACCATTTTTATTTAACCGATTTAGATCTTAGGAGGTAGCTATGAAGACAAAACCAATACATAAAATAAAAGAAATTTTTCAATCAGAGCATATTGATGATAAAATAATTGAACAATTAAGAAGCGATTCTCGTAAAGGAGTACAACGGCTGCTCGCAATACATGATAAACAAAAAATGAAGGAAGAAAAACTCAAAAAAGAACTTTTGTTAAAAAAACAGTTTGAAGACCAGTTTCGGTTAAGTGAAAATGATTTATTAGCTGGAGTTGATGAGGCGGGGCGTGGACCATTAGCGGGTCCAGTAGTAGCAGCAGCTGTCATCTTACCTCGTAATTTTGAATACTTAGGAATAGATGATTCTAAACAAATATCGGAAGTTGAAAGAAACATATTGTTTAAACAAATTACTGAAAATGCGATAAGTTACTCGATATCAATCGTCCAAGCCCAAGAAATTGATCAACTTAACATTTTTGAAGCGACGAAACAAGCAATGACTAGAGCTTTAGAAAGTCTTGATTTCATTCCGCAAATAGCTTTGATTGATGCAGTGAAATTAGCGGGATTAAACTTTCCAACTCAATCAATTATTAAAGGAGATGAGAAAAGTTTAGCAATAGCTTCTGCAAGTATATTAGCTAAAGTAACTAGGGATAAAATAATGGAAGAACTACATAAAAAATATCCAGAGTATAATTTTAATAAAAATAAGGGGTATGGTACAAAACAACATATAACTGCACTTAAAAAATATGGTCCGACCGTGGAACATCGCAAAAGCTTTTCCCCAGTACAAATGACGTTCAGAAAGGAGTTGTCTTGATGGGGATTTTGGGGATAGGTAGAAAAAACTTAATACACCTCAAAACAGAGTATTTGTTTTACGGGATGGACAAATCGTCCAAGGAAAAATTGTGAAGTTCTTTCCAAATAATCAGGCTGAGATACAAATAGGTACAAATAAACTAATTGCTGAGATAACTACTCCATTAAAAATTGGTGAAAGTTATTTTTTAAGTGAAAATTGCGTTAAGTATAGCTGTATTTAAGTCAAGGGAAGCTCCACCAAAATCTTCGATTTAGGTGGAGAGGTTCACGGAGAAAAACTCCAGAGGAAATCTTGATCTCGAGTTTTATCACGTGCTGTTTATCCTTCATTTACGGAATTTAGAGGAAATGATAATCGATATAAATATACAAAGAAGAGTAATTTCAGTAACGATTTATAATGATTCTTCATTTAGTAGCCAAGATAATAATATGAACTAGCTAAAGCAAGTTTTAACTGAAAATGTACATAAATGGATTATCATTTATCTTCCCTAACTTGTTAATCACTTTATCTGGAAAAGAAGCATGACCATTTATAATTTCTGGAGAAGGAGAGTAAGTTATATAAAAAAGAATTTGATTTTCGGATATGAAGGAAAAAGATAAAAAGGCTACCACTTTATCATATGAGCAAAATATAGATACCTCTCCTAAGGTGACGGCGCAAGGAGAGGGCTTAATAGCAGATCATATTATTGAAAAAGCTAAAGAAAATAATGTACCAATACTTGAAGATGCTTCATTAGTTGAACTACTATCTGATTTTAACATTTACGAAGCTATACCGACAGAATTGTATGAAGCTGTGGCAGAAGTATTTGCCTTTGTATATAATTTGGATCAAGAAGTTGAAAACAATAAGAAAAATGAATCGAGTAAGATAATTATAGCTTATTCTTTGTTTAATTTTATCTTTTTTATTACAATAAGAATGCAGTCAATTTTTAAAAACGGAGGCATTTAGATGAACATACATGAGTATCAAGGTAAAGACATATTAAGACAGTATGGAGTAAACGTACCAAATGGACATGTTGCATATTCCATTGATGAAGCTGTTGAATATGCGAAACGAATTGGTAGTGATGTCACAGTTGTTAAAGCACAAATTCATGCTGGAGGCCGTGGTAAGGCTGGTGGAGTAAAAGTAGCACATAACTTACATGAAGTAAGAGCATATGCAAAAGAAATTTTAGGAAAAGTGCTCGTTACCCCTCAAACAGGACCAGAAGGAAAAGAAGTAAAGCGTCTATTAATTGAAGAGGGATGTAATATTGATAAAGAATATTATCTTGGTCTCGTGCTCGATCGTAATATTTCCAAGATTGTCCTTATGGGTTCTGAAGAGGGTGGAATGGAGATTGAAGAAGTAGCTGCAAAAACACCCGAGAAAATCTTTAAAGAAGTAATTGATCCAGCAATTGGATTAACTGGATTTCAGGCAAGAAGACTTGCTTTTAATTTAAATTTTCCAAACAAAGTTATTAATAAAGTTGCTAATTTAATGGTAAATCTATATAAAGCTTTTATTGAAAAAGACTGTATGATAGCTGAAATTAACCCTCTTGTGACTACAAAAGAAGGGGACGTATTAGCTCTTGATGCGAAGATGAATTTTGATAGTAACGCATTGTATCGTCAAAAAGATGTTTTAGAATTACGTGATTTAGACGAAGAAGATCGTAACGAAATTGAAGCATCAAAGTATGATTTAAGTTATATCCAGCTTGATGGAGACATTGGCTGTATGGTTAATGGAGCTGGTCTCGCTATGGCTACCATGGACATTATTAAGTATGAAGGTGGAAGCCCAGCAAACTTTTTAGATGTCGGCGGAGATGCTACTCCTGAAAAAGTTGCAGAAGCTTTTAAGATTATTTTATCAGATCCAAAAGTTAAGGGTATCCTTGTTAATGTGTTTGGCGGAATTATGAAATGTGACTATATTGCTCAAGGAATTATTTCAGCGACAAAACAATTTGATTTAAAAATTCCGCTCGTCGTTCGATTAGAAGGAACGAATGTCGAAAAAGGGAAGCAATTATTAAATGATTCAGGTTTAAATATTACCGCAGCTGATTCGATGGGTGATGGGGCAGAAAAGATCGTTAATATGGTAAAAGCAACTGTAAAATAATATCAAGTGTTCCGCGACTAAAAGCACCACATCCTGCACCTAGACTTACTCGGTGGACAAACATTGTGATTCCGTCTGGAATTGCACGTCATGTGGTCAAAAGATGTGTTAGTTACTGGACACTGGAGTTAGATAATAGGTAAAAGAGACAGAAAGGACGTTTCCAAAAATGAGTATATATGTCGATAAAGATACGAAAGTAATTGTGCAAGGAATTACAGGTTCTGCAGGGATGGATCACACAGAACAAATGTTGAAATATGGTACAAAAATTGTAGGTGGAGTGACCCCTGCAAAAGGTGGGACTACCGTATTAGGTGTACCTGTTTTTAATACGGTGGAAGATGCTGTTAAAACTACAGGTGCGACCGTATCCATTATTTATGTCCCAGCTCCATTTGCAGCCGATGCAATCATGGAAGCAACTGATGCGGGTATTGATCTTACAATCTGTATTACTGAACATATTCCAATTACCGATATGATTAAAGTGAAAGATTTTATGAAAGATAAAAACACAAGATTAATTGGGCCAAATTGTCCGGGTGTTATTACTGCCGAAGAATGTAAAATTGGAATTATGCCTGGATATATTCATAAAAAAGGTCATATTGGAGTTGTATCTCGTTCAGGAACATTAACATACGAAGCGGTACATCAGCTATCTGAAGCAGGATATGGTCAAACTACAGCGGTAGGAATTGGGGGAGACCCAGTCAATGGGACATCGTTTATTGATGTTTTAGAAGAGTTTAATAACGACCCAGAAACATATGCTGTTATGATGATTGGTGAAATCGGCGGAACTGCTGAAGAACAGGCAGCTAAATGGATCAAGGAAAATATGAAAAAGCCAGTAGCCGGATTTATCGGTGGAGCTACAGCACCTCCAGGAAAAAGAATGGGACATGCAGGAGCGATTATTTCCGGTGGAGAAGGAACAGCGAAAGAAAAGAAACGTGTTATGGCTGAATGTGGTATTAAAGTAGCTGAATCTCCTGCAAAAATGGGTGAGACTATGATCAGTTTATTAAAAGAGACAGGCCTAGCAGAAAAATGTAAAACACATTAGAAAGCGAGGGTCACCTTACAGGTAAAGAGGGCGACAACCTGTAAATTGTAGCGATCTAAAAAAGAATACCTTAACAATATAAGAATATTTTGTTAAACTATACATCATGGAGAACCTAACTTATAGGTTCTCCTATTACTATAAAAAAGGAAGTGAATAATTGAATTCTGTTCGCAGAAGATTAATATTATTACATCGTATTCCATCTGTTACCCGTCGAATGATATATAAATTAGAACAATTTGACGACACATTATTAAGCCTCTTTTCCTTCACTCCTTCAGAAATAAGTCAATTCTTTTCAATATCCATAAAGGAAGCAACCCTAATTTATCAACAGATTCGAAATGTAGAGATAAAATCAATGCTTAATGAAGATGAAAAGTTATGTCATATAGTTACGAAATATGATAAAGAATACCCTCCGTTATTGAAAAATATTTATGATGCACCTTTAGTTTTATACGCATTAGGAGATTTATCATTAGGTCACCATTTACCATCCATTAGTGTTATAGGAACGAGAAAACCTACAGTAGATGCTCCTAGAAAGTTACGACATATCATTGGACCATTACTAGATAAAGATTGGTTAATTGTAAGTGGACTTGCTTACGGAATTGATAGTTTAGCACATCAACTTACTCTTCAGTATAAACGGAAAACGATATCCATATTAGGAAGTGGTTTTTATCATATTTATCCGAAACAAAATATATCATTGTTTAAACAAATTGTAAAAATAGGATTAGTTTTGACAGAATATCCACCAAATATTTCACCTAAGCGACATCATTTCCCAGAAAGAAACCGGATCATAAGCGGTATAACGAAAGCGACATTAGTTATTGAAGCAACTGAAAAAAGTGGAACACTCATTACTGTCGATCAAGCGCTTGAACAAGGAAAAGATGTATATGCAGTTCCAGGCGCTCCTTTTATTCCCGAAACTGTCGGGTGTCATAAAATGATCCAAGATGGAGCCAAATTAATAAGATGTGCAGAGGACATTTTAGAAGAATGGAAATATTTATGAGAAGGATTTATTTGATGTTTAATTGCATAAAATCATGTATGATTGTCAATGTTGTGTTACAAATATACGCAGAATATATTCGCTATATTTGACAAAACCATTCTATCTCCTTACTATTAGTGGAGATTTCAATTTATTAACAAACATGTTTTAATACAATAGTAAATGGCACTTTTCTTACGTATGCTTTTTGATACTTTCACAGTTGAAGGATACTGTGCAGTAGTGAAAATTTGTAAATTAGTAACAGCTTCGTTGATTTCGCCTCCGGACAGTTCGCGCATCCTTAGGCACGGCTTCAGCCCTCCTCGGAAGAAAACCGCTTCCTGCGGGGTCTTTAGACACGTGCTTTTCCCGCAGGAGTCGACTGCCCTCCGGCTCCAATCAACCATTATAATAGTAGTATCAAACGGAGCGGAGTTGTTACTATGCACATCACAGCGAAGGAAATACACGGAGACTCCTACGGGAGGAAAGGCCTCGGTGAGACTACGCAGGAGCGAAGCGACGAGGAGGCTCATCAGCCGCCCGTGGAAAGCGGAGTGTATTTCCGTAGCGGTATTTACATCGCAACTTTGTATGATATTTACAAAGAAAATTACTCAAGTTATTGGACAGTTTTTGGATTATATATATGGTAACATTTTAAAAAATAGCAAAATATAAATAATAAAATACAGTTAAACCTCAAGTTTATGGAAGGAACGAATTAATATGTCAAATTATCTTGTCATTGTAGAATCACCCGCAAAAGCTAAAACAATTGAACGTTATCTTGGAAAAAAGTATAAAGTAAAAGCATCAATGGGACATGTAATTGATTTACCTAAAAGTCAAATGGGTGTTGATGTGGAAGCAGAATACAAACCTAAATACATCACGATTCGGGGAAAAGGAGATATTCTAAAAGAACTCCGTAAAGAAGCTAAAAAAGCAACAAAAGTGTATTTAGCAGCTGACCCGGATCGAGAAGGAGAAGCGATCGCATGGCATCTTGCCCACGCATTAAAAATAGATGAGGACTCTAAGTGTCGTGTTGTATTTAATGAAATTACAAAAGATGCAATTAAAGAATCTTTTAAACATCCTAGAAAAATTGATTATAATCTTGTAGATGCACAGCAAGCAAGACGAGTTTTAGACCGTCTAGTTGGTTATAATATTAGTCCGTTATTATGGAAGAAAGTGAAAAGGGGACTAAGTGCTGGAAGAGTTCAATCAGTTGCTGTTAAATTAATTATCGATCGTGAAAATGAAATAAAGAATTTTGTACCAGAAGAATATTGGTCTATAGAGGGTACATTTCTTAAGGAGAAAGATAATTTTATCGGGAAATTTTACGGAATTGAAGGCAAAAAACTAGAATTAAAAAATGAGCAAGAAGTAAAAGATATTTTAAATAGGTTGACAGAAAAACAATTTAAAATTGATAAAGTGAATAAACGTGAGCGAAGACGGAACCCTGCCAGACCGTTTATTACGTCCACTCTACAACAAGAAGCTGCAAGAAAATTAAATTTTAGAGCAAGAAAAACAATGATGATTGCCCAACAATTATACGAAGGGATTGACTTAGGAAGAAAATCGGGTGGAATTACAGGGCTGATTACGTATATGCGTACAGATTCTACTCGTATTTCTGCATCGGCTAGAAGCGAAACGATTGCTTATATAGAAGAAAAATTCGGTAAAAATTACATTGGAGCTTCTCCAAAAGGAAAACAGCAAGAAGGAGCACAAGATGCTCATGAAGCAATCAGACCAACATCTGTGTTAAGAGAACCAAGCTCACTAAAAGGAATCTTATCAAATGATCAACTTAAATTATATAAATTAATTTATGATCGTTTTTTAGCAAGCCAAATGGCTCCAGCGGTTATGGATACAATGACAGTTCATTTGCTAAATAACGGTGTAGAATTCCGTGCAACTGGATCAAAAATTAAATTTAAAGGGTTTATGACTGTTTATATAGAAGGAACGGACCATGGAAAAAAAGATGAAGAAAAATATTTACCTGACCTAGAAGAAGGTGAATTGATTAACTTTAAAGACTTACAACCAAATCAACATTTTACGCAACCACCACCACGTTACACAGAAGCCACATTGGTTGGAACTTTAGAAAAGCAAGGCATTGGTCGGCCATCAACCTATGCTCCTACCCTTGACACGATCCAAAGAAGAGGGTATGTGCGCTTGGATAACCGAAGGTTCGTTCCAACTGAAATTGGAGAAATTGTAACTGAAATATTAGAGGAATATTTCCCTGAAATAACGAATGTTGATTTCACCGTTCAAATGGAAGATAATTTAGATCTAATTGAAGAGGGAAAGGTCGGATGGATTAACATCATTGATGACTTTTATAAAGATTTTGAGTTACGTCTTGAGAAAGCAGAAGACGAGATGAAAGAAATTGAAATAAAAGATGAACCAGCAGGTATAGATTGTGAAAAATGTGGGTCTCCAATGGTCTATAAAATGGGACGATACGGAAAGTTTATGGCATGTTCTAATTTCCCTGACTGCAGAAATACAAAACCAATTTTAAAAAAGATTGGAGTTACTTGTCCTTTATGTAAAAAAGGCGAGATTGTTGAGCGTAAATCAAAAAAGAATCGAGTCTTTTACGGCTGTGATTCGTATCCTGAGTGTGAGTTCGTTTCTTGGGATAAACCGATTAATCGAAGCTGTCCAAAATGTAATGAGTTTTTAGTTGAGAAAAGAACAAAAAAACAAGTGCAAATAAAATGTAGCAACTGTGATTATAAAGAGGAAGCACAATCATAATCAAATCATGCGTTTCAATTGACTATTACAAATTAAAAGAGTAGAATTTTTGTTTGGGATATTGTATTACAGAACGATACAATGTTCCAAACATTATTTTTTTAAGGGTAATTCTGAATTTTGTTACAATTTAGTTAAGTTTATTGATAGTGATTTTCAAATATGATATGATGGATTAGGTCTTAAATAAGAACTAGTGGAGCGGACGATGACTATCTTAAACGACTCTCTAAAAAATTTTATTCAATACTTAGAAGTTGAAAAAAATGTATCGGATTATACAATTACATTTTATACCCAAGATATTCTATTATTTGCTCATTTTTTAGAAAATGAAGCGATTCGTGATTTGTCTGAAGTAGATCAACAAACAGTAAGGGTTTTTTTAACAAAACTATATGACAGGAAACTTAGCCGGAAATCGGTGTCTAGAACACTATCCTGTTTACGATCGTTTTTTTCATTTTTAGAGATCGAGCAAATCATTGAACAGAATCCGTTTATTCACATTCCATTACCAAAACAAGATAAACATATTCCGAGCTTTTTTTACCAAGAGGAATTATCTGAATTGTTTGAGGTAAGTGATCTAGCAACTCCATTGGGTCAAAGGGATCAAGCAGTTCTTGAATTAATTTACGCAACTGGTATTAGGGTCAGTGAATGTGAAGGACTTACATTACAAAATATTGACTTTTCTGTCGGAATAATAAACGTAATCGGTAAGGGCAGAAAGGAAAGAATCCTTCCATTTGGACAATATGCACAGGATGCTTTGCAAACATATATTAAGGATGGGAGACTTAAATTATTAAGTAAATCAAGTACAAAAACAGATTTTGTTTTTTTAAATGTTCGTGGAAATCCGATTACATCAAGAGGGATCTATTATATTTTAAACCAAATGATTAAAAAGACTTCACTTACCGTTCATATGCATCCACATAAACTGCGTCACACTTTTGCTACTCATTTACTTAATGAAGGAGCAGATTTGCGCTCAGTTCAAGAGTTGTTAGGTCATGAAAATTTGTCTTCTACACAAATCTATACTCATGTGACGAAAGACAGATTGCGAAATGTATATATGAACAGTCATCCACGAGCGAATAGGAAGTAGACACTTTACTAAGCGGATAGCAAAAATAACATGTTCTTAATTAAATAAGGCTTTCTCCATAAAGCCATGGCGAATCCCTAATTATCTAAGGAGCGGTGGACAATGTCAAATGAATTACATGCTACGACGATATTTGCGATTCAACATAACGGTAAAAGTGCAATGTGCGGTGACGGTCAAGTTACCTTAGGGAATGCTGTTGTGATGAAACACAAAGCAGAAAAGGTGCGTACTTTATTTAAAGGGCAAGTAATTGCAGGGTTTGCTGGATCAGTTGCAGATGCTTTTACTTTATTTGAAAAATTTGAAGGTAAACTCGAGCAGTATAATGGGAATTTAATGAGATCCGCTGTTGAATTAGCGAAAGAATGGCGTAGTGATAAAGTGTTGCGGAAGCTTGAGGCAATGCTAATTGTCATGAATAAAGATCATATGTTTTTAGTATCAGGCACGGGGGAAGTGATTGAGCCGGATGATGGTATACTCGCTATTGGATCTGGTGGACACTATGCTTTAAGTGCAGGAAGGGCGTTAGCGAAATATTCTCCTAATTTAACAGCAGAGGAAATCGCTAGAGCGTCGCTGGAAATTGCAAGTGAAATTTGTGTGTATACGAATGGTTATTTAACGACTCAAGTGTTAGAGTAACTTCTTTAAAGGAGGAATAAGGTAATGGAAGTAAATTATACTCCTAGGGAAATCGCAGAGAAACTAGATCGATATATTGTTGGTCAACAAGAGGCAAAACGTTCTGTTGCGGTAGCACTTAGAAATAGATTTCGTCGAATGCAATTAGATGACTCGATAAAAGATGAAGTAGTCCCTAAAAATATTTTAATGATTGGTCCCACAGGTGTCGGGAAAACAGAAGTGGCTAGACGGTTAGCAAAACTTGTTAAAGCGCCATTTGTTAAAGTAGAAGCAACAAAATTTACAGAAGTTGGTTATGTAGGTCGTGATGTTGAATCCATGATTCGAGATTTGGCCGAAGCGGCCATGCGGATTGTGAAAGAAGAAAAAATGGAAGCAGTAAAAGAAAAGGCAATGGAAGAAGCGAATAAAAAGTTAGTAAAATTACTCGTTCCAGATGCAAAGAAACAAAAAACGATGAAAAATCCATTTGAAATGTTGTTTCCAAATATGGATGATCAAGAGACAAATAATCAAACGGATAGTAACCAACAAAATGAGATTTTTGAAAAAAGACAAAAAATTACCAAGATGTTGGCCCTAGGTGAACTCGAGGACAAAATAGTGCAAGTAGAAATTGAAGAACAAGCACCTTCTATGTTTGACATGCTACAAGGTTCGGGTATGGAACAAATGGGTATGAATATGCAAGATGCTTTTGGTCAGTTATTACCAAGTAAAGTGAAAAAGAGAAAACTTCCAGTGAAGGAAGCTAGGAAAGTCTTAACTCAACAAGAAGCACAAAAAATGATTGATATGGAAGAAGCACAGCAGGAAGCTATCAATCGTGCGGAACAAGCAGGAATCGTCTTTATAGATGAAATAGATAAAGTAGTTGGGAAAGATCAACAAGGCCCTGGAGTATCTAGAGAAGGGGTGCAACGGGATATTTTGCCAATTGTTGAGGGATCAACAGTAATTACAAAATACGGTTCTGTAAAAACCGACCATATATTATTTTTTGCAGCAGGTGCCTTTCATATGGCGAAACCATCGGATTTAATTCCTGAATTACAAGGGCGTTTTCCGGTACGAGTAGAATTTAATAAACTAACCGTAGAAGACTTTAAACGAATTTTAACTGAACCTTCTAATGCACTTTTAACACAATATAAGGCTTTAATTGCAACTGAAGGTATAAATGTAGAGTTTACGGACGAAGCTGTGAATAGATTAGCTGAAATTGCTTTTCAAGTGAATCAAGATTCAGATAATATTGGAGCAAGAAGATTACACACCATTTTAGAAAAGTTATTGGAAGATTTATCATTTGAGGCTCCAGATATCAATTTAGAGACTATAAAAATAACAACAGATTATGTAAATGATAAATTAAACAATATTGTAGTAGATAAAAACCTTAGTCAATTTATATTATAAAAATAAACAGACAGAATAGAGCTATAAAACAAAAATTCCATTAAATTGGAAAATGCAGAAAACATTACAAGAGTATAACGGAGGATGGAAGCAATGAATCTTTTAGAGAGAACTAGAAAAATTAATGCATTATTACAGAAAGCAGCAGGAAAACCAGTCAATTTTAACGATGTGGCAAAAACATTATCAGAAGTTATTAATGGAAATGTTTTTGTGCTCAGTAGAAGAGGTAAATTACTAGGAGTTGCAATTAACCAAGATATTGAAAACGAACGAATGAAAAATATGTTAGAAGAAAGACAGTTTCCAGAAGAATATACAAAGGAATTATTAAATCTTCAAGAAACAACTGCAAATATCGATACAAATAGTATTTATACAGTTTTCCCATATGAAAATAGAGAGTTGTTCAAAGATGGATTAACAACAATTGTGCCTATTGTCGGCGGTGGAGAACGTATAGGTACACTGGTAATAGGAAGGCTTGCTGGAAGCTTTAACGATGATGATTTAGTGTTAGCTGAATATGGTGCAACCGTTGTAGGAATGGAAATTCTTCAAGGGAAGGCAGAAGAAATTGAATTGGAAGCAAGAAGTAAAGCAGTTGTTCAAATGGCAATTAGCTCCCTTTCTTTTAGTGAATTAGAAGCGATTGAACATATTTTTGAGGAACTAAATGGAAAAGAAGGTTTACTGGTAGCAAGTAAGATTGCTGATCGTGTAGGAATTACCCGGTCTGTTATAGTTAATGCACTAAGAAAGCTTGAAAGTGCAGGGGTAATCGAATCGAGATCATTGGGAATGAAAGGTACTTATATTAAAGTGTTAAATGAAAAGTTTTTAGCAGAACTTGAAAAAATTAAGAACTAATTAAAAAGTAATTAAAGCAATGCGAAAAAACAGCCACCAGATGAGGCTGTTTTTTCATGCAATGTATTTGGCGGATAGGAAAATTTTCCTACTACCTTAGTTTTCTAAGATATTTTGTACTAGATTATAAAAAGTAGTATTTTCCAATTTAGTACTTTTAACCTTTTCTCTAATAGTGCGTGTTCAAAAGGAAGATAAAAAGGATCAAGAAGTTCGATGCGGCGGAGCAGCGGAATGTATGCATTTAGATACATGAGTAGCGGAGAAACAATCCAACGAAGAAATTCGCAGTGTCATTTTTACGGACTTTTTGAACATCCTCTAATATCGGGTAAACTTTTAATGTATTAATAGGTAATTAAACTTAAAATTTTAATGAATATGTAAAAAACTTGAAATAAACATAATCATAAATGCTCATTTATTCAAAAAGGTATCGCTTTTTTTGCGATTAGTAGTGGACTTTAGATATCATTTAAATAATGTTAAATTTGATAAAATATGACAAGAAATGCATTATATTTAATGAGACTTTTTTAGGAGAATCTGTTAATGAAATTATTTGATCAAATAATTAGTACGTTAGAATCGGTCTTAAATTACTCAAGTGCAAGAAACAAAATTATATCAAATAACATTGCAAATGTAGACGCACCGAATTATAAATCTCAAGATGTTGTGTTTAAGAATGTTTTTAAATAATGCTATTGAACAGATAATGGATACAACTAAACTCATCCAAGACACCTTCGATTTACAACTTGAAAATAATGATCAAGCATGTTTAAAAGTAAAAGAGATTATGTATTCCAAATGTCGTTATATCGTTTGAAATCTGAACGGAAAATTTCAAAAAAACATGAGAATATTCATGTTAAAGTAGATAATAATAATATTGTTATCAAATTAGAAAATGAACGACTACAAAAACAATTAAAAGAGAAAACACCTACAGCTAACCGATAAAGAAAGAAGAGTATGCTTCAACAAGTAGGGATATATATAAACCAATTGATTTACCTGTTCACATGCCAGAAAAGCCTAAATGATAAAATAGAAACATCTACTATCGGAGAAATATTAAACCTTTTTCATCAAGGAGTACCTATAGAAAAAATTGCCCGAAAAATAAATAATGGGAAAAACAGAAATTGAACTAATTGTAAAAATGAATAACAATTAATAGATAAAACTTGATAAATTATTTTCAGTATGGTAATTTAACAATGGTGATAATTGACCTACTATATTACACACGTTTAATGATTTGTACATTGGTGCCCTAGTTTTGGTTGTGTACAAATAAGATTTAAACGGAGGAAAAACCAAAGGAGGAAATAGAATGTCAGTTATATCAATGAAACAATTATTAGAAGCTGGAGTTCATTTTGGACACCAAACACGTCGCTGGAACCCGAAAATGAAAAAATACATTTTCACAGAAAGAAACGGAATTTATATTATCGATTTACAGAAGACGGTCAAGAAAATTGAGGAAGCATATAATTTTGTAAGACAATTATCTGCTGACGGAGGCACTGTTTTATTTGTTGGAACAAAAAAACAGGCACAAGAATCAGTCCGTGAGGAAGCAAATCGTTCTGGTATGTTTTATGTAAACCAACGTTGGCTTGGTGGGACATTAACAAACTTCCGAACTATCCGTAAAAGAATTAATCGATTAAAAGATATTGAACGTATGGAAGAAGACGGTACATTTGACGTACTTCCGAAGAAAGAAACTGTAGAATTACTAAAAGAAAAAGAGCGTCTATTGAAATTTTTAGGCGGAATTAAAGATATGAAAAAGTTACCGGATGCTCTTTTTGTAATCGACCCACGTAAAGAGAGCATTGCAATTGCTGAAGCACGTAAGTTAAACATACCGATTATTGGGATTGTTGATACAAACTGTGATCCAGATGAAATCGATTATGTAATACCGGCTAATGATGATGCGATTCGTGCGGTGAAATTACTAACATCTAAAATGGCAGATGCTGTTGTAGAAGGAAGACAAGGCACTGAAATAGATGAACAAGAAGAAGTGGCAGATGAAGCTAATCAAAATATAGAAGAAAAAGCAGAAGAAGTTGCTGTAGAAGAGTAAGTTGGTGGAGGTGATAAGGGGATAACCTTTTATCACCTTTTTTACAGATTAATTGTTTTGGAAAATGTCTTAAATGACTACAATGATAAAAAACATAGGAGGATTTTCAATGGCGATTACTGCAAAAATGGTTAAAGAATTACGTGAAAAAACTGGTGCTGGTATGATGGATTGTAAGAAAGCACTAACTGAAACAAATGGTAATATGGAAGAAGCTATTGACTTTTTACGTAAAAGTGGTGCTGCACAAGCTGCCAAAAAAGCTGGCCGTATTGCTGCAGAAGGAACTACTTTTATTGAAATAAATGGGAACGACGCAGTTCTTTTAGAAGTTAACTGTGAAACAGACTTTGTTACAAAAAATGAAAACTTCCAATCTTTAGTTACTGATCTTGCAAAACATATTGTTAATGAAAAACCAGCGAACTTGGATGAAGTGCTTCAACAAAATCTCGCTGATTCAAACCAAACTGTTGAAGAATATATCAACTCAGCTGTAGCAACAATTGGTGAAAAAATTACATTACGCCGTTTTGCCCTACTAAGTAAATCAGATAATGATGTATTTGGTTCATACCTTCATATGGGGGGTCGTATTGGTGCACTTGTTTTATTGGAAGGAACAAAAGACGAAGAAGTTGCTAAAGATGTTGCAATGCATATTGCGGCAGCAAACCCTAAGTACGTTGCAAGGGAAGATGTAGCAGAAGATGAGGTTAACCGTGAAAGAGAAATCTTAAAAGAGCAAGCACTAAATGAAGGTAAACCTGAGCATATTGTTGAAAAAATGGTCGAAGGTCGACTAGGTAAGTTCTTTGAAGAAATTTGTCTACTCGATCAACAATTTGTAAAAGATTCTGATGTAAAAGTTAAAAAGTTTGTTGCAGATCAAGGAGCAACTGTTAAACAATTTGTACGTTACGAAGTTGGAGAAGGTATTGAGAAGAAAGAAGAAGACTTTGCAGAAGAAGTTATGAGTCAAATGAAGAAATAATCCAAATGAATAGGGAGCACAATGGTGTTCCCTATTTCTTCATGATATAATTACATAGATCATTATATTTTTTGGAGGTTATTATGACGGCGCGTTATCGAAGAATTGTACTAAAGTTAAGTGGAGAAGCTCTTAGTGGGGATAAAGGATATGGAATTGAGCCTACAGTAATTCAATCAATAGCTGAGCAAGTAAAGGAAGTTGCGGAATTAGGGACTGAAATTGCTATTGTTGTTGGCGGTGGTAATATTTGGCGCGGTAAAGTTGGTAGCGAAATGGGAATGGACAGGGCTAATGCAGACTATATGGGAATGTTAGCAACTGTGATGAATTCTCTTGCCCTTCAGGATAGTTTAGAATCGATGGGGATACCAACAAGGGTACAAACTTCTATCGAGATGAGACAAGTTGCCGAGCCTTATATTAGAAGAAAAGCAATTCGACATTTGGAGAAAAAACGCGTTGTAATTTTTGCTGCGGGTACTGGAAATCCTTACTTTTCAACCGATACAACAGCTGCTTTAAGAGCTGCTGAAATAGAAGCTGAAGTGATATTAATGGCGAAAAATAACGTTGACGGTGTATACAGTGATGACCCTAAAGTTAACAAACAAGCGAAAAAATATGATAAACTATCTTATATGGACATGCTAAATGAAGGACTTGAAGTAATGGATTCTACTGCTTCATCTTTATGTATGGATAATGACATACCATTGATCGTGTTTTCAATTACGGAAGAAGGAAATATTAAAAGGGTTGTCGAAGGCGAAGTTCTAGGGACAACGATAAGGGGGAAATAAGAATGCCAAGTGATGTTTTAAAAGCTATGCGTGATAAAATGGAAACGGCAGTCCAAGCTTTTAGAAGAAATTTAGCAACAGTTCGAGCAGGACGAGCGAATCCAAGTCTTTTAGATAATGTATTTGTTGATTATTACGGGGCAGCAACACCACTAAATCAATTAGCACAGGTGGGAGCGCCAGAAGCAAGATTACTTGTCATTACACCTTTTGATAAGACTGCAATTGGAGAAATGGAAAAAGCGATTCAAAAAGCAGATCTAGGACTTTCACCATCCAGTGACGGTAATGTTATTCGAATAAACATCCCCGCTTTAACGGAAGAAAGAAGAAAAGAACTAACAAAAGTAGTCGGAAAATATGCAGAAGAATCTCGTGTTCAAATAAGGAATTTACGTCGTGAAGCAAACGATCAACTAAAAAAGTTAGAAAAAGACGCAAGTATTACAGAAGACGAATTAAGAACGTATCAAGATAATGTTCAAAAAGAAACAGATAAATTTATCGAAGAGATCGATCAGCTGGCTAAAAGCAAAGAAGAAGAAATTATGGAAGTGTAAAATAGCCCTCTTGTTTTAAGAGGGCTTTTATTTCACTTTTTAAATGATTATCGATTATAATTTTAAATAACAACTTAGGATTTCTACTCGAAATAACGTTAATTACATATTAATTCTTGTAAATTTTCATATAGTATTATGAAGGGATTTATTGTAGTTAGGTTAGAGTTTAATCCTTTTGGGGGACAAATGATGTCTATGAGGTTACCTTTTTTTAATAGTAAACAAACGCAAGACGAAATTATTATAGATAACATACCGGACCATGTTGCCATCATTATGGATGGAAATGGCAGATGGGCTAGCAAAAAAGGACTACCCCGAATTGCAGGACATAAAGAAGGAATGGATGTAGTTCAAAGAATTGTCCGTGCAGCAGTAAAGTATCAAGTTAAAATTTTAACACTGTATGCTTTTTCGACAGAAAATTGGAAACGACCGAAGCTTGAAGTAGATTTCTTAATGAGACTCCCAAAAGAATTTTTACATATCTATTTACCTCAATTGATGGAAAATAATGTAAAAATAAATACAATCGGAGAATTTAATTCATTACCAGATCATACAAAAAAGGCAATTCAATATGCAAAAGAAAAAACGAAAAATAATGATGGACTTTTGTTGAATTTTGCTATAAATTATGGAAGTAGATATGAGATGGTTCGTGCGATGAAACATATCATTAGTGATGTAGAAAGTGGAAAAATCGATAAAGAATCTCTTGATGAAAATACGCTAACAAAATATTTATATACAAAAGATTTACAAGATCCTGATTTACTCATCCGTACTAGCGGCGAACAGCGATTAAGTAATTTTTTGTTGTGGCAACTAGCTTATTCGGAATTTTGGTTCACAGACACATTATGGCCTGATTTTAATGAGGAAATATTTAAACAAGCTCTCTGTGATTATCAAAGCCGAAAAAGAAGATACGGAGGAATATGAGGGAGTTGACGCTTTAGTGAAACAGCGATTGATAACAGCAATAATTGGAATAATTATTATTGTACCTATAATACTATATGGTAACTGGCCTTTTTTATTAATTTCATATTTATTGGCTACCATTGCGTTATATGAGTTAATTCGGATGTACGGTTTAAAGCAGAATAACTTATATTTAATTTTATCAAGTATATTTCTCTGGTTACTAATTTACCCAGGAGAAAATATAACAGTTTCAAATTTTGTCCTAACTAAATACGATATTATTATGCTATTTGTTGTTATCCTTTTAGTTATGACAGTAATTTCAAAAAATAAATTTACGTTTGACCAAGCAAGTTTTTTAGTGTTTTCTACGCTTTATATCGGTACAGCATTTTATTATTTATTAATAACAAGGCTAGAGGGATTAAATTATTTTTTATTTATTTTATTTATTATATGGGCAACAGACACAGGCGCTTATTTTATAGGAAAATTTTTTGGAAAAAGAAAGTTATGGCCTGAGATTAGCCCAAATAAAACAATTGGAGGAGCTGTGGGCGGTATTATAATCGCTATAATGGTGTCCATTGTTTTTCAACTAGTTTATCCTTTCGATAAATCGTTTTTAGCAATTGTCGTAATAACTGTTGTGATATCGATTTTTGGACAACTAGGAGATCTAGTTGCCTCAGCGATAAAGCGACATTATGATGTGAAGGATTTTGGGAAGATCTTTCCTGGGCATGGTGGTATTTTAGATCGTTTAGACAGTTTATTGTTTGTTTTAATTGTTTTGTTTATTATTCAGGTTTTTTAAGGTATTGAACTAAAAAAAGTATGGTGCTTTAGCTTTTTACGCTGAAAAGGAGTGTTTTTTTTGACTACGGTTATAGCGTTTATATTAATGTTTGGCCTGCTTGTTTCTGTTCATGAATGGGGGCATTTAATTTTTGCCAAAAGGGCTGGAATGTTAGCGAGGGAATTTGCGATAGGGTTTGGTCCTAAAATCTTTTCATTCACCAGGAATGAAACATTATATACAATCAGGTTGTTACCAATTGGTGGGTATGTACGTGTTGCTGGAGATGATCCGGAAATAATTGAATTAAAACCTGGTCATCATATTGGACTCGAGTTTAATGATGAAGGAAAAGTAAATAAAATAATTGTAAACAATAAAGACAAACATCCTAATGCCCATTTAATTGAAGTGGAGTCCGTTGATTTGGATCATGACTTATTTATTGATGGTTATAATGTTGGGGATGAAACAAATGTTCAACGTTTTGCCGTAGATAGAAAAGCATTTTTTATCATGGATGAACGAGAAACCCAAATTGCTCCGTATGATAGGCAATTTGCATCAAAAACGGTCGGACAACGAGCGATGCAGTTGTTTGCGGGTCCGATGATGAATTTTATTTTGGCAATTATAATTTTTATCATTATAGGCCTCGTACAAGGTGTTCCTTCTGAACGGGTAATCGGAGAAGTTCAGCCAAACAGTCCTGCAGAAGAAGCGGGGATACAACCCGGTGATGAGATTATTCAAGTCGAAGACAGTTCTGTTACAACTTGGCAGGATTTTACATCTATTATTCAGGCAAGTGCAGGACAAGAGGTTGATATCATTGTTAAACGAAATAACCAAACAGAGTCACTTACTGTTATACCAAAGGAAGTAAAAATTGAAGATATAGATGAAGAAGAAGTAAGAATCGGTCAAGTTGGTGTGTTACCAGCGTATGAAAAATCTTTTGTTAAAACATTAAAGCATGGATTTTTACAAACATTTGAAACAACTAAATTAATTTTAACTAATTTATTAATGCTAGTAACTGGACAATTATCGATTGAAATGCTTTCTGGTCCAGTAGGTATTTATGATGTTACAAATCAAGTAGTTCAAACAGGATTTATGAATTATTTAATGTGGACGGCAATGCTTAGTATAAACTTAGGGATCATTAACCTTGTGCCTCTTCCTGCACTTGATGGCGGAAGATTGTTGTTTATCGGCATTGAGGCTGTACGTGGAAAACCAATTGCTCCGGAAAAAGAAGGATTTGTTCATGTAATTGGTTTTGCTTTATTAATGCTTTTAATGATCGTTGTTACATGGAATGATATTCAACGATTGTTTTTATAATTAATAATGCTTAATTAGAAAGTTAAATTGATATGTTGTTAACTACTTAGAAAGAAATCGTTGGAATGGCTTTCGTTTCACTTCATGGAAGTGGTGCCTTTTTTCAACGATTTTCTCACCTTTCGATCATTCCTTATAGAGGATGTTCAAAAAGTCCGGTAAAAATGACACTGCGAATTTCGCACGAATGCTTGTTTCTCCGCTGCTCATGTATCTAAATGCATACATTCCGCTGACGGGAACTGCGCCGCCTCGAACTTCTTGGTCCTTTTTATCCTCCTTTTTGAACACGCACTTATATTATATTTGTCCCCATTATTTTTATTTTTTTACTGGAGGAATCGACCATGAGTCTTTCATATAAGAAAAAGATGGAAATACTATTAGAGCAACTGCGTTTTCCAGACGAAATAAAAGATACTTATTTTAAGTCAAGTGAGCTGCGCAAATTAGTCGTTTATAAAAAAAGAAAGATTTGGCATTTTCATGTTTGGGTGGAAGCAGTTTTACCTTTTGAAATATATCGTCATTTTTATGATAGTTTACAAGAATCTTTCCAAGAAATAGCGGCAGTCCAATTGACAATTGAAACTGGAAATCAACATTGCAATGAGACGGAACTAATAAATTACTGGAGTTATTTTCTCAAGAAATTTCCAGCAATCTTACCTAATCATCTTGAAATACTAAAGCAACAGCCGAAAATCGAAGACCACATAATGATGTTTAATGTTAAAACAGAAGCTGAAGCCGTATCTTTAAAAAGAAAAGTTGAAGAAGGATTTCAAAAATATTGCCAGCACATCGGATTAAAAAAATATACGTTAAACTTTCATGTAAATACAGAAAAACAAGAACTGGAAAACTTCCGTAAACAAACAATCGAAGAAGATAAACAATTTGTTTTAAATGCTGTTAAGCAACAAAAAGAAAGACAAGAACATAAGGACAATTTCACGAAAACGGTCGAATTTAAAATCGGTCATGATATTCCTGATGATGTTGTTAATATGGAAGAAATAGTGGAAGAAGAAAAACGAATTGCGGTACAAGGATATGTATTTCTGTCGGAAGTTAGAAAATTGCGTTCAGGTAGGAGTCTTCTAATCCTAAAAGCTACAGACTATACAGATTCACTTGAAATAAAGATGTTTTCTCGTAATGATGAAGATGAAGCTGTTTTTGGACAAGCAAAAGAAGGTATTTGGATTAGAGCACGTGGGCGAATCCAAACAGACCTTTATTCTAATGAATTAACGATGATGGCAAATGATATTCAGCAAATAAGTGTTGAATTGAGAATGGATAAAGCAAAAGAAGGTGAAAAGCGAGTTGAACTCCATGCCCATACAACGATGAGCCAATTAGATGCCGTCGTCAGTCCAACACGGCTCATTTCCCAAGCTGCAAAGTGGGGACATTCCGCTATCGCGATTACAGACCATGCTGCTGTTCAAGGATTTCCGGAAGCTCATTCAGCGGCAAAAGCGAATGATATTAAAGTAATCTATGGTGTCGAAGCAAATGTTGTTGATGATGGTGTTCCCATCGCTTATAACAGTACAGACTTATTATTAAAAGAAGAAACGTATGTCGTTTTTGATGTTGAAACAACAGGACTTTCGTCGGTTTATGACACGATTATAGAGCTTGCTGGTGTGAAAATACAAAATGGTGAAATTATTGACCGATTTGAAAGTTTTGCTAATCCACACCGTTCTTTACCAGAAAAAATAATCGACATTACAGGAATTACAGATGATATGCTTGTTGGTGCACCAGAAGTAGACGATGTACTAAAGAATTTTCATGAATGGGTAGGAGACAATACTTTAGTTGCTCATAACGCCACGTTTGATATCGGTTTTTTAAATCAAGGTTATACTAAAATTAATTATCCACGAATAAAAAATCCGGTCATCGATACACTTGAACTGGCACGATTTCTTTTACCGGAACTTGGTAACCATCGTTTGAACACATTATGTAAACATCTGGATGTTGAATTAACGCAACACCACCGGGCAATTTATGATGCAGAAGCAACAGGATATTTATTTTGGAAATTAATTGAGCGGTTAGAAGACAAAGAGATAAATAATATGATTCAATTAAATAATCATATCGGTGAAGGAGATAGTTACCAGCATTCAAGACCGTATCATTGTATTCTTCTCGCCCAAAATGAAATAGGATTAAAAAATTTATATAAACTAATTTCTTATTCTCACACAAAATATTTTTATAGAGTACCGCGAATTCCACGATCTCTACTTAGTAAATTGAGAGAAGGGTTATTCGTTGGCTCCGCTTGTGATCAAGGAGAAATATTCGAGACATTAATTCAAAAATCTGTCGATGAAGCTGAAGAAATAGCCGATTTTTATGATTACCTAGAAGTACAGCCGCCAGAAAATTATTATCATTTAATTGAAAGGGAGATTGTACAGACTGAAGCACAAATTATTGATATTATTCGAAACATTATCGAACTAGGTAAACGAACGAACAAAATTGTAGTAGCTACCGGGAATGTTCATCATATTGAGGATCATGAAAAACAATATCGGGAAATTTTAATTGCCTCACAGAAAGGGAATCCTTTAAATCGAGTAACATTACCAAATACGCCATTTAGAACAACAAATGAGATGTTAGATTTATTTTCATTTCTAGGCGAAGAAAAGTCGTATGAAATTATAGTAAAGAATCCCAATCAGGTTGCCGAAGAAGTTGAGAAAATATCACCAATAAAAAGTGATCTATTTACACCTAGTATTGAAGGTGCAGAAGAAGAAATTAGAGAGCTTACATATAATACAGCACAATCTATTTATGGCAGTCCATTACCTGAGATTGTAGAATCAAGGATTAAGAAAGAACTTGACAGTATTATTGGTCATGGTTTTGCCGTCATTTATTTAATCTCACATAAACTTGTAAAAAAATCATTAATCGATGGTTATTTAGTTGGTTCTAGGGGGTCAGTCGGTTCCTCACTTGTAGCAACGATGACTGAAATTACCGAGGTAAATCCCTTACCACCTCATTACGTTTGTAGGAAATGTCATTATAATCAGTTTTTTACTGATGGCACGTACGCAAGTGGCTTTGATCTACCTGATAAGAACTGTCCAACTTGTGGAGAGCCTTTAGAAAAAGACGGACAAGATATTCCCTTTGAAACGTTCTTAGGATTTAAAGGTGACAAAGTACCGGATATAGACTTAAATTTCTCCGGAGAATATCAGCCAATTGCACATAATTATACAAAAGAGTTGTTTGGGGAAGATTATGTATTTAGAGCTGGTACAATTGGAACGATCGCAACAAAAACTGCTTATGGCTATGTAAAAGGCTACGCAACAGATAAAAATATTCATTTCAAGGGAGCAGAAATTGACCGTCTCGTCCATGGTTGTAGTGGGGTAAAGCGGACAACAGGCCAACACCCGGGAGGAATTATCGTTGTTCCAAATGATAAAGAAATATACGACTTTACGCCGATTCAGTATCCTGCAGATGATCGAACTAGTGAATGGAAAACAACTCATTTTGATTTCCATTCAATTGAAGATAATTTATTGAAATTGGATATACTTGGTCATGATGATCCAACCGTGATAAGAAAACTACAAGACTTAAGCGGAATTGATCCAAAAGATATTCCCATTGATGATGAGGAAGTAATGAAAATATTTTCAAGTACAGAACCGCTTGGATTAAAACCGGAACAAATTGATTGTAAAACAGGTACATTAGGTGTACCTGAGTTTGGAACAGCCTTCGTTAGGCAAATGTTAGAAGAAACAAAACCTAGTACATTTGCGGAACTTGTCATTATTTCTGGACTATCACACGGTACAAATGTGTGGCTCGGTAATGCCCAGGAATTAATTAATGATGGGATTTGTGAAATTGGGGATGTAATTGGTTGCCGTGATGATATTATGGTATATTTGATGCAAAAAGGGTTAGAAGCATCCTTAGCTTTTAAAATTATGGAATCAGTTCGTAAAGGAAGAGGCCTCGAAGATGAGTGGATAGAAGAGATGCGCAAGTCTAATGTACCTGAATGGTATATAGAATCATGTAAAAAAATAGAGTATATGTTCCCGAAAGCACACGCAGCGGCTTATGTACTAATGGCGGTTAGAATTGCTTATTTTAAAGTCCATTATCCAATCTTCTTTTATTCAGCATATTTTTCAATTCGAGCAAGTGATTTTGAATTAGATACGATGATAAAGGGATCAGAGGCACTTAGAAATCGAATTAATGAGATCAAGGGAAAAGGAAATGATGCTCCACCTAAAGAGAGAAGTTTGTTAACAGTATTAGAAGTAGCTCTAGAAATGTGTGAACGAGGATACAGTTTTCAAAAAGTAGATTTATATCGTTCAAGTGCAACAGAATTTTTAGTAGATGGAAATGCGCTAATTCCTCCATTCAATGTAGTCGATGGGCTAGGAACAAATGCAGCAATCAATATTGTGAAAGCACGCGAAGATGGAGAGTTCTTGTCAAAAGAAGATTTACGAGAAAGAAGCAAAATATCTAAAACCGTTCTTCAATACTTAGATGCACATGGTTGTTTGGAAGGAATGGAAGAAGAAAACCAACTTTCACTCTTTTAAATTGAAACAGTTGTTTTAAAATAAAAACTATGCTATACTGTCACAGGAATGTCGTAAGAATGCCGAGTAAAAAGAGTGGGTTTTCCCACTCTTTCTTCTATAATCAACACACTTCTTTCCCCTTGCCATCGATTCGGCGGGGGTTTTATCTTTACGGCGTTGTTAACCCACCCTGCCTTATAGCGAACCTATGAAAGTGAATACGCTATTAACGTATCCTGATTATTCTAATTAAAAAATGAAAAATTATATTTTGTTCATACTAAGATAAATGATACATAAGGAGGAATCGATATGGCAGAAGCAATATTAACAGAGGTTAAGAAGTTAGTGGAACCAATTTTAAGCGAGCGTAAGTTGATACTAGAGGATTTGGAGTATGTGAAAGAAGGTAAGGATAATTTTTTACGGATCTACATTGATAAGGTGGGTGGTGTGGATTTAACGGAATGTAGTATTGTTTCAGAACGTTTAAGTGAAAAACTTGATGAACAAGATCCGATAGAAGGAACTTATTTTCTAGAAGTCAGTTCACCAGGTGCTGAAAAACCGTTAAAGACACCAGAAGATTTTAAAGCAAACATTGATCAGAATATTTATGTTTCTTTATATGTTCACATCGATGGTGAAAAAGAATATGAAGGAATTTTAAAAGATTTCTCGAATAATGTTGCGACAATTGATTACAAATTTAAACATCGTATAAAGCAAGTACAAATACCTTATGATAAAATTGCACAAGCAAGACTTGCTGTGATGTTGTAAAAGGAGGATGAATAGAATTGAGCAGTGAGTTGTTCAGTGCAATAGATTATTTAGAAAAAGAAAAAGGGATCGATAAAGCTACACTATTGGATGCATTAGAAGCTGCATTGATATCTGCATATAAGAAAAATTACAAATCAGCCGGCAATGTATCCGTAAAGTTTGATGAAGAAGAAGGTACCATGCAAATCCACGCTAGAAAGACAGTTGTCGAGGAAGTGGAGGATGCGCAAGAAGAAATTTCATTAGAAGAAGCTAAGGAAATAAGCTTAGACTATGAAATAGGAGATATTGTTGAAATAGAGGTTACACCAAAAAACTTCGGTCGCATTGCTGCTCAAGCTGCAAAGCAAGTTGTTACCCAACGCGTTAGGGAAGCAGAGCGCGGCGTCATTTATAATGAATATGCTGACCGAGAAGAAGATGTAATGACAGGAATTATCCAAAGAATTGATTCTAATTTTGTTTACGTTGATTTAGGAAAGATAGAAGCGAAATTGGCAAAACAAGAGCAGATTGCAACGGAAGAATATCTTGTACATGATCGTATTAAAGTTTTTGTTACGAAAGTAGAGAATACAAATAAGGGACCGCAAATATATATTTCTCGTTCTCATCCGGGCTTATTAAAACGATTATTTGAAATGGAAGTACCGGAAATCTACGAAGGTATTGTGGAAATTAAGTCAATTTCAAGAGAGGCAGGAGACCGATCCAAGATTTCCGTATATGCTAGTAACCCTGATGTCGATCCTGTAGGCTCATGCGTAGGCCCTAAAGGGCAGCGAGTTCAAGCAGTTGTTGATGAATTGAATGGTGAAAAAATTGACATTGTAGAGTGGTCAGAAGACCCTGTTATTTATGTTTCTAATGCTTTAAGTCCATCGAAGGTGATCGACGTTCTCGTTGATGAGGAAAATAAAGCAACAACTGTAATTGTTCCTGATTATCAACTATCCCTTGCAATCGGAAAGCGTGGGCAAAATGCTCGTTTAGCTGCTAAATTAACTGGATGGAAAATTGATATAAAAAGTGAAACAGTAGCAAAAGAAGAAGGATTATTAACAGAAAGAACTGAAGATGATACTTTCTTATCTAATGAGTTCGAGGAAGATCATTTATTAGGGGAAGAAACAGCTAATGAAACGTTGCTTCTAGATGAAGATGAACGTTTGCTACCTGATGAAGACGAAGAAGCAGATCACAAAGATAATTCTTTATTCGATTAATGGGGGGATTTTATCATGACAAAGAAACGAAAAATACCTCAGAGAAAATGTATTGTGACAAATGAATTAAAACCGAAGAAAGAAATGATCCGAATCGTCAGAAATAAAGAAGGAGAGGTTTTTGTCGATCCTACCGGTAAGAAAAATGGTAGAGGTGCTTATATCTCCATTGATAAAGAAGTGTTTGAAGAAGCTGAGAAAAATAACGTTTTAGAAAAAGTATTTAAAGTAAAAATAGATCCAAGTTTGTATGCAGAATTAAAAGATATAATAGGCGAATAAAAATGAAAAACAATTATTTAAATATTGTTGGCTTAGCTTATCGTGCTAGGAAATGTTCAACTGGGGAAGACACTATTATCTATGACATAAGAACGAACAAAGCGAAGTTAGTACTAATTGCAAATGATATTAGTGAGAGTACGAAAAAGAAACTAACTGATAAATGTAATACTTTTCAAATTCCTTATATAGAAGTAGATAATCGGACTATTTTAGGAAGTGCTATAGGAAAATCGGATAGAGTTGCCGTTGCTATTCTTGATGAAGGTTTTGCAACGAAACTAAAAAGTCTACTTCTATAAATATTTGTGGGGGTGAACGTATGGATAGAATGCGAATATATGAGTATGCTAAAAAAAATAATGTGACAAGTAAACAAGTAATTGATCAATTGAAAAATATGAACATCGAAGTATCTAATCATATGTCTTCTATTACAGCGGAGACGATCAACAAATTAGATAAAACGTTCAATAAAACAGAACATAATGAAAAGAAACAAGAGAAACAAAAAGTGGATTCTAATAAAACTACAATGACGAAAAAACAGACTGGTGACAAGAAACAAAAAAATCGTCCAAAACCAAAGCAACAGCCAAAACAAAAAGGAAAACAGCATAAGAAAAACCAAAAGAACAAGAAAAGTAATAGTGAACAACAAGTCAAGTCTCATCATGAAACGCCGAAGCATATCGTTTACAGTGACACACTAACTGTAAATGATTTGGCTGACAAACTTCATAAAGACGTTTCTGAAATTATTAAAAAATTAATGTTCTTAGGAATTATGGTGACAAAAAACCAGGATTTGGACGATGATGCGGTTGAGTTAATTTGTAGTGATTATGGAGTATCGGTGGAAAAAGAAATTATCCTAGAAGACACAGATTTTGAGAAGTACCGTCAAGAGGATAAGGAGCAAGACTTACAAGAACGTCCTGCAGTGGTAACAATTATGGGACACGTTGACCATGGTAAAACAACATTATTGGATTCCATTCGTCACACGAAAGTAACGGCAGGTGAAGCCGGTGGAATTACACAACATATTGGTGCATATCAAGCCGAAAGTAGTGATAAAAAAATTACTTTCTTAGATACGCCTGGTCACGAAGCTTTTACAAGTATGCGATCCCGTGGAGCTGAAGTAACGGATATTGCAATTCTAGTTGTAGCTGCAGATGATGGTGTTATGCCACAGACTGTAGAGGCAATAAACCATGCTAAAGCGGCTAATGTCCCAATTATTATTGCTGTAAATAAAATGGATAAAGAAACAGCAAATCCAGAGCGTGTGATGCAAGAATTAACTGAATATGAGTTGATTCCGGAAGATTGGGGCGGAGATACCATTTTTGTACCAATCTCTGCAATTAAAGGGGAAGGAATTGATGAGTTACTTGAGATGATCCTATTAGTTGCGGAAATGGCAGAGTTAAAAGCAAATCCGAATAAACCAGCATTCGGAACAGTTATAGATGCCCAATTAGACAAAGGACGCGGGGCTGTTGCAAGTCTTTTAGTTCAAGAAGGAACGCTTACTGTTGGAGATTCTATCGTTGTTGGCAACACGTATGGCCGTGTTAGAGCAATGGTAAACGATGTCGGACAGCGTATTGAAAAAGCAGAACCATCCACACCTGTAGAAATTACCGGTCTTAATGCAGTACCTCAGGCAGGAGATCAGTTCTTAGTATTTGAAGATGAGAAAAAAGCACGACAGATTGGCGAAACAAGACAGCAGCAGCATATTGTTGAAAGTCGTGGATCCCAGACTAAAATTAGTTTGGACGACTTATTTGAACAAATTAAACAAGGTGAAATGAAAGATTTAAATGTTATAATTAAGGCAGATGTTCAAGGATCTGCGGAAGCTTTAGCTGCTTCTTTAAGAAAAATAGAGGTAGATAATGTAAATATTAATATCATTCACTCTGGCGTTGGAGCAATTACTGAATCTGATATTATTCTTGCTTCCGCTTCAAATGCTGTTGTCATTGGCTTTAATGTTCGACCTGATGTGAATGCACATAAAGCAGCCGAATCTGAAAAAGTTGATGTTCGTCTCCATAGAGTTATTTATAAAGCGATAGAAGAAATGGAAGCAGCAATGAAAGGGTTACTTGATCCAGAATATGAAGAAAAAGTAATCGGGCAAGCGGAAGTGAGAGAAACATTTAAGGTATCCAAGATCGGTACCATCGCGGGAAGCTATGTAACCGACGGAAAGATAACTCGAAATTCTAGTGTGAGATTAATACGTGATGGCATTGTCTTATTTGAAGGTGAAATATTAGCATTAAAACGTTTCAAAGATGATGTAAGAGAAGTTGTCCAAAACTACGAGTGTGGAATTACAATTAAAGATTTTAATGATATTAAGGTTGGAGATATTATCGAAGCGTTTGTCATGGAGGAAATTGACAGAACATGATTGTATATGCGGAAATAGAATGTATACTATACAATACACATTCTTTAAAAGAGAAACGTTCTGTTATCAAACGATTAATTGCAAGAGTTCGAAAAGACTTTAATGTTTCTATTGCTGAAATTGAGTTTCAGGATTTATGGCAACGAACGAAGCTTGCAATTGTCACAGTGGCGAATGAATTATTATACGCTGAAAAAATCATTCAAGAAGTGATCAAAGTAATTGATCATGATCCGGGTCTAGAAAGAACAATTACAACGATTGACCGATTATAAATTGGCTTTCTATCATGTCATAAATTTGGGGTGAAAGAAATGGAAAATATGCGAACGAATCGTGTGGCCGAACAAATGAAAAAAGAAGTAGGCGATATTTTAAATCGTCAAATAAAAGACCCCCGGGTTGGGTTTGTTACGGTGACAGATGTTGAGCTTACAAATGATTTGCAACATGCTACCGTTTTTATCTCTGTGCTTGGAAACGAAGATGAAAAACAAGCTACTCTTGTCGGTCTGTCCAAGGCAAGTGGGTTTATTCGTTCCGAGCTAGGGAAGCGGATCCGTCTAAGAAAAACTCCGGAAGTTGCTTTTCAATTTGATGAAGCACATGAGTATGGTAACAGAATTGACTCCATTCTCCGCAAATTAAATGAAGAATAATAAAAATCTGACCCTACTTCAGGTTAATGGATGGGTCAGATTTTTAACCGTTTTTTTAGGCAGATACAAAAGTATAAAACTTTCCTACTGCATAAGTGCAACTAAGGCTTTCGCCATGGCTTGGCGATAAGCCAAGTTTTCTAAGAAAGGGGAAGCTAAGTTGTTATTACATGGCATCTTACCGTTATACAAACCTAAGGGGTTTACGTCTCATGATTGTGTTATGAAAGTTAGGAAGTTATTAAAAATAAAAAAGATTGGACATACAGGTACGTTAGATCCAAATGTGGAAGGTGTTCTGCCAATTTGTATTGGAGAGGCAACAAAAATCATTCCATTTTTGTTAAGTTTACAAAAAGTTTATATTGCTGATGTAAGCTTAGGAAAATCAACAACTACGGAAGACAGTGACGGTGAGGTTGTGGAAGAAAAGCCTGTTATTCGTCCACCTTCTGACAACGAGGTCTATCACGCATTAGAGCAATTTAAAGGTGAAATTAAACAAACTCCTCCTATTTACTCAGCGGTGAAAGTAAAAGGAAAACGATTATATGAATACGCAAGACAAGGAATAGATATAGAACGCCCGGAGAGACATGTAACGATTTATGATATCGAAACGTTAGATCTATCCAAGCGAAGAGAAAATACCATATTTCGGATAAAAGTTACTTGTTCAAAAGGTACTTATATAAGAACATTATGTGTTGACATTGGAAAAAAGTTAGGTTTTCCATCCCATATGTCCTATTTACAGCGAGTTGAAAGTGATACGATAACATTACAGGAAACCGTCACCTTTGAAGCAATTGAAAGTAAGTTAAATGAGGGTAAGATAGATGAATTAATTTTGCCAATTGAAAGAGGAGTAAAGCATTTACCTAGTTTCGTAGTTGATGCAAAGGTAAGAACAAAAATTTTACAAGGTCAAAAACTTCCTATGTCAGAAAAAGTACCAACAACGAGTCCCTTTAAAGTAATGTATAATAATAAATTATTAGCTATTTATGAAAAGCATAAAAATAATGAACATGAAATAAAACCTGTTCGGGTTTTTAATGTTCAAAAGAACGTAGGTGAATAATATGAAAACGATAAAATTAACCTATCCGCATCATTTGAAAAAGGAAGATTTACCTGAAACGATTGCTGCTATTGGATTTTTTGATGGGATACATAAAGGTCACAAAGAGGTTATTACAGATGCTGTACATAAAGCGAGGGCACAACAAAAAGAAAGTGCGGTAATTTCCTTTCATCCGCATCCATCTGTTGTTTTAAACAGCCCAGATAAACCTGTTCAATATATCACTACTATTGCAGAAAAAGAAGCGCTTTTAAAGGAAATTGGAGTGGACAGGCTTTACTTAATTACATTTAATAAAGAGTTATCCGTCTTGTCGAAAGAAGCATTTATTGACCATTTTATTATTGGATTACATATTAAACATCTTGTTGCGGGATTTGATTTTACATTTGGACATAAAGGTGCAGGAAACATGGAAAATATCGAAAAATTCTCCAAGAATCAATTTTTAGTTACATCGATCGATCCTGTTAAAGACGAAAGCGAAAAAGTTAGTTCTACCAGAATTCGTAAATTATTATCTTCCGGAGACGTTTCCAAAGTAAATGAATTACTTGGTCGTCAATATGCAAGTACAGGGATTGTTATTGAAGGAGACAAACGAGGAATAAAGTTAGGGTATCCAACTGCTAATCTAAAAATCGACGAAGAAAAATTATTACCCAAACAAGGAGTCTACGCTGTAAAGGTTAACTATCAAAATAGAGTCTATGAAGGAATGGCGAATTTAGGTGTAAAGCCAACATTTAAAACAGGTGATTTAAAACCATCTGTTGAGGTTTATATTTTTGATTTTGAAGGTAATATATATGGTGAAAGCATTTCAGTCTACTGGTATCAATTTATAAGAGATGAAATAAAATTTAATAGTTTAAGTGATTTAATCAAACAATTAAATGATGATGAAGCGACAATACAAAATTATTTTAGACAATCTGATCATTAAATCACTTGCAATTTGTCGCTAAACAAGTTAATCTATACTTTGTGGAACCTTCGCTTGGCAAATCGTTTCTCCGACGTTTGCTAGGGGAATGGGGATATAGAACAGTTAATAATAGGAGGTGTGCCAAATATGGCAATTTCAAAAGAACGTAAAACAGAAATTATTAATGATTTTAAAGTACATGAAAACGACACTGGTTCTCCAGAAGTCCAAATTGCACTACTTACAGATGAAATTAATAATTTAAACGAACATTTACGCGTCCATAAAAAAGATCACCATTCACGTCGAGGACTATTAAAAATGGTTGGAAAACGTCGTAACTTATTAACTTATTTACGTAAAAGCGATGTTACCCGCTATCGTGATGTTATTCAAAAGCTAGGCTTACGTAGATAATGCGAAGTTAAAAGGCTTAAAAAGCAGGAGAAATCCTGCTTTTTTTTATAAAATGCATATTTGAATGTTTTACATATTAAATAAAAAGTAACTATTTTTAGTATTCATTTATTAAAGTTCGTTAAATTACCTATACTATGACAAGGATACGTTTACTTTTATTGATAAAACCGATAAAATATTAACAGTAGTTGCACTGAAAGGAGTACAATTAGATGTCTGAAGCAAAACAAGTTTTCTCTACAACCATAAATGGAAAAGAATTCATCGTTGAAGTAGGAGAATTGGCCAAACAAGCAAATGGGGCTTGTATGATACATTATGGTGAAACTTCTGTATTAGCGACAGTAACAGCTTCAAAGGAACCTAAAGACTTACCATTTTTCCCGTTAACTGTAAATTATGAAGAACGTCTTTATGCTGTTGGAAAAATTCCTGGCGGTTTTATTAAACGGGAAGGTAGACCAAGCGAAAAGGCAATTCTATCTTCAAGGTTAATTGACCGTCCAATTAGACCACTATTTCAAGAAGGATTCCGCAATGAAGTTCAAGTAATTAGTACTGTAATGAGTGTGGATCAAGATTGTTCCAGTGAAATTGCAGCAATGATTGGTTCATCAATCGCATTATCGATTTCCGATATTCCATTTAATGGACCGATTGCAGGAGTAACTATTGGTCGAATAGACGGGGAATTTATTATTAATCCATCCGTTGATGAGCAAGAAAAAAGTGATTTAGAACTAACGGTTGCTGGTACAAAAGATGCGATTAACATGGTGGAAGCTGGAGCAGATGAAATATCAGAAGATGTAATTCTCGATGCGATTATGTTTGCTCATGAAGAAATTAATCGTCTTGTTCGATTTCAAGAAGAAATTGTTGAGAAAGTCGGCGTTGTAAAATCAGAAATTGAAGTATTTGAAATTGATACTGGAATAAAACATGATGTTGAAAGTAAAATAAAAGAAAAACTTGATGAAGCTATTCAAGTAAAAGAAAAACACGCAAGAGAAGATGCCATCCAAGCGGTTAAAGAAGAGGCACTCTCTATGTACGACGAAGAAGATGAAGAGACAATCAAACATGTAAAACTAACGTTGGATCATTTAGTAAAAGAAGAAGTAAGACGATTAATTACTGAGGAAAAAATTCGTCCAGACGGTAGAAAAACGGAGGAGATTCGACCACTTTCCTCAAGAATAAATATTTTACCTAGAACGCATGGTTCTGGTCTATTTACTCGTGGACAAACGCAAGTGCTAAGTATTTGTACGCTCGGAGCATTAGGAGATGTTCAAATTTTAGATGGACTAGACCTAGAAGAATCGAAGCGATTTATGCACCATTATAATTTTCCGCAATTTAGTGTAGGTGAAACTGGTCCGATCAGAGGACCAGGTCGAAGAGAAATTGGTCACGGGGCATTAGGAGAAAGAGCGTTAGAAAAAGTAGTTCCATCGGATGAAGAATTCCCTTATACAATTCGTCTTGTCTCTGAAGTTTTAGAATCAAATGGTTCTTCCTCCCAAGCGAGTATTTGTGCAAGTACTTTAGCAATGATGGATGCAGGTGTTCCAATAAAAGCGCCAGTAGCAGGAATTGCAATGGGACTTGTCAAAGATGGTGAAAATTATTCGATTCTATCTGATATCCAAGGGCTTGAAGACGCACTTGGGGATATGGATTTTAAAGTTGCTGGTACAGAAAAAGGCATTACTGCCATCCAGATGGACATTAAAATTGAAGGATTATCTAAAGAAATTTTACAAGAATCGTTAGAACAAGCAAGAGTCGGTCGACTAAAAATATTAGAATCGATGATGGAAACAATTAATAAACCGAATGCAGAGTTATCGGAATATGCACCAAAGATTATTACGATGAAAATTAATCCTGATAAAATCAGGGATGTTATCGGACCAAGCGGAAAACAAATCAATCAAATTATTGAAGAAACAGGCGTAAAAATTGATATTGAACAAGATGGTACAGTCTTTATCGCTTCGACGGATCAAGAAATGAATGAGAAAGCGAAGAAAATAATTGAAGATCTTGTTCGAGAGGTTGAAGTTGGACAAATCTATTTGGGAACAGTAAAAAGAATTGAAAAATTTGGAGCTTTTGTTGAACTGTTTAAAGGAAAAGATGGATTAGTTCATATTTCACAACTTCAAGAAAAACGAACAAATAAAGTAGAAGATGTTGTTTCCATTGGTGATAAAATCATGGTGAAAGTAAAAGAAATTGATCAACAAGGTAGAGTAAACTTATCTCGAAAAGATGTCTTGAAAGAGGAACGAGATAGTAAAGAAAAACTAAAATCCTGAATAATGAAGTGTATTAAATAGAAGCTGGAAACCCAGTTTCTTTTTTAATTTCTACTATCGGTACAAGTCATATAGGTATCCTTTCTGTCATAAGCTTAGACAAGAGGTGATGTCTATGAAAATAGTAAAAAAATTATACTTGTACGCTATCTTACTTATATTAATTGTTTTAACAGTTATTATCGCACCAAAAAACAATTTTTTGTTTAATAATAGCGCCATCTTTGTAACAAAGGATGGTGATAAATTATTGGAAGAAATTAAAGCAAGTACAAAGGAGTATAATGAAGAACCCCAAGATGCTTATATTGATCGGGTTTGGAAAAAAACACCCGCAAGAAATGGACGAAAAGTGAATATTAAAAAGTCATATGATAATATGAAAAAGCAAGGTTCATTCGATGCATCCATGCTTGTGTTTGATGAGGTTAAACCATCTGTTTCACTAAAGGATTTACCTGCTTCTCCTATTTACAGAGGACATCCAGAAAAAGAGATGGTTTCCTTATTAATAAATGTGTCTTGGGGAACAGAATATATTCCTGGAATACTAAAAATATTAAAAAATGAAAATGTAAAAGCAACTTTCTTTATTGAAGGAAAATGGGCGAAAGAAAATAAAGATATCGTTAAAATGATACATGAAGAAAACCATGTCATTGGAAATCATGGCTATAACCACCCAGACATGGCTGAAATGTCCTCAAATGAGATACGGGAACAAATCGAACAAACGAATGACATTATTGAAGCGATTATTGATGTAAAACCTAAATGGTTCGCCCCACCTAGTGGAAGTTTTAATGAGAATGTTGTCAACATTGCTCACGAGCTTGATATGGAAACAATTTTATGGACAGTTGATACGATAGATTGGAAGAATCCATCTGTTTCTGTTATGATTAACCGAGTTATCAACAATATTCATCCCGGAGCAACAATATTAATGCATCCAACAGAACCTGTTGCACAAGGATTAGCTCCATTGATACAAGAGATAAAGCAAAAAGATTTAAGTATTGGAACAATAGAAAGTTTACTGAATGAAAATAGATAATACATTAATGGAAATACAGGGGGAAGCACGATGATCGAAACTTACAGAAGCAAAAACGGCCTTCGAATCGTATTAGAATCTGTCCCAACAGTACGTTCTGTAACGATAGGTATTTGGGTACGTACTGGTTCAAGACAAGAAACAGAACAAAATAATGGGATATCACATTTTTTAGAGCATATGCTTTTTAAAGGGACAAAAAATCGAACTGCTAAAGATATTGCAGAAGCTTTTGACTCAATTGGTGGTCAAGTAAATGCTTTTACATCAAAAGAATATACCTGTTTTTATGCTCGAGTTGTAGATACTTATAAAGAACATGCGCTTGAAGTGTTAACGGATATGCTTTTTAATTCAACATTTTTAGAGGACGAGATTGAGCGTGAGAAAAAAGTTGTTATGGAAGAAATTAAAATGTATGAAGATACCCCAGATGATCATGTTCATGACTTATTAGCAACTGCTTCTTTTGGTAATCATCCGCTTGGAAGACCAATTATCGGAACAGAAAAACAAATAAAGTCGTTTACAAGAAAAACGTTAATTGATTATATGAAAGAATTTTATACACCAAGTAACATCGTAGTTTCTGTTGCTGGAAATGTTGAGCATGAATTTATTTATAAAATCGAGAGTCTTTTTAGTACATTTAAAGATTCTAATTGTAGTTTTAAAAGAGAGAAGCCGACGTTCCTTGCAAATAAAATAATTAAAAATAAAGATACGGAACAGGCGCATCTATGTTTAGGTTATCGAGGACTTGCAATTAATGATTCCAGAATTTCAGCAATTTTAATCATAAATAGTATCCTAGGTGGAGGGATGAGTTCTAGGCTATTTCAAGAAGTAAGAGAAAAACATGGATTAGCATATTCTGTATTCTCCTATCATGCTGCTTATTTAGACTGCGGTTTATTAACCATTTATGCTGGAACAAATAAAGAGCAAGTCAACCTTTTACAAACGACTATAAAACAAACAGTTCATCAATTGGCGGAAAAAGGATTAACAGATAAAGAATTTATGAATAGTAAAGAACAATTAAAGGGCAATATAATGCTTAGTTTAGAAAGTACGAATAGTAGAATGAGCAGGAATGGAAGAAATGAATTATTGTTAGGGAGACAACGTTCATTAGATGATATAATTAACGACATAGATGCAGTAGATCGAAATACAATAAATGAAGTTTTGGAGCAATTATTCTTACAAGATTATGCCGAAAGTATCATTGTACCTTAATCAATATTTCTACCTGTTGTAAAATGATGTACAGGAGGGAGAATTATGCGTTATAAGGATATAAGCGGTAAAGAAATTATTAGTATAAATACTGGAGAGAGGCTCGGGGTTCTAGGGCAAACGGATTTACAAATAAATACTGAAACTGGAAAAATAGAATCGTTTATTGTTTCAAGTTATAAATGGTTTGGCTTAAAAAAAGAAGAAACAGAATCGGTCATTACATGGGATATGATTAAAAAAATTGGTGAAGATATTATTTTAATTGAATTTGATGAATAATAAATATGGTGACTGAGAAAAAGTGTTCTATTCATAGAGAAATCCGAACTATCAAACAGGCTTTTTAAATAAAGTTTGTATTAGTTCGGATTTTTATTGTTCTTATTACTAATATCCATAAACTGTCCAATAGTTGTAACTTGTCTACATTTCGTTAGTAGTAAAAATTTCACTAGTGCACAGCTTCCTTCAACTCTCTATTAAGTTTTAAGAGTTGAAAATAATATTCTACATTATATTGTACTGCAGTCGTTTTACTTTCGATCTGTCTATTTTTCCGTGCAGACTCTGTTTTTTAAAAGTAAAGATGGTTAAAAAGGAGTATCAGTATTTTTTGGGTATAAGCCAACATTTTAGTTATAAGGAACAGAAAGATTTTCAACTACATACATTGTTAGGGAACATAAATAGATAGAATGATGAAAGGTTGGATATTTCCATGTCTTTAGAAGGTAAAAGAATCGGTTTTGGCTTAACAGGTTCTCATTGTACCTATGATGCAGTCTATCCGCAGATTCAAAAATTAATGGATGAAAAAGCTGAAGTCATTCCGATCGTTTCCTATACAGTTAGAAATATTGACACAAAGTTCGGAAAAGCTGAGGAGCATATTGAAATAATCGAATCAATAACTAAACGACGGGTTATTTCAACAATGCCAGAAGCGGAACCATTAGGACCTAAAGATCCTTTGGACATTATGGTGATTGCACCACTTACAGGTAACTCTTTAAGTAAATTTGCAAATGCCTTAACCGATTCCCCGGTACTCATGGCAGCGAAAGCTACCTTAAGAAACCGTAGACCTGTTGTTCTAGGAATCTCAACCAATGATGCTTTAGGTTTAAATGGGATTAATCTGATGCGTTTAATGAGCAGAAAATTAATCTATTTTATCCCTTTTGGCCAAGATAATCCGCATAAAAAACCAACATCTCTAGTTGCAAATATGGACTTATTATCCGCAACAGTAATAGAAGCTCTTAAGGATAAACAAATTCAGCCCGTTATTATTCCTTATTCGAATTAAAATATGGTAGAATATACTTTAAAGTAAAAATCAACGACTTGATTAGATCTGTTCACATGATATGGAAGGAGTAATTTATTAATGACACAGAATAAACAATACAATGTAGCAGTAGTAGGTGCTACAGGAGCGGTAGGACAAAAAATTATAAAATATTTAGAAGAAAAACCATTCCAGGTGAACAACATTAAGTTACTGTCATCTAAGAGATCAGCTGGAACGAAAGTGACGTTTAACGGAGAAGACATTATGGTAGAAGAAGCAACTTCTAATAGTTTCAAAGATATTGATATTGCATTTTTTTCAGCTGGTGGTTCAGTTTCAAAACAACTAGCACCTGAGGCAGTAAAGAGTGGAGCAATTGTTGTTGACAATACAAGTGCATATAGAATGGATGAAGATGTGCCTCTTATCGTTCCTGAAGTGAATGAAGGGGATTTACAACATCACAAAGGGATTATCGCAAACCCAAATTGTTCTACTATTCAAATGGTTGCAGCATTAAAGCCAATTCAAGATAAGTTTGGATTAAAACGAGTGATCGTCTCAACATATCAAGCTGTATCAGGTGCAGGGTTGGCTGCTCAAAATGAATTGACTGAGCAAACAAGACAGTATTTAAATGATGAAGAAATGACTGCTACTATATTACCGGCAGGTTCAGATAAAAAGCATTATCCAATTGCATTTAACGCATTACCACAAATTGATGTATTTGAGGATAATGGATATACAAAAGAAGAGTTAAAAATGATCAATGAAACTAAAAAAATTATGCACGAACCTAATTTACATGTTGCAGCAACATGTGTTAGACTTCCAGTATTTACCTCTCATTCTGAGAGTGTCTATATTGAAACAAAGGAATCAAATGTCAATGTGGAAGACGTTAGAAAAGCGCTTGAAAATGGAGAAGGTATTATCGTTGAAGATGATCCTTCAACCCAAACGTATCCAACACCTTTAAGCGCAGCGGAGAAAAAAGAAGTTTTTGTTGGTAGAATTCGTAAAGATTTAGACACAGATAATGGATTCCATTTATGGATTGTGTCTGATAACCTTGTGAAAGGGGCTGCTTGGAATACAGTTCAAATTGCAGAGGCCCTTGTTAAGAATGAACTAGTTTAAAATTAATAATAAAGTTGAGGTTTGATAATAATTATGCGACTTTTAATTCAAAAATTTGGTGGAACATCTGTCCAAACAAAGGAAAACCGGATTTCTGTAATTAAACAAATAAAACGTGCAATTAAACAAGAGTATAAGTTAGTAGTCGTCGTTTCCGCACTTGGGAGAAATCCAGATCCGTATGCAACAGATACATTACTCAAAATGGTTGATCACCCAACATCGAATAATTCTAAACGGGAACTAGATATGTTAATGGCATGTGGTGAAACTATTGCATCTGTTGTCTTGTCTAATGAATTGAGACAACATAATGTATCGGCTACAGCATTAACTGGTGCCCAGGCAGGTCTTATTACAAATGACGAATATAATGAGGCAAAAATTAAAAAAATAAAACCAGATAGAATAAAGCAAGAGCTTAAAAACCACGATGTTATTGTTGTGGCAGGATTTCAAGGTCGAACGGAGTCTGGAGATATAACGACAATAGGTCGGGGTGGTAGTGATACAACTGCTGCCGCGTTAGGTGCATCTTTGCGTGCTGAATGTGTTGAAATTTTTACAGATGTAAAAGGAATTATGACAGCTGATCCACGTGTAGTTGATTCTGCACAACGGATTGATGTTGTTACTTATACCGAAACATGTAATCTAGCCTATCAAGGGGCAAAGGTGATCCATCCACGAGCAGTAGAAATTGCAATGCAAGCAGAGATTCCGCTTCGTATTCGTTCTACTTACTCAGAAGATGAAGGTACGTTGATTACTTCATCTCGCGTTAAAGAACTTGGAATTGACATACCAGATCGTTTAGTTACTGGAATTGCTCATATAGATTCGATTTCACAGCTAACTATAACTGTGAATGAGAGTGACTTAAAAGCGCAAGCGACAATATTTAAAACGATGGCTGATGCGAACATTTCAGTTGACTTTATCAATATATCACCTACAAATGTCATATATACCGTTCCAACTGAAGTAACAGAAAAAGCAGTTTCTTTATTAGAAAAACAAGGATTTAACGTAAAAGTCAAGAAAAACTGTGCTAAAGTTTCAGCTGTTGGCGCCGGGATGACTGGAATTCCTGGTGTAGTTGCAAAAATTACTGAAGCACTTATTGATAATGATGTTCAAATTTTACAATCAGCTGATAGTCATACTACGATTTGGGTTCTAATCCATGATGAACATTTAAAGACAGCGATAAATGCATTACATGAAGCGTTTGAGTTAAATAAAATAACTGATCCAGGAAAAGAAACAGTATCTTAAGCTTCACGAGTGATAAGAAAAGGGTGAAATAACATGCATTTTGGTCATGTTTTGACAGCTATGATCACTCCATTTGACAGCGACAATCAAGTTGATTTCCCTACAATGACCGTGTTAATAGAACATTTACTAAAGAATGGAACTGAAGGCTTAGTTATAACGGGAACAACAGGTGAATCTGCTACATTGTCGCAAACTGAAATGGAGAAAATTTATCGACATGTCGTAGCTGTCGTGAATAAAAGAGTGCCTGTACTTGCTGGAACAGGTACAAATAATACGAACTATACAATAAATCTAACGAAAATAGCTGCTGATTCTGGGGTAGATGGTATTATGTTAGTTGCCCCTTATTATAATCGTCCCAATCAAGCTGGATTATATGAACATTTTAAGATAGTTGCTGAATCAACTAACTTACCGATTATGTTGTATAATATACCAGGAAGATGTAGTGTTCATATTGAAGCTGACACTATCATTAAATTAAGTGAACTTGAAAACATCGTTGCAGTAAAAGAGGCGAGTGGTAATTTAGAGCAAGTATCTCAAATCATCACTGAAACAAACGATGATTTTCACGTATACAGTGGTGATGATAGTATGACATTACCGATAATGGCAGTTGGCGGGACAGGGATTGTGTCAGTAGCATCCCATATTATAGGTAATGAAATGAAAGAAATGGTGCATGCTTTTCTCCTTGGTGAAACAAAAAAAGCGGCTCGTATTCATCGTGAACTATTGCCTGTAATGAAAGGTTTATTTATGGCTCCTTCTCCAGCACCGTTGAAGGAAGCACTAAAATTAAAAGGGTTAGATGTCGGATCTGTACGTTTACCTTTAGTAGGTCTTTCGGAAGAAGAAAAGTCAAACTTAAAAACATTAATAATGTAATAATGTAATAAAAATACCAGCATACAATGCTGGTGTTTTTTAAATTCAGCTTTTCTACTCCTGTCTTTACATAATCGGTAGTATGAACTAGTTTATTTAGCCCATACTAAAGGTTGATATATGTTGTAAATAAGGAGTGAATGTCAATTGAATAAAGAAGAAAAAGAAGAAAAATCCGAAGACGAACTTTCTCCTTCAACAATAGTGGAGAAAATTAAAGAATTAGGTCAAACAAATGTACCGACAATGCCCGAATCAAATATACATGTCCTAACAATTATTGGACAGGTGGAGGGGCATATGCAATTACCTCCTCAAAATAAAACGACAAAATATGAACATATACTGCCACAATTGATTGCTATAGAACAAAATCCCAAAATAGAAGGTGTTGTTATTTTACTAAATACAGTCGGTGGAGATGTGGAAGCAGGACTTGCTCTATCTGAAATGATCGCTTCAATGTCTAAACCTACCGTATCTATTGTTCTAGGCGGAGGGCATTCGATCGGAGTCCCGATAGCTGTTTCAGCTGATTATTCATTTATTGCTCCTACTGCTACAATGACAATCCACCCAATTCGCTTGACAGGGCTAGTCATTGGCGTCCCACAAACTTTTGAATACTTAGATAAAATGCAAGATCGAGTGATACAATTTGTTGTTAACCATTCGAATATTTCGCAAGAGCAATTTAAAGAATTAATGTTTGCAAAAGGGAATTTAACTAGAGATATTGGTACAAACTTGATTGGATCTGAAGCTGTCAAGTATCAGCTTATAAATGATGTTGGTGGAGTTAAAGATGCAATGGAAAAACTAAAGGAATTAATTCATCAGTTAAAACCAAAAGAATTAGAAAAATCCATAGAGGAAGTGAATTAATAATGGTACATTATACTCCTTTATTAACAGAAGAGATATTTCCTCAAAAGGAAGAAAATCATCAATTAATCTCTTGGCAAGGAAGATCTCTATATGTAAAAAAAACAGAACAAGGACAATTAGAGGTTGTTCAACTTTTGTCCACTGATCCTCAAGATTTTTTAAATGCGTCTTTCACACCAGGAACCATTTTTAAGAAGTAAATCATTCATCAAAGATATTTTTAGTTTTCTAAGAGAACAAATAATATGATATACTAGAGACGCATCTATAGTAAATACAACCCTTGCCTAGGTGGGCAGGGGTTTCATATTCAATTAGAAAAATCCACCTATTATGTTTAGAGGTGATGATGTGGCTAAAAAGAAAAGAAGAAAAAAAGCTGGCTTAGCTAAACAACTACAGTACGAACTGCTAGGTTTGTTGTTCATATTTTTATCCATTTTTGGAAGTGGAGTGTCTATGATTAGTGATGGATTTATTCCAACAAGTCTGGAAAACATATTCAGACTTTTATTGGGAGTTTGGTATTTTGTTGCATCGTTAATCCTATTAATCATTGGTATTATTCTAGTAATAAAAAGAAATATCCCGAATTTCTTCACAAAGAGAACGATTGGTTTTACCATATTATTTTTAGGTGTTTTACTATTTACGCATATACAAACATTTGAAAAATTATTGATTGATACTACGGAAACATCAATTATTAAAGCTACTTGGGATCATTTTGTGGCATTTTTGAATGGACAAGGTGTAAGTAGTCAGCTAGGTGGTGGAATGATTGGTGGAATCTTATATACTGCCAATTCTTATTTGTTTTCATCTGCCGGTGCCAAAATAGTAGCGGTATTTTCGATATTAATAGGACTTATTTTTATGACAAATCTATCAATTGGTAATTTTTATTTAAACATGAGGAAAAAACTAGCTAAAAAATGGGAAAATTTTAAAGAAAAAAGAGAAAGTAAAAAGGCGGAAAAACAAGTAAACAAAGATGCCGATCATGCTTATGAAGCTGATGTAAATGAAGAGAATTCAAATTCTGACGAGCGTAAGAAACCGCAAGAAGAAGTGGATGTACAATTTTCATATGAGGAAACTAACAGTGGACAACTAATGTTACAAATGGAAGATGAACATCCTACTCCACTTGAAGAAACGGAGGAAGCAATTGATGTTTCCGTTATCGATATGAATAGTACTCAAAATGATCATTACGAGTTACCTTCTATTGATTTACTTTCTGAACCTATTAAACATAGTCAGCAACGAGAAAAATCACAAATACATAAAACGGTTCAAGTATTGGAACAAACTTTTCAAAGTTTTGGGGTGAAGGCAAAGATTACGAAGGCACATGTCGGTCCAGCCGTAACAAGGTATGAAGTTTATCCAGAGGCAGGTGTAAAGGTAAGTAAAATTATAAGCCTTCATGATGATCTTGCACTTGCACTTGCTGCACAAGATATTCGAATTGAGGCACCGATTCCTGGAAAATCAGCAGTAGGGATAGAAGTACCAAATCAAGAAATTGCTATGGTTTCTCTTCGTGAAGTATTGAATCTTTCTAGTAATCGAAACAAGAAATTATTATTTGGTTTAGGCAGAGATATATCTGGAGAAATTGTTGAAGGTGAACTAAATAAAATGCCTCATTTACTTATCGCTGGAGCAACTGGAAGTGGAAAGAGTGTCTGCATTAATAGTATAATCACTTCTATCCTGATGCGGGCTAAACCGAATGAAGTGAAAATGATGATGATCGATCCTAAAAAAGTGGAATTAAATGTATATAACGGAATTCCACATTTATTAACCCCCGTTGTAACGGATCCAAAAAAAGCTTCCATGGCCTTAAAGAAAGTAGTTCAGGAAATGGAATACCGGTATGAATTATTTTCTGAATCAGGTACAAGAAACATTGAAGGATACAATAACTATATTCAAAAACAAAATGAACTTACGGATGATAATCAAGGTTTACTCCCTTATATAGTAGTTTTAGTTGATGAATTAGCTGATCTAATGATGGTTGCTTCAAAAGATGTAGAAGATTCCATTACTAGACTTGCTCAAATGGCACGTGCAGCAGGAATTCATCTTATTATTGCAACACAAAGACCATCTGTTGATGTAATTACAGGTGTAATAAAAGCAAATATCCCTTCTCGGATTGCCTTTAGTGTTTCTTCTCAAGTTGACTCGCGAACAATTCTAGACGTAAGTGGAGCAGAAAAACTATTAGGTAGAGGAGATATGCTCTATATCCCTGTGGGAATGTCAAAACCGATCCGAGTTCAAGGAGCTTTCCTATCAGACGATGAAGTTGAGCGCATCGTGAATCACTGTATAAACGAGCAAAAAGTATCCTATGAGGAAGATATGATTCCAGACGAACAGGAAAATGACTCTAGTGAGGTAGAGGATGAATTATTTGACGACGCTGTACAATTAGTGGTAGAGATGCAGAGTGCTAGTGTATCCATGTTACAAAGAAGGTTTCGCATCGGTTATAATAGAGCTGCTAGATTAATAGATTCTATGGAGGAACGAGGAATTGTAGGACCATATGAAGGAAATAAACCGAGAATCGTTCTCTTAGAGCATCAAAAGGAAGAATCTTCTTAAAAAATTGTGAAATATATTCTAAATTATTTATTAACATGGTATATTTATTTGTAGTAGTATGGCAATTTTACATAGTATATGTTATATTACTGCGCACCAAGATATTCAAGTACGGTTTAAAGGGGGGAAATTGTACTTTATTAAAATATCTTACCAAAACGGAGGATTTAGAAATGAAGAAAAATAAGTTCTTGTTATCAATTGTTCTATTATTTGTATTAAGTCTAATTTTAGTTGCTTGCGGGGGTTCCAAAGATAATGCAAGTACAGACGATGATGCTAAACAAACTAATGATGAAAATTCAGAAGAGCAAACTGATGGATCTGCTGATTTCTCAGTAGCAATGGTCACGGATACTGGTGGGATTGATGATAAATCGTTTAACCAGTCTGCATGGGAAGGTTTAGAAGCTTGGGGAGAAGAGCATGGTGCTGAAAAAGGAGCATCCGGTTATGATTATGCACAATCGGAAGACGATAGTGACTACCTCCCTAACTTCACACGCCTAGTAAAAAATGATTTTAACTTAATATTTGGTGTAGGATTTTTACTGGAAGATGCAGTAAGCGATATTGCCGAACAGTATCCAGATAATTATTTCGCAATTATCGATACTGTCGTTGAAGGTCCAAACATTGCAAGTATCACATTTGCCGAACATGAAGGTTCATTTTTGGCAGGTGTAGCAGCAGCGATGAAAACAAAAACTAATAAACTAGGATTTGTAGGTGGAGTAGATTCCGACTTAATTAATAAATTTGAAGTAGGATTTGTCGCTGGTGCAAAATCAGTTAATCCCGATATTGAGGTTCAAATCCAATACGCAGAAGATTTTAACGCAGTTGATAAAGGAAAACTTATTGCATCAAATATGTATAACAGCGATATTGATATTATTTATCATGCAGCTGGAAATACAGGTAACGGTGTGTTTGCAGAAGCTAAAGATATTAAACAAAATGATCCAGACCGTGAAATTTGGGTAATTGGAGTGGATCGTGACCAATATGAAGAAGGGTTAAATGAGGATAACTCGGCAAGCGTTACGTTGACATCCATGGTAAAACGTGTTGATATTTCAGTACAAGAAGTAACAAACTTAGCGATGTCTGGAGAATTTCCAGGTGGAGAAATTGTTGAATTTGGTTTAGAAGATGAAGGAATATCTGTAGCTGATACAAATGAAGAAGCATTTACAGACGATATTAAAAATGCTGTAAGCGAGTGGGAGGAGAAAATCAGAAACGGTGAACTTGAAGTTCCTAAATCTCGTACAGAACTAGAAGAATTTGAAAAAGATTTATAAAATAATTATATTAATAGTACGTGTTCAAAAAGGAGGATAAAAAAGATCAAGAAGTTCGAGGCGGCGCAGTTTCGAGCAGCGGAATGTATGCATTTAGATACATGAGCAAAGATCTTGTACGCAGAAAAAGTACTTTTCTTTTTCAAGGAGTGGAGAAACAAGCATTCGTGCGAATTTCGCAGTGTCATTTTTACCGGACTTTTTGAACATCCTCTAATAGGGCTAGTTGAATTCTAGCCCTTTTTATTTAATATTATTTTCAGACTAACAAAATAATTGGGATTATATGCATTCGACCCACTTGAAGAACGAATATTGCTTTATCACAAAGTCCATAAACTGTTGAGTAGAGTAGGGTTATTTTCTGCTACTAGGTGAGACTTCGCAGTGCGTAGCGATGAGGTCAAGGACAACCGTCACATCCTGTGATGTCATCGACACTAGTAGTCCTGTACGTCGGAGGCTAAGGTAAGCCTCCCGACGGTAAAGGAGACACTATGAAAGCAAGCGATAGCGCAGCTTGAACTGGTGTAATTGGTAGGACGAACCATGTGTGTAGCCCCTAGTTGCGCTCTATTTCCCTGTGGCGAAAGCGCAGTGATTTCCGGAGGCTAGGTTAATTACTGTCCGGATTTACGTCACAGTTTACTTCTAGTTCGATAAAGTGGCAATACAAAAATAGACAATATTAATTATCAGGCAAGGGATGTGATAACGATGGAATACGTCATTGAAATGTTAAATATACGTAAAGAATTCCCCGGTATCGTTGCTAATGACAATATAACTCTCCAAGTAAAAAAAGGTGAAATACATGCATTGTTAGGTGAAAATGGAGCCGGAAAATCAACGCTAATGAATGTTCTTTTTGGTCTTTATCAACCAGAAAAAGGTGAAATAAAGATAAAAGGACAGAAAGTTAATATAACCAACCCTAACATAGCGAATGATTTAGGAATTGGAATGGTACACCAACATTTTATGTTAGTTGAGCCTTTTACAGTTACGCAAAATATTATTTTAGGAAGTGAACCGACTAAATATGGGCAAATTAATATAAAAGCAGCCGAAAAAGAGGTACAAGAATTATCGGATCGTTACGGATTAAGAGTTGATCCAAAAGCTAAAATTAGAGATATCTCAGTCGGTATGCAACAACGAGTAGAGATTTTGAAAATGTTGTATAGAGGAGCTGATGTACTTATTTTAGATGAACCGACTGCGGTACTCACCCCCCAAGAAATAAACGAGTTTTTTGAAATTATTGAATCATTAGTGGATGAAGGTAAGTCCATCATCTTAATTACACATAAACTAAAAGAAATCATGCAGGTTTGTGACCGATGTACGGTCATTCGAAAAGGGGTAGGAATTGGAACCGTCAATGTTTCAGAAACAACAGTTGAGCAATTAGCAACATTTATGGTTGGAAGATCAGTCAGTTTTAAAACAGAAAAAGAGAAATCGATACCGACGGATGTTGTTTTGAAGGTAGAAAATGTACATATTAATGATAATCGAAATATTCCAGTCGTTAAAGGATTAAATCTCGAAGTACGGGCAAATGAAATCGTAGGAATTGCTGGAATAGACGGAAACGGTCAAACAGAATTGATCGAAGCAATTGCGGGACTGAAAAAGACTGAATCCGGATCCGTTTATTTGAACAATGAACCGGTAACGAATTTATCCCCACGTGAAATAACTGAAAAGGGTTTGGCACATATTCCACAAGATCGACAAAAGTTTGGATTAGTTTTAGATTTTCCAGTTAGTGAAAACATTGCGCTACAAACATACTATCAAGAACCTTACTCAAAAAATAAAATACTAAATTATGAAAAGATTGATGAGTTATCAGAAAGAATTGTAAAAGAGTACGATGTGAGAACTCCTTCTATTCATACAAAAACGAGTGCACTTTCGGGAGGAAATCAGCAAAAAGTAATTATTGGACGTGAAGTTGATCGCTCTCCGGACTTACTTATAGCCGCCCAGCCAACAAGAGGATTAGATGTTGGAGCTATTGAATTTATTCACCAAAAATTGGTGGAAGAAAGAGATAAAGGACGAGCAGTGTTATTACTGTCTTTTGAACTTGATGAGATTTTAGATGTAAGTGATCGAATAGTTGTTATATTTGATGGACAGATCGTTGCTGATTTAAAGCCTGAGGAAACAACAGAACAAGAACTAGGTTTGTTAATGGCCGGAAATGACAAAAAGAAAGCAGGTGGGACAAATTGATGTCAAATAGATTATTCAATATTTTGGTTCCACTTATTTCAGTATTTATAGGATTAATGGCTGGTGCAATTATTATGTTAATTTATGGATATAATCCATTGGAAGGTTATTTAGCTTTATGGAAAGGTGCATTTGGCGATCTTTACTTTATAGGTGAGACAATCAGACAAGTAACTCCCTATATTTTAACAGGATTAGCTGTTGCATTTGCTTTTAGAGCAGGTTTGTTTAATATAGGGGCTGAAGGTCAAGTAATTGTTGGTTGGCTTGCCGCTGTTTGGGTTGGGACTACTATTGAGGCGCCAATGTTTATCCATCTTCCTCTAGCAATGCTTGTTGCTGCCTTAGCGGGAGCGGTTATTGCATTTGTACCTGGATATTTAAAAGCAAAATTAGGAGTTCATGAAGTTATTGTTACAATTATGTTTAATTATATAGCCTTATATAGTGTAAACTCAATCATACGAAATGTGCTAACAGAACATGCTGATAAAACTGAAAAAATTGCTCCCACTGCATCCCTTTCATCAGAATGGCTAGCAACTTTAACGATGTACTCTCGAGTACATTATGGGATTTTAATTGCTCTTTTGGCTGCGCTTATCATGTGGTTTATTATTACTAAAACTACGATCGGTTATGAAATTCGCTCAGTTGGTTTTAATCAAAATGCATCAAGGTACGCTGGCATGAATGTAAGTAAAAATATTATTCTTGCAATGGTTATCTCAGGTGCTTTTGCGGGATTAGCTGGTTCAATGGAGGGATTAGGGACCTTTGGTAATATGTCTATCCAAGGCGGTTTTTCAGGCTTAGGTTTTGACGGAATTGCAGTTGCTTTACTCGGAGCAAACACAGCATTAGGAGTTATATTAGCTGCTATTCTTTTTGGTGCATTAAAAGTTGGGGCATTAAACATGCCAACAGAAGCTGGGGTTCCAAGTGAATTAGTTGATGTGATTATCGCATTCATCATCTTTTTCGTTGCATCCAGTTATATGATCAGATGGATTATACTTCGCTTTAAAAAGGAGGCTAAGTAAATGATTGATCTATTACAGGCAATTATACCACCAGCTTTATTTTTCTCTGCGCCACTTATATTTACTGCTTTAGGTGGTGTATTTAGCGAAAGATCTGGAGTAGTTAATATTGGATTAGAAGGATTAATGGTCATGGGTGCATTTGTAGGGATTGTGTTTAATCTTAACTTTGCAGAAGTTTTTGGAATTTGGACCCCATGGGTTTCAATTTTTGTTGCCATGATTGTTTCGGGTATTTTTGCAGTAATTCATGCAATTGCCTCTGTTTCTTTTCGAGCAGATCAGGTAGTTAGTGGAATTGCAATCAATTTCTTAGCCCTTGGACTTGGTGTGTTTTTAACGAAACAATGGTATGGTAAAGGGCAAACTGACATGATTTCTCGACCGTTTTATACAACAAATATCCCTTTTCTTTCAGATATCCCTATTATCGGTTCAATCTTTTTTAAAGGCGTATATTTGACTTCTTACTTAGCGATTATACTAGCATTTATCGCTTGGTATGTTTTGTATAAAACACCATTTGGCTTGCGCTTACGTGCTGTGGGTGAACATCCAATGGCTGCTGATACAAATGGAATCAATGTCTATCGAATGCGTTATGTAGCAGTAATTATTTCTGGTCTTTTAGGAGGGTTAGGTGGTTCTGTATTTGCCTTAACAATTGCACTTAATTTCTCTCAATCAACGATAGTAGGACAAGGGTTTATGTCGCTTGCTGCTGTTATTTTTGGTAAATGGCATCCTTTGGGAGCGATGGGGGCGGCTTTGTTTTTTGGATTCGCCCAAAGTCTAAGTGTTATTAGTGCCGGAATTCCATTGTTACAAAATGTCCCACAAATATTTTTACTAGTCGCTCCTTATGTATTAACAGTTTTAGCACTAGCAGGATTTATTGGTCGTGCTGAAGCGCCGAATGCATTAAGTACCCCTTATATTAAAGGAAGTAGATAGATTTGTAACAATAGAGTAAAGTTAAAAGTGATTTAATCATAAAGAATCCGAACTATCATTTTATTTCCAATAGAAATTTTGTATAAGTGCGTGTTCAAAACTCCTATGTCTTATTAGACACCGCAATGAATGAAAATGGGGGTGTGGCGTTTAATAATTAATTACTTTGTTTATTATAGATACTACAGAGCTTGGTGATCGTACATTTCTATGATGAGCACTTCTACCAGAGGAACAACATTTTCGATGATTAGTATTCCTTGCATTAAGGGATGCCCTGGCGGAGCGTCTAGTGGAAGAAAGTATCCATAATGTCCAGATTTCCATTTTGGTAGTTAATAAGCTCAAGTCCAATCAAAAAACAGAATGGGGGATAAAAAGTATCATAGAACAAATTAATCAAATAAATTTTTTCCAAAAAAAGTAATTTTACTTTTTAGGGAGGGTGCTTTTTGTGTCAAAATTGAGCTTATCTCCCATTTTGTATAAAAAGGAGGATAAAAGGACCAAGAAGTTCGAGGCGGCGCAGTTCCCGTCAGCGGAATGTATTCATTTAGATACATGAGTGGCGGAGAAACAAGCATTCGTGCGAAATTCGCAGTGTCATTTTTACCGGAATTTTTGAACATCCTCTATAAGTTCGGATTCCGCATTTCGTTGCTTTTATACACTTTATCCATAAACTGTACAGTAACTTAAGTTGATAATTTATCGGTCAACCTAGATGCTGCACCGTTGATTTTCGCCTCCGGGCAGTCGCACATCCTTAGTGCATGCTTCAGCCTTCGCTGCACAGGACGTGCTGGTGCCGGCGTTGGTCACAAATCTTTATGGTGGGACGAAAACGTAGCTACAGTCCCAGGACGTGACCGCTTTTAGCTTCCAGGAATAGACTGTCCTCCAGTTCGAATCAACTATTGTGACAGTATCATGCTGCGTAGATGTAACCTTCACCATTACAGCGAAGGAAATACACGGAGACTCCTGTGGGAGGAAAGGCCTCGGTGAGACTACGCAGGAGCGAAGCGACGAGGAGGCTCATCAGCCGCCCACGGAAAGCGGAGTGTATTTCCGTAGCGGTATTTTACTTTGCAACTTGTTTACATTTTCGCAGCGAAAATCGACGAAGCTATTACTAGTATTTAAATTTTCACTACTGCACAGTTTCCTTCTACTGTAGAAAAAATAGTATTTCACACTTCCTTTTTTGGCAGATAGGAAAGTATAAAACTTCCTACTGCATAAGTGCAACTAAGGCTTGGCGATAAGCCAAGTTTTCTAATCATATTCGTTTTTGGAGATAGTCATTCCTTATTTTTTCATAGTGATAACCAATCCATTATTTTTTAGTATAAAAGGTTGTAAATATGTTACATTAAGGGTATTCCTAAAGGTGGAAAGGAGAATGGATACATGATTGAATTGGTTGAGACGAAAACACATAAAAATAATATTTATTTTCATACAATTGTCAGTAAAAAGTTTAAGACAGTTAATGTTGTCGTAAAGTGTAAAGCAATGCTGAATCGAGAGACAATAACGAAACGAGCACTATTGCCGTTTATTTTACAACAAGGAACGGAGAACTATCCTTCAGAAAAAGCATTAATGATGAAATTAGATGATTTATATGGGGCAGTTTTATCCATTGATGGAGCAAAAAAAGGTAACAATCATATCATTAGTTTTCGTCTGGAATTTGCAAACGAAAAGTTTATAAATAATGAAACTACTGTAATGGATGAAGCGCTAGAGCTACTTCGAGAAATAATTTTTTCTCCGCGGACTGAAGGAGAGACTTTTCCCGATAAAATTGTAGATCGTGAAAAGTTAACGTTAAAAAATAAAATTGGTTCCATTTACGATGATAAAATTGCTTATGCAAATATGCGATTAATTGATGAAATGTGTAAAGACGAATTATTTGAATTACATACAAACGGTTATGTCGAGGATTTAGATAAGATAGATGGCGCGGAAATGTATAACTATTATAAATCACTATTACAAGAAGATCGTATGGACGTTTATGTCTTGGGTGATTTTGATGAGGCAAAAATGAGTGATAAACTTTTTGAAATTTTTAATCGTAAAAGCACAATTGATCCCCAAGAAGCTAACGAAGAAAATCATAAAGTGATTAAAAAAAGTAATGAAATAATTGAAACTCAGCCTATTCAGCAAGCAAAGCTCCACATTGGATACCGAACAAACACCAAGTATAAAGATGACGATTATTTCGCTTTACAAGTGTTTAACGGGTTGTTTGGAGGGTTTCCGAGTTCAAAATTATTTATAAACGTTCGGGAAAAAAATAGTCTTGCATATTATGCATCATCTAGAATTGAAAGTCACATAGGTCTGCTCCTTGTTTTTAGTGGTATTGAAGCGGAAAATTATGAAAAAGCACGAAATATTATAGAAGAACAAATGAAGGAAATGAAACAAGGCAAATATTTGGAGACAGAAATAGAAGAAGTGAAAGAGTTGATTATTAGCGAATTGAAAGAAACACTAGATCATCCTCAAGGGATTATTGAATTATTGTACCAACAAGTGGTTGGTCAAAAAGAATTATCACCGAATGACTTTATTGAAAATATTAAACAAGTGTCTAAAAATGAAATTGTGCAAGTTGCTGAAAAAATTGAGCTAGATACGATTTATTTATTAACTAAAGAGGGCGGTGTGGTGAGTGAATAAGTTAACGTATGATGCAATCCAAGAAACAATTTACGAAAAGAAATTAGCAAATGGTTTACAAGTTTTTTTATTACCAAAACATGAAGTAGCTAAAACATACGGAATATTTATGACAAATTATGGCTCAACGGATCGAACCTTCACACCGATTCAGAAAGAGGAGAGAATCACTGTACCTGATGGGGTCGCACATTTTTTAGAACATAAATTATTTGAAAAAGAAGACCGAGATGTGTTTGCTGATTTTTTAAAGCAAGGTGCCTCTCCAAACGCATATACTTCTTTTACGAGAACTGCGTATCTTTTTTCTGCTACAAAAATGATAGAGAAGAATGTGGAAACATTATTAAATTTTGTTCAAGACCCATATTTTTCTGATGAATCTGTTGAGAAGGAAAAAGGAATTATCGGACAGGAAATTAAGATGTACAATGATCAGCCAGACTGGCAATCGTTCATGGGTACAATTAAAAATATGTTCAAAAATCATCCGGTAAACATTGACATTGCTGGAACAGTTTCATCTATCAGTTCCATTACAAAAGAAGATTTGTATACTTGTTATAATACATTTTACCATCCAGCAAACATGGTGTTATTCGTCACTGGTAACTTTAATCCTGATACGATGATGGCTGTAATAGAAGAAAACCAAGGACAAAAAAAATTTCCTACATTAGATGGAATTGACCGGGATATTCCAAATGAACCAGAGCATGTTGCGGTGAAAGAAAATGTGATTCATTTACCTGTTTCTATTCCAAAGGTTACTATAGGAATAAAGGAATCAAACCATCATTTAACGAAAGATGAATTTTTAAAACAGGAAACAATTCAAGGTATGTTAATTGATTATTTCTTTTCACCGAGTGGCCCATTCTTTGAAAAACTTTACGAAGCTCATTTAATTGACGACAGTTTTGAATATAGCACCACTGTGGAAGAAGATTTTAGTTTTTCGTTAATTAGTAGCAATACGGAGAAACCAGAAGTTTTTGCAAATCAGGTGAAAAAAATGTTACTAAATACAAACGGCCTAAGTCTTGATGAAAATATACTATCTGTAATGAAGAAAAAACGAATTGGTCAACTGTTAAGATTGATGAACTCTTTAGAATCAATCGCTAATCAGTATGTTAATTATTATTTTTCAGGTATAGATTTCTTTCATCTTACCACATATATTCAAGAATTATCTCTAGAAGAAATAAATGAATTTTTAAAAGAGTGGATCGATGAAGACCGATTAACGATATGTAAAATTCAAAGTAAGTAATTAGGTGAAATGATGAGTAAAAATGTTTTGATTTTGGGGGCAAGTGGTGATATTGGAAGTGCAATTAGTAAGCAGCTCTCCAAAGAAGGGTATTCTTTGATACTTCATTATCATCAAAATAAAGCATCTATTAAAACGTTAATAGAAGAATTAGATGAACAAACCGTACTCCAAACAGTGCGGGCGGATTTAAGGAAAAATACGGAGGTTCATCGGCTGTGTGAAAATATATTCTTTCCGGTGCATGCCGTTATTTATGTAACTGGCATTGCTCATTTTGGCTTGTTTCAAGACGTTCTAGAGAGTGAGATGGACGAAATGCTCTCTCTTCATGTAAAATCACCTTGGTTAGTAATACAACATTTTTTACCTGAAATGATTCAAAGAAAAGCAGGAAAAATTATTTTTATTACTTCAATATGGGGCGATGTTGGAGCAAGTAATGAAGTGATCTATTCTTCTGTAAAAGGTGCTCAAAATAGTTTTGTTAAAGCATTGGCAAAAGAAGTTGGACCTAGTGGCGTGTCAGTAAATGCAGTTAGCCCTGGTTTTATTGACACGAAAATGAATCAGCATATTTTGAATGAAGAACGAGAAGATATTATAGCTCATATCCCACTTAATCGGGTTGGAGTGACGAGTGATGTCGCACATACGGTTAGTTTTTTAATGGATGAAAGATCTAATTATATTCAAGGGGAAATTGTTAATATTACTGGTGGCTGGTGATATAGACGTCGATAATTTAATAAAACTCCTTATTTCTAATGCATAATAACTTGTGTTAGTTAAATACTAAACATAAAAATAAGGAGGTTATGTCATGTCAGTTTTAGATAACTTTTCAACTTGGAAAGAATTTTTATCCAATAAAATTGATCAAGCGAAAGATCATGGTATGAGCAATCAGGCAATTACGAATATTGCACAGCATGTAGGTGATTATTTAAGTCAGCATGTTGAACCTGAAAATAAAGAGGAAAGAGTTTTACAGGAACTTTGGAATGCTGCTTCACCTGAAGAACAAAGAGCAATTGCTAGTACGATGATGAAGCTTGTACAAAAACAATAAAAGATAATGAAATGACAAAAGAAGCTAGTCGTTATTTTAGCTTCTTTTTCATTTATTTCATTTTTGGGGCATATAGATTAAATTGGAGTTAATATCCTGTGAAATAACACGGATTATATTGCATTTACATTACTGATTAGGTAAAATTAGGAGGAGTGATTATGAAGGAAAGAGGATATTAGTAATGGATAGAACGGAATGGTATTTTGAATATGAGTTACAATATAATAGACCAGGATTACTAGGAGATATATCTTCTTTGTTAGGAATGTTATCCATTAATATTATTATGATCAATGGGATTGAAAATTCAAGAAGAGGAATGTTACTTTTATCTCAGTATGATGAGCATATTGAACGATTAAAAACGATTTTAGATAAAGTTGATACGATAAAAATTACAAAACTCAGGAAACCGAAATTACGAGATCGATTAGCTGTAAGGCATGGGAAATATATTCATCGTGATACTGAGGATCGTAAAACTGTTCGATTTGTACGAGAAGAATTTGGATTGCTCGTTGATTTTATGTCTGAACTATTTAAAAGTGACGGACATAAATTGATTGGCGTTCGTGGAATGCCTCGAGTTGGTAAAACAGAATCAATTGTAGCTGGAAGTGTAAGTGCGAATAAAAAATGGCTGTTTGTCTCGAGTACTTTATTAAAACAAACGGTTAGAAATCAGTTAATTGAAGGAGAATATGGGGAAGATTATATCTATATAATTGACGGTGTCGTATCACAACAAAGGGCTAGCGAACAGCATTGGCAATTAATTAGAGAAATTATGCAACTGCCAGCAACAAAAGTTGTTGAGCATCCTGATATTTTTATTCAATCTACTGAATATACTATCGATGATTTCGATTATATTATTGAAATTCGTCGAGATGAAAATGAAGAAATTACATATGATTCAATTGAAAGAAAGAATGGTTCGAATAATTATTCAATGTTTGATTTTTAAAATGGATGGTGTTAACAATGGAGATTGGCGAAATACTTAGAGAAGCGAGGCTAGCGAAAAACCTTTCTCTCGATGACGTTCAAGAAATGACAAAAATACAAAAACGATATCTTGCAGCTATCGAACAGGATGAATTTCATGCTCTACCGGGTCGCTTTTATGCTAGAGCTTTTATTAAAGAATATGCTCAGGCAGTTGGCTTGGATCCAACTGAAGTTCTTCAAGATTTTGATGAGGACAAAATTCAAACAGAAGAGGAACAGACGGTACAATATACTAGGATGGAAAGATCTAGACGCACTAGACCTTCCAAAGTTGGTTCTTCTATTTTTTCTTTACTTCCCACGATTATTGTTATAATTTTAGTAATTGGTATTATTTTTGTTGCCTGGACCTTGTACCAACAAGCAATATCAAAATCGGATACTGAAATCGAAGGGCATCAGGAAAGTGATGAAATTATCCGAAATGTTGATGAGCCGGGTAAAGAAGAAGAAGAGACTAATGAAAATGATCCCAATGAAGAGAAGGGCGAAACTGACGAATCCGAATCAGATTCTAGCACCTCTGAAGCTAGCTTCTCCGTTGTAGAAACTGGAACTGGTAATTCCCCAACTTCAGAAGTTGATTTTACTTTTACTGGTAACCAGGCAGAAGTAACTTTTGAGGTTCATGACAGAGTGTATGTTGAAGCTAAAGGAGCATCTGAAAAAACATATGTCGCTTCAACATTAGAAGCAAATACAGAATCTGAATCGATTGATGTCTCGGAAGAAGAAAGAATTTACTTTAATGTTGGGAACGCTAATGGACTTACAATCAAAATAAATGGCGTTGAACTAGAATACCCAATAGATCCACAGGAAACGGTTCACCAAAAATTATGGGTTAACTTAAAACAAAACGAATAATTGTTTTGCCCCTCCATCCTTGAGGGGTTTTTTGAGCTCGCAAAAATGAATACGTAACTTATCCAGAGATAACTCAAGTTAATTTTGATCAATAGAAAGGTGATAAAAACAATGAATATACCTAATAAAATAACATTATCACGAATTTGTTTAATACCAATATTTATCATAATTCTTAGTATACCTTTTGACTGGGGGGAGTGGAATATCGGGGCAACAACTTTACCAATTTCTCATTTTGTTGCTGGTATCATATTTTTAATCGCTTCTCTTACAGACTGGTTAGACGGTTATTATGCAAGAAAATATCATCTTGTAACAAATATGGGTAAATTTTTAGACCCACTTGCAGATAAATTACTCGTATCGGCGGCATTTATATTATTAGTTGAAATGGGTCTTGCACCTGCTTGGATTGTTATCATAATCATTAGCCGCGAATTTGCAGTAACTGGATTACGACTGGTAGCTGCTGGTGAGGGAATTGTTTTAGCCGCTAGTAATATGGGGAAATTAAAGACCGTTTCTCAAATTAGTGCAATAGCATTTTTATTGTTACATAACTTTCCATTCTCTTACGTAGGTATCCCTATCGATATGTTGTTTTTGTATTTTGCGTTGATTTTAACTGCGTGGTCCGGGATTGAATACTTTATTAAGAATTGGCATGTAATGAGGGATTCAAAATGACAAAAAAAACATTAAACACGGAAATAATTGCGGTTGGTACAGAACTTTTACTTGGGCAAATTGCAAATACCAATGCCCAATGGATTTCTGAGCAGTTAGCAGCAAATGGAATTAATACTTTTTTTCACACGGTTGTAGGAGATAATTTGGATAGACTTTCATCTATATTTAAGCACGCACAAGAGCGCTCCAATGTCATTATTGTTACTGGGGGTCTCGGACCTACTGCAGATGATTTATCAAGAGAAGCGTTCCAAAAAATTAGCCAACTGTCTATCGTCGAAGAACCGAACGCTATGGAAAAAATAAAACAGTTTTATGAAAAACAAAAATTATTTATGACACCGAATAATAAAAGACAAGCGCGAGTTTTTAAAGATTCCAAAGTTTTAACTAATAAAGTTGGTATGGCTCCTGGAAATATTGTTAAATATCAAAATAGTTTTTGGGTTTTTTTACCGGGAGTTCCTAGAGAAATGAAGCAACTCTTTACTGACGATGTACTACCATTTTTAAAAAGTATTAATGGTGAAATGGTGATCCAGTCAACCGTACTTCGGTTTACGGGGATAGGTGAGTCTGCACTCGAGGATAAATTAAGCAAGTTGATCGCTTCTCAACAAAATCCTACCATTGCTCCACTTGCTGCAAAAGATGGTGTTACGATTCGTTTAACAGCAAAGGCAGTATCTACTAATAAAGCCAATGAACTGTTAGAACGTACCAAAACGACTATTTTGAAAGAAGTCGGTGAATATTTTTATGGAGTTGACCGAGATGAACTTGAAGAAAAAGTGTTTTCATTGCTGCAAACAAAAAATAAACGAATTGCTTCTGCAGAAAGTTTAACTGGCGGTTTATTTTCAGATCGATTTGTTTCTTTGAATGGTGCTTCAACAGTATTCTTGGGTAGTATCGTTTGTTATGATCCTGATGTAAAATTAAACATTTTACAAGTTCAAAAACAAACAATTGAAGAAAAGGGAACCGTAAGTGAGGCATGTGCAATTGAAATGGCTAAAAATGTCGCCGAATTATTAAATGCTGATATTGGAATAAGCTTTACAGGGGTGGCAGGTCCGTTAGAAGTAGAGGGTAGAAATGTAGGGACAGTATATATTGGACTTTTTGATGTGAATGGCTATGAATATGTTGAGGAGTGTTTTTTTCAAGGCGATCGTAATGATATTCGTTATCGCTCTGTTTTAAAAGGGTTAGAAATTTTATTTAATTATTTAAAGTGACATTTTTTGCTTTTAATTCCTTAAGAAAAAGTAATATACATAGCCATACATGCATTAAAATTGAATTATTCGTCATATTATGTGGGGAAAATGAAAGAACGTGTATTCGCTTATCATTTGTATATTCGCATAAAAAAAGGTATGATATAAATAGTTAATCAGGGGAGGTAAACGTATTGAGTGACAAGCAAAAAGCATTAGATGAGGCATTACGTAACATTGAAAAACAATTTGGAAAAGGTTCTGTAATGAAATTAGGAGAAGAAGCAGAACGTAAAATAGATACTATTCCAAGTGGTTCACTAGCACTTGATATTGCATTAGGTATTGGGGGTTACCCTAAAGGACGTGTAATTGAAATTTATGGTCCAGAATCATCAGGTAAAACTACTGTTGCCTTACATGCGATTGCAGAAGCGCAAAAGCATGGTGGTCAAGCTGCATTTATCGACGCTGAACATGCGCTCGACCCGAATTATGCAAGGGCATTAGGAGTTAATATAGATGAATTATTGTTATCCCAACCAGATACTGGAGAGCAAGCGTTGGAAATTGCAGAAGCGCTTGTTCGCAGTGGCGCTATTGATGTTATCGTTGTTGACTCTGTTGCAGCATTAGTGCCAAGAGCAGAAATTGAGGGAGAAATGGGTGATGCTCACGTAGGTCTTCAAGCCCGTTTAATGTCGCAAGCGTTAAGGAAACTATCTGGAGCGATTAATAAATCAAAAACTATTGCCATTTTTATTAACCAAATCCGTGAAAAAGTTGGAGTCATGTTCGGTAATCCTGAAACGACACCTGGTGGTAGAGCACTTAAATTCTATTCATCTATTAGACTTGAAGTTCGTCGTGCCGAAACGTTAAAACAAGGAACGGAAATGATTGGAAATAGAACGAGAATAAAAGTTGTAAAAAATAAAGTGGCACCTCCTTTTAAACAAGCAATGGTTGATATTATGTATGGTGAAGGGATATCAATTGAAGGCGAAATACTTGATATTGGTTCTGAACTTGATATCGTCGAAAAAAGTGGTGCCTGGTACTCTTATAATGGAGAGAGGCTCGGTCAAGGAAGAGAAAATTCTAAACAATTCCTATTAGAAAATGAAATGATAGCCGCTGAAATTCATACAGCAATTAGAGAATATTATCAACTTGATGAAACGGCTGAGACTGAAACAATAGAAGAATAAGAACTATAATAAAGAGAATCCTTTACTTATTTAGAGTTTATGATAAAGTAAAGGATTTTTACTTTTTTAGAAGAAATGGCTTTCTATTGACATTGGTTATTGGTACAATTAAAATTAAGATGTATAATTTTATAACAATAGTTATACATTTTATTCTTATTGATATGGTATATGCCGACAATAAAGAGTTTTTACAATTTCATAGCAATAGGAGGTGAAGAACGTGGACAACCCTTTACTCATCTCCATTTTGCTCGCCTTAGTCCTAATCGTCGGTATTGTTGTTGGTTATCTGATTCGTAAATCTATTGCAGAAGCTAAGATTTCTAGTGCGGAAAATTTAGCAAAACAAATAGTTGATGAAGCACGTCGGAATGCAGATGCCGCTAAAAAAGAAGCTCTTCTTGAGGCTAAAGAAGAAAATCATGTATTTCGTCAGCAAATTGAGGAAGAATTACGTGAACGTCGTTTGGAGATTCAAAAACAGGAAGATCGTTTAATCCAAAAAGAAGAAATTCTTGACAAAAAAAGTGTTACGCTCGATAAGCGTGAACTCTCTTTAGAAAAAAGAGAAGAGACGCTTGCAGAAAAACAACAACAAATTGAAGAAATGGAAAGCAAAGTGGAAGCTATACTAGTTAAGCAACAAACGGAGCTTGAACGCATTTCTGGATATACAACTGACCAAGCAAAGCAAGTTATTTTAACGCGATTAGAAAATGAATTAAAACAAGAAACTGCAGTGATGGTCAAGGAGGCGGAGAATCGCACAAAAGAGGAAGCAGACAAAAAAGCAAAACATATATTATCGTTAGCTTTACAGCGTTGTGCTGCTGATCATGTAGCTGAAACTACTGTTTCAGTAATTAACTTACCAAATGATGAAATGAAAGGTCGAATTATCGGACGCGAAGGTCGAAATATTCGGACACTTGAAACATTAACAGGTATTGATTTAATTATTGACGACACACCTGAGGCAGTTATTTTATCAGGATTCGATCCAATTAGACGAGAAATTGCACGTCTTGCATTAGAAAAATTAGTGCAGGATGGTCGAATTCATCCAGCACGTATTGAAGAAATGGTTGATAAAGCAAGAAGAGAAGTGGATGAACATATACGTGAAATTGGTGAAGAAACAACATTTGAAATCGGTGTTCATGGTTTACATCCTGATTTAATTAAAATTTTAGGCCGCTTAAAATATCGAACTAGCTATGGTCAAAATGTGTTAAAGCATTCGATGGAAGTCGCTTACCTAACAGGGTTGCTTGCAGCTGAATTAGGTGAAGACGAGGTGCTAGCTAGAAGAGCAGGTTTACTCCACGATATTGGAAAAGCAATTGACCATGAAGTGGAAGGAAGTCACGTTGAAATAGGTAAAGAACTCGCGATAAAATACAAAGAAAATCCTGTTGTTATTAATGCGATTGCTTCGCACCACGGGGATGAAGAAGCTACTTCCGTTATTTCAGTTCTTGTAGCAGCTGCAGACGCACTTTCTGCTGCAAGACCGGGAGCTAGAAGTGAAACGCTTGAGAATTATATTAAGCGCTTGGAGAAACTGGAAGAAATTTCCGATTCCTTTACTGGTGTTGAGAAATCTTACGCAATTCAAGCAGGCCGTGAAGTAAGAATCATGGTAAAGCCTGATGAAATTGATGATGCAGCAGCAACGCATATCGCAAGAGATATTCGAAAGCGTATTGAAGGCGAACTTGAATTTCCTGGACATATTAAAGTGACGGTAATTAGGGAAACAAGAGCAGTTGAATACGCAAAATAAAGAATAGAAAATCAAAAGCAATAAAAATTACTGAAAAAAGCGGTAGAAATATGCCGCTTTTTTTTATACACTGAGATTAAAGCTCTTCGTTTAGTCTATTAAATATGAGATTTATATAAGGAGTATCATGATGGACATATTATTTATTGGTGATATCGTTGGTTCACCTGGAAGAGATATGCTTACACAATATTTACCGAAATTAAAAGATAAATATAAACCGCAAATCACAATTGTAAATGGAGAAAATGCTGCAGCTGGAAAAGGAATTACAGAAAAAATATATAAGCAGTTTTTAAATTTAGGTGTACAAACTGTTACATTGGGAAATCATACATGGAATAAAAAAGAGATCATTGATTTTATAGATAGTGCTACATATTTAATTCGACCAGCTAATTTTCCGGAAAATAATCCAGGGAAAGGAATTGTATTTATAAAAAGTAATCAATTAGAAGTAGCTATTATCAATTTGCAAGGAAGAACATTTTTAGATTCACATGATGATCCTTTTAAAAAAGTCGATGAATTAATTCAAGAAGCAAAAAAACGAACGAATATTATTTTCATTGATTTTCATGCTGAAGCAACAAGTGAAAAACAAGCTTTTGCTTGGTATGTTGATGGACGTGTAAGTGCAGTTGTGGGAACCCATACACATACTCAAACTGCAGATGAACGAATATTACCGCAAGGAACAGCATATATAACTGATGTAGGGATGACTGGACCATATGATGGTATTTTAGGAGTCGAAAAAGAATCTGTGATCAATCGGTTCTTAACAAATATGCCAGTTCGCTTTGAAGTAGATAAAAAAGGTAGAAATCAATTAAATGGATGTTTCATTACAATTGACAATAGTACAGGAAAAGCAACGAAGATTGAGCGAATATTAATAAATAACGACCATCCTTTTTTTGATATGTAAACTACTGTTTTACTTACGAATGGTCCCTTCATAACTCAAGAAGTGAGTAATTGATAGTTGTAATATATGGTAAATCATGCATAATTAAGTAATAAGGTATCATTTCTTAGAATATAGTAGCAATAAATCTATATTAGTTAATGGAGGAGGTACTAAGTAATGGACGTTTTAAAAGTTTCAGCAAAGTCAAATCCGAACTCAGTAGCAGGGGCATTAGCAAATGTGTTGAGAGAAAATGGTACAGCAGAACTTCAAGCAATAGGCGCAGGGGCATTAAACCAAGCAATTAAAGCAGTAGCAATCGCTAGGGGATTTGTTGCACCAAGCGGAGTAGATTTAATTTGTATACCCGCGTTTACGGACATATTAATTGATAGTGAAGAAAGAACGGCAATTAAGTTGATTGTAGAGCCACGTTAACATCCATATTCGAATTTTAATAAAAAAGTGAATATTTAACTAAAAAGCTACCTTTTTTTAAGGTAGTTTTTTTAAATGTTTGATATTAATTTATTTTATACATGGAAACATTGTCACCTTTCCTTCAAATATGAAAAATACAAATAAAATGATGTAACAGTAATAATTGTGAAATTATCTTAAAACTTATATACTTATTAGATGAATATAAATTAATGGTGTATGTAACTTGAGAAAGGAGTAATAGAATGAACGAAGAGCAACGGAAAGAGCAAGCGAAAATTAAACAGGATTTGTCCATGGACAGAAAATCCAGCCAGGACAAACCTCTATCGGAAAAAACAACAGCTGACTTTGCTCATTATTTTGAGACAACGTATCAGCCACCAGATATAAGAAAAGCTCGTAAACGTGGACGGGATAAAATTAAAGTTCATTATGATTTTGAAATACCAGAAGATATGAAAACTGTTGGAGAAGGTAAAAAATTCTTAATTCGAACTTACGGGTGTCAGATGAACGAGCATGATACGGAGGTAATGGCTGGTATTTTAACAGAAATGGGATATGTTCCTACTGAAATAAATGAAGAAGCAGATATTATCTTATTAAACACTTGCGCAATTAGAGAAAATGCTGAAAATAAAGTGTTTGGTGAGATTGGACATTTAAAATCATTAAAAGTAGAAAAGCCTGATCTTATTATTGGTGTTTGTGGATGTATGTCACAACAAGAATCAGTTGTAAATAGAATACTTAAGAAGCACCAACAAGTGGATCTGATTTTTGGAACTCATAATATCCACCGGTTACCAAATTTAATTCAAGAAGCGATGTTTAGTAAAGCACAGGTTGTTGAAGTATGGTCTAAAGAAGGCGATATTATTGAGAACCTTCCGAAAGTAAGACATGGAAAAATTAAGGCATGGGTAAATATTATGTATGGGTGCGATAAATTTTGCACGTACTGTATCGTCCCAATGACACGTGGCAAAGAACGTAGCAGACGCCCAGAAGATATTATTCAGGAAGTTCGTCATCTCGCTGCCCAAGGGTATCAAGAAGTAACATTATTGGGTCAAAATGTAAATGCTTATGGTAAAGATTTTGAAGATATCGATTATCGTTTCGCCGATTTAATGAATGATATGCATAAAATTGATATTCCACGTATCAGGTTCACAACTTCACATCCACGAGATTTTGATGATCATTTAATTGAAGTGCTGGCACAAGGTGGAAACTTACTCGACCATATACATTTACCAGTGCAATCTGGAAGCAGTGAAATCTTAAGAAAAATGAATCGAAAATATACGAGAGAATCGTATTTAGAGTTAGTAAATAAAATTAAAAAATCTATTCCAAACGTCACGTTAACTACAGATATTATTGTAGGATTTCCAAATGAAACAGATGAACAGTTTGAAGAAACAATGACACTAATGGAAGAAGTAGGGTTTGAGTCTGCGTATACATTTATTTATTCACCACGTGAGGGCACGCCAGCAGCAGTTCAGAAGGATAACATTTCAATGGAAGTGAAAAAAGAACGATTACAGCGGTTAAATGAATTAGTAAACAAACAATCGGCTGAATCAATGAAAACTTATGAAGGAAAAACAGTGAAGGTTCTCGTTGAAGGAGAAAGTAAAAAAGACGACACTGTTCTTTCGGGATATACAGAAAAAAATAAAGTTGTTAATTTTAAAGGCTCTAAATCAATTATTGGCAAGATAGTAGATGTTAAGATAACAGAAGCAAAGACATGGTCACTAAACGGAGAACTAGTCAAAGAAACAGTCGAGGTGAATGAAGATGACACAATATACACGTCAGCAAGTAATAAATGAAGCAAAAGAATTGGCAGCTATGCTTGCTCAAACAGAAGAAATTGAACGATTTAAACAACTAGAAGCTAAAATTAACGAAAACGAAAAGGTGCAGCGATTAATTTCCCGTATTAAAACATTGCAAAAACAGGCTGTCAATTTACAAGCATATGAAAAAAAGGAAGCATTGAAAAAAGTAGAAACAGAAATAGATAATGTTCAAAATGAACTGGATAGTATTCCAATTGTTCAAGAATTTAAAGAAATTCAAGTAGTAGTTAATGATGTATTACAACTCGTATCTGGAACAATTGCACGTGAAGTTACGAATCATGTTATTCGTGATACAGGTGGCGATCTTTTATCAGGGGAAACAGGATCAAAAGTAAAAAATAAAACTTCTTGTGGTCATTAATTCAAAAGATAATAATAAGAGGTTAATAAAAAGTGTTATAGTCATCGAAAAATCCGAATTATTTCAAATTTCTTCTTGAAGTTTGTATTGTTCGGATTTTTCTTTTACTCTTATTACTAATTTCCATAAACTGCGACGTAAGGCTCTGCTTATTAATAAATCGATACGGAACGACTCGACAAGTCGGAAAAAGACTCGCCGTTTTTCATGACCCCCACCCAAAACGGTTACAATTAATATCGGAACATGCCCGTTTTTTATAACTCTTACTCAAAACGGTCACGATTAACATCGAAACATGCCTGTTTTCTATGACCCTTACCCAAACGGTCACGATTAACATCGAAACATGCCCGTTTTCTATGACCCTTACTCAAAACGGTCACGATTAACATCGAAACATACCCGTTTTCTATGACCCTTACCCAAAACGGTCACGATTAAGATCGAAACATGCCCGTATCGACTCGATATGTTGGAAAAAGACTCGACGTCTTGCAGATCAACTCGACATCTTAGATCTGAACTCTGCATGTTGTTAATCGACTCACATTCCAGAGCGAGGTAGAGTCACTTTTCCCCAACGGTGATAAATCGCTACGCCACAGTTTACATTTACTCTGTATTAAGTTCTAACAGTTAAATAGTTAGTATCATTCTGAACCCTGTCCTGTGATCGTTCGCTTTAGAGTTGACCATATTCATTGTTTATTTTAACGGTATATTTCGATTTTAACAGAGAACGAGAAAGAGATTAGTCCTGTTATCATCGGGTGGGAAAGCCATTTACCTCGTTTCTATCGGCAATCATTAGATAAATTGGCTAAAGAACAGCGTATCTTATCACTAATGAGAGTATAAGCTATTGTAGTTAATGAAAAGATTTTCTTAAATTTTGTTCCGTATGCACCTTAGGTATTTGTCTTGCATAAAATGACTATGACAAAAGAGGAGGTATACGTAACAATGACTTTTCTTGATAGTGACTATAGAGAAATCATAACGAAAGCGGTATGTGGAAGAGGTCGGAAATTAACCAAATCAGATAACCATGTTTCGCCATCACATAAACCATCAAGTATTTTAGGTTGCTGGGTAATTAATCATCGTTATCATGCAAAAAAGAAAACATCTGATATTGTAGAAGTGCATGGAACTTACGATATTAATATTTGGTATTCCTTTAATGATAATACAAAAACTGAAGTAGTAACAGAAACTGTTGACTATTGTGATGAAGTTAAATTATCAAACAAGGATGAAAATTGTTTACATGATGACTATGAAGTTGTTGTAAAAGTTATTCAACAGCCAAATTGCTTACAATGCAAAATTGAAAAACAAGGGAACCAAATCGCGGTAGAAATAGAAAGAGAATTCGAAGTTAAAGTAATAGGTGAAACAAAAGTAAATGTAAGAGTAAGCCCTACAAGACAGTCCGATCAGCATAAAAAACATTCTAGATATGGCGAAGAAGAAACAAGGGAAAGCGGCAAGGATGATTTTTTCAAAGGAAAAAGGAGATGACTTCTTCCAAATTAATTAAGCTATCTACTCAAAAAGAATAGATAGCTTATATTTTTGTTTAACGATGCGTTGTATAAAAAATAGGCTTTGTAATTTTTTTAATTTCTTTTACTAATTCTTCATCTAAAGGAAGAAGATGTGTCGAGTAAATATTTTCTTTTAATTGCTTCACAGTACTTGCGCCAAATACTGCACTTGCAACAACAGGATGATGAAGTACATATTGAAACGATAACTTTGCAATTGGAAGATGTAACTTACTTAATTTATTAATTATCTGTAAAAGTTCATTATGTGTATAGTCCAAATATCCATCTTTTCCTTTTTGAGCAATGTATTTAACTGCCTGCCCACTTAGCATTCCTTTTGCTAAAGGTCCTCGTGCTAAAACACTTACTTTATTGGTAGCTAAAAAATTTAATAATTCCTCGGGCCTGCGATCAAGTATATTATATTGCATCATTACAGCATCAATGGAAGATTTTTTAACATATTCTCGAATAACACTTGGTCTAATTGAAGAAATCCCATATGCACGAATTTTACCGGATTTTTTTAATTGTTCAAATGCGTCTATCGTCTCATCCATAGGGTCATCGATCGTTCCTCCATGAAGTAAATATAAATCAAGATAATCTGTCTGAAGTCGTTGTAAACTTTTATCTACAGCTTGATTAATATATTTTTTTGAAGGATCCCAATACCACGTTTTTGTATCTGTATTAAAATGATTACCAACTTTTGTGGTTAAAATAATATCCTCACGGCGCTCTTTTATAATTTTTCCTATCATTTTTTCATTGTCACCAAATTGATACAAATCAGCTGTATCTAAATGATTGATCCCATTATCTAAAGCTAAATTGATTATTTTAGAGGAATTTGATTGATCGAGGTCAAGTGACATACAGCCAAGCGTTAGCTCGGAAATATAAATATCTGATTTACCCAATCGATTCATTCTCACTTTACCACACCCTTTTCTATTATTGTAACGGTCAAAAAAGTGCTTCACAACTAATTGGATTAGTTTATGTTAAAATAGAGAGAAACAAACATAAATGAGAGGTTAATATGAAAAAATTTGAAGAAAAAACGTTACGAAGTGAAAAACTATTTGACGGAAACATAATTTCTTTACAAGTTGATGATGTTGAATTACCTGATGGAAACACGTCAAAACGAGAAATTGTAAAACATCCTGGTGCAGTTGCCGTTATCGCAATCACACCTCAAAATAAAATTTTACTAGTAGAACAATATAGAAAGCCTTTAGAGCGGTCATTATTAGAAATACCTGCGGGAAAAATAGAACTAGATGAGGATCCTAAAATTACGGCAATAAGAGAACTCGAAGAAGAAACTGGATATAGGGCAGAAGCTTTACAATATATTACATCCTTCTACACATCACCTGGATTTGCCAATGAAATCATTCACATATATTATTCAAATGCTTTACAAAAGGCAGAGAATCCAATTAGTGGTGATGAAGATGAATTTATTGAAATTCATGAGTTATCTATCGCAGAAGCGGAAGCGCTCATGCAAACAAAAGATATTTATGATGCAAAAACCGTTTATGCATTAACATATTTGAAATTAATGGGATTGAATAAACATGTTAAATAAATTTTTTGCTGATATGCATATCCATATTGGTCGAAATATGAATAATCATCCAGTAAAGATTACAGCATCTAAGCAACTAACATTAAAAAATATACTAATTGAGGCAAGTAGAAGAAAAGGAATCGATATGGTTGGAGTGATTGATTGCCAATCTCCTCTTGTACAACAAGAAATCGCCCAATTGATTAGAAGCCAACAAGCTGAAGAACTGCAAGAAGGTGGCATTCGATTTGAAAATGTAACCTTACTAATGGGAGCAGAAATTGAAGTCTATGATGAACATTGCAAAGGGCCTATTCATGTACTCTGTTATTTTCCAACATTAGCTACAATTAACTCTTTTACCGAATGGCTCTCTGGCAGGATGAAAAATGTACATTTAAGTTCCCAGAGGTATTATGGAACAGCAACAGATTTACAGTTGAAGGTTAAAGAATTATCTGGACTCTTCATTCCGGCACATGTATTTACGCCATTTAAAAGTTTATATGGAAAAGGTGTAAGAAATTCTTTAACAGAGGTTTTAAATCCTAATTTAATTGATGGAATAGAACTAGGATTAAGTTCTGATACAGAAATGGCTGATCAAATTGTAGAATTACACAAATATACCTTTTTATCCAATTCTGATAGTCATTCCTTACAAAAGCTTGCGAGAGAGTATCAACAAATAATGATGAAAGAGCCTACTTTTCAAGAATTTTCCAAAGCACTTAAACGAGTTAATGGGCGTCAAATTGTAGCAAATTACGGTATGAACCCAAAACTGGGTAAATATTATACGACAGTTTGTCAAGTGTGTATGAAGCAAGCACCGTATAAGTCAAAGCAATGTTCCCATTGCCAATCCAAAAAAATTATTAATGGTGTTTTTGACCGAATAACTGAATTAAAAGATACCGATGAATCCAATCAAAGACCACCTTATTACTATCAAGTACCGCTTGACTATCTACCAGGTCTTGGAAAGAAAACATTTGAAAAGTTACTTGATCATTTTGCAACTGAAATGACTGTAATACACCATATACCTTACCAACAATTAGCAACTGTAATTCCTGAAAAATTAGCGAAAATGATCGTTGATATGAGGAAGGGAGAACTAGATATTGAAGCAGGTGGTGGAGGAAAATATGGTCGAGTCTCCATGAAAAAATTAACAACAGTTAACGATTGATTGATAGAGTTTTTAAAAAATAGTAATTTTACATAGAAATCTTTCATATCTATTAATTAAGAGATTTGACCCAGAGACGGAGGATTTCTATGTATTTTAAAAATAATGTACTATTAAACCATGTTAAAGAAAATATGACGATTTATATATTTATGGTCACACTTTTTTTAACAGGAATTATTTTCGGAGCAATTACAGTAAATAGTATGGACTTCATTCAAAAACAAGATTTATTTTTTCATCTAGATCGTTATTATGTACAAATTAATGGTGATCAAGAAATCGCAAGTAAAGATATATTAAAGCGCAGTTTCTTTTTTCATGTAAAATATTTACTTCTATTGTTTATTTTAGGTCTTACTATAATCGGGTTGCCGGTCGTTTGGATATTAGTTTTTATTAAAGGACTCGTAATCGGATTTTCTGTTGGCTTTATCGTGAATCAATTAGGTGGGAAAGGATTATTATTAGCGTCCATATCAATCGCACCACAAAATATTATAACGATTCCAATTTATATAATCGCTGGCAGCTTATCGATGATTTTTTCTCTTGCATTACTTCATAAATTATTTGGAAATGGACGAATTTCCAACTCATTAGGGAAACCATTTATTCAATATACGTTTGTTTTTCTCATCCTCCTTTTATGTGCATTAGGCAGTTCACTTATTGAAACTTTTGTTGCAAACGAAGCTTTTAAAGCTATCTTAAGAACGAGTTATGCTATTATCTTTAATTTATCATAAAAACAGTAATTTTCTTCTGTGAAAATGATTATTTTTTGACAGCTGTTTCATGTGTGCCTATAATTAAAGTGATAGATGGAGGGGTAATTCCATGAAGCAGCGAATAGAAAGAATTAAAAAACAGTTACATGCCAAAGGTTACAAGCTAACTCCGCAACGTGAAGCTACTTTAACTGTGCTTTTGGAACGCGAGGAAGACCATTTGAGTGCGGAAGAAGTATTTCTACTTGTAAAAGAAAAAGCACCAGAAATTGGTTTAGCGACGGTATACCGAACGTTAGAATTGCTATCTGAACTTAAAATTGTTGATAAAATTAATTTTGGTGATGGTGTTTCACGTTACGATCTACGTAAAGAAGGAGTTAAGCATTTTCATCATCATCTCGTGTGTATGGAATGTGGCTCGGTGGAAGAAATAATTGAAGATTTATTAAGTGATGTTGAAAAAATTGTGGAAGACGGTTGGCAATTTCAAGTAAAAGATCATAGACTAACTTTCCATGGTATTTGCAAGCAGTGCCAAAACGCTACAGTAGAAGCAAATTAAAATCGACCTTCATTTTTAAAATGAGCGGTCGTTTTTTTCTAAGTACAGTACTTTTATTACTGCATATTAATCGTTAATCATGTAAAATGAAGGTATATAATTTCGTTTTTTTGGCATATCTTTCTAATAGATAGACTTTTTTTAGAGAAAGGTGCCAAAAAATGAAACGTATATTATGGGATGTTATTAAAGTAACCATTATATTTGTAGGTTGTACATTCTTATTTTATTTTGGGTTACGTGCAATGCATAATGAATATGAACAGTATCATCGGTACGACCAACCAGAAGGACCAGCTATGAAAGTTTTTAGTGAGGAAGATGGATTTATGGATCGGCTTCATTTATTTTTTCGTTTAGGAGAATAGAAATGCTAAAAGATGCAGTAGAAGATTTTTTTCATTTTTTACAAATTGAGCGTGGTCTTGCAGAAAATACAATAATATCTTACCGACGTGATCTTAATCAATACGTATTATTTGCAAAAGAAAAAAAAGAAATAACTGATTGGAAACAAATCAAACGGACGGACATTGTTCAATTTTTGTATTCTTTAAAAGAGAATGGAAAATCGACTGCAACAATTGCAAGGATGATTTCTTCCATTCGTGCTTTTCATCAGTTTTTGGTACGAGATAGAATCGTGGACATAGATGCTAGTTTGCACATAGAGACTCCCAAATTGGATCGTTTATTTCCCCAAATTTTAACTTCGGAAGAGATTGATAAATTACTAGCGATAAAGGGGACAACTCCACTTAGAGTTCGAAATAAAGCTATGCTTGAATTGCTTTATGCGACAGGGCTTAGAGTTTCTGAATTAGTAAAATTAAAGAAGACAGATCTTCATTTATCAATGGGATTTGTACGATGTATGGGTAAAGGAAATAAGGAGCGGATAATTCCTGTCGGAGATGTAGCAAAAAATGCCCTTGAAGATTATCTTAACCATGCGAGAGATCAACTGATAAAGAGAAATCAATCTGAAACAATTTTATTTGTAAATCATCACGGAAAACCTCTTTCAAGGCAAGGGTTTTGGAAAATATTAAAAACAGTCGTACAAGAAACAGGAATTACAAAAGAGATCACACCTCATACGCTGCGTCATTCGTTTGCAACACATTTATTAGAAAATGGAGCAGATTTACGTTCCGTACAAGAAATGCTTGGACATGCTGATATTTCAACTACACAAATATATACCCATATTTCCAAAACGCGACTCAAAGATATGTATGAACAGTTTCATCCAAGAGCTTAAACAGGGAGAAGAAGGGCGGATAGTATGACATCATTCAAACGAATTTTTTTAATTGTATTAGACTCAGTAGGAATTGGACAAGCTCCAGATGCTCGGAAATATAATGATGTTGGAGCAGATACATTAGGTAATATTGCTAAATACATGGGTGGAATTCATTTACCGAATTTAGAAAAGCTCGGGTTAGGAAACATTAAAGAATTCGAAGGTATTAAAGCCGTAGAAGAACCTTTAGCATATTATACAAAAATGCAAGAAGTATCAGCTGGAAAAGATACGATGACCGGGCATTGGGAATTAATGGGGCTAAATATTAAACAACCGTTTCAAACATTTCCAAATGGATTTCCTGAAGAATTAATCAATAACTTAGAAGAAAGAACTGGAAGAAAAATTATTGGAAATAAGCCTGCATCTGGAACAGCAATTATAGAGGAATTAGGGAAGGAACATCTGGAAACTGGTGCGTTAATTGTGTACACTTCCGCAGATTCTGTTTTACAAATTGCTGCTCATGAAGAAGTTGTATCACTTGAGGAATTATATGAAATTTGTGAAGTTGCACGTGAATTAACGATGGATGAAAGATATTTAGTTGGTAGAGTTATTGCAAGACCGTTTGTAGGAGAAGTAGGAAACTTTACTAGAACAGCGAACAGACATGATTATGCATTAAAACCTTTTGACAGAACGGTAATGGATGAGTTGAAGGATGCAAATTACGATGTAATTTCTTTAGGTAAAATTTCTGATATCTTTGATGGAGAAGGGATTACAAAAGCAGTTCGAACAAAAAGTAATGATGATGGAATGGAAAAGCTATACCAAACTGTTCAAACAAGTTTCCATGGACTTTGCTTTATTAATTTAGTTGATTTCGATGCACTATATGGACACAGACGCGATCCAATTGGATATGGAAAAGCACTAGAACAGTTTGATCGTAAATTGGATTCTATAATTAATCTGCTCGATTCCGACGATTTACTTATGATAACAGCTGACCACGGGAATGATCCAACACATCACGGAACTGATCATACACGTGAATTTGTGCCATTACTAGTTTATCATAAAGAAATTAAATTAGGGAAGGCTTTATCCATTCGTCAAACATTTGCCGATGTTGGCGCAACAATAGCTGATAATTTTAACGTGACTCCACCAAAATACGGAGAAAGTTTTTTAGCGCAAATAAATGAAAATAGGTGATTACTTTGCGAATGTATGATGTAATCGAAAAAAAACGAGATGGTTTTGAATTATCGACAGTGGAAATTAACTTTATCATTGAAAACTATACGAATGGTACGATTCCCGATTATCAAATGAGTGCATTATTAATGGCAATATATTTTAAGGGTATGACAAATGAAGAAAGTGCTGCACTTACAATGGCAATTGTTAACAGCGGTAAAACAGTAGATCTATCTCGTATCGAAGGGATAAAAGTTGATAAACATTCAACTGGTGGTGTTGGAGATACAACTACGCTTATTTTGGCACCATTAGTCGCTTCAGCGGGTGTCGTTGTACCAAAAATGAGTGGGAGAGGGTTAGGACATACAGGAGGAACGATCGATAAATTAGAATCGATTCCTGGTTTCCATGTTGAAATAACGAATGATCAGTTTGTCGAACTTGTAAATAAAAATCATTTAGCAATCATCGGGCAATCAGATAATCTAGCTCCTGCAGATAAACTACTATATAGCTTAAGAGATGTAACGGCAACAGTAAATTCAATTCCACTTATTTCCAGTTCCATCATGAGTAAAAAAATTGCTTCCGGCGCTGATGCGATTGTGCTTGATGTTAAAACTGGTTCAGGAGCATTTATGAAAACCAAAGAAGATGCAATTAAATTAGCTGAAAATATGGTTGAAATCGGTAAACGAGTAGGGAAGAAAACAGTTGCTATCATTTCAAACATGGAACAACCACTCGGCTTTGCAATTGGAAATGCGCTCGAAATAAAAGAGGCGATTAAAACACTGAAAGGACAGGGACCAAAGGATTTAACAGAACTTTCAATTGAACTTGGAAGTCATATGGTTGTTTTAGCAAATAAGGCTAAAACAACTGCAGAGGCAAAAGAAATATTATTTGAAAATATTCAGTCAGGTAAAGCTATACATGTATTTCAGACATTTATAAAGTCCCAGGGTGGTGACGAGCACATCGTTCAAGACTCTTCTCTGTTACCACAAGCTCATAATCAAATACCGATTTATTCAAAAGAAACTGGACTTATTACAAGGCTTATTGCAGATCAAATAGGAAGAGCCGCTATGATGCTAGGTGCTGGAAGACAAACAAAAGACTCCGTTATCGATCTTGCCGTCGGTATTGAGGTACATAAAAAACTTGGGGATGAAGTAAAAAAAGGTGACGTATTATTTACTATTCATTCCAATGAGAAAGATATTTCTCAAATTAAAAGAATGTTAGATACTAGTTTTGAAATTGGCAACGCAAAAGTAAATGATCAATTAATTCTAGAAACAATTATATAAACACAATTACCTTTTATGTAAAAGTTCCAGACCCCCTTAAAATTTATAGGGGGTATTTCAATAGTATTAAGTGATCCTTTATATTATTATTTCGTTATTTGTAAAAGTTGAAAGCCACACAACTAGTTCCTTCGAAAAGACTTAGGACTTTTTGTATTCGACCCATTAAAAGACTTATTATTTATTTCACAAAATCCATAAACTGTGCAGTAACTTGAGTAATTTTCTTTGTAAATATCAAACAAAGTTGCGATGTGAATACCGCTACGGAAATACAATAACTGTTTGCTCACTTCCTTGCCCCGACAAGGGGTATGCCGACGTTGTCCGCAAAGGACGCTTTTAGTCGGCCATCATTAAATTACCGCTGCGGGGTCTTCGGACACGTGGGACTGCCACTATCGTTCGTCCCATCGAAAACCGTTTGCTGTTCCCGCAGGAGTCTACGTATTCTGCCTACGCTAGTTGGAAAAACATGCATCCTTCCAGCGAAGGAAATACACGGAGACTCCTACGGGAGGAAAGGCCTAGGTGAGACTACGTAGGAGCGAAGCGACGAGGAGGCTCATCAGCCGCCCGTGGAAAGCGTAGTGTATTTCCGTAGCGGTATTCAGCTTTGTAGCTTTGTTTTCTACGATGGAAATCAACGAAGCTGTTACTAATTTACAAATTTTTACTACTCAACAGTATTCTTCAACTGTAAATTAGAAAAACAAGAAAACATACGAAAAAAATTAGAATTTAAGAAAACTATATTTATTCTGATTAAAAGTTATAAATAAGGTAAAAAATGGTCATCCTATGTATATATGAAAAGATGGAGGGAAACAGATGAAAAGATATACATATATCATCGGGATGGCTATTTTTATGTCTTTTTTCTTGGCTAATCCTATATTCGGAGAGGAAAAAAAACAAGATGATTTAGATTTATCGGAAGATGCAAAGGCTTCAATACTTTTAGATAGGGACTCAGGAACAATACTGTATGAAAAAAATGTTCACGAAAAATTACCCCCCGCAAGCATGACCAAAGTAATGACCATGCTATTAGTTATGGAAGCAATTAAACAAGAGAAACTATCACTAGATGAAATGGTGACAGTAAGTGAACGAGCTTCCTCTATGGGAGGATCTCAAGTGTTTTTGGCAGAAGGAGAGCAAATGTCAGTAGAAGACTTGATTAAAGCTGTAGCGATTGCTTCTGGAAATGATGCGAGTGTCGCACTTGCTGAACGAATTGCAGGGACAGAGGAAGCATTTGTTGAATTGATGAATGAAAAAGTGAAAGAATTAAATCTCGAAAATACAAAATTTCAAAATTCATCTGGACTACCCGCAGCAGATCACTATTCGACAGCTTATGATATGGCAATAATTGCAAAAGAGTTATTAAAATATGAAGATATTGTAAAATATACTTCCATTTACGAAGACTATTTACGTAAAGGAGAAGAAAATGAATTTTGGCTCGTTAATACAAATAAATTAGTTCGATTTTATCCATATGTGGATGGTTTAAAAACAGGTTATACTAGTGAGGCAAAGTTTTGTTTAACAGCTACTGCAAAGAAAGATGATATGAGAGTCGTTGCAGTAGTAATGGGAGCAGATACAGCTAAAAGTAGAAATGCAGTGACAATGAATTTAATTGATTATGCTTTTAATCACTATGAATCAGAAAAGTTGTTTGATCAAGGTGAAAATGTCGCTAGTTTACGTCATGTTCAGTCAAAAAAACTCAAATATGATGTAAAAACAAGTGAACAGGTTAGTATGTTACACAAAAAAGGTGAAAAAGATGCTCCATTTACAACCGAAGTAAAAATGAATAAAAATATCTCCCCTCCAATCGAGATCGGAGAACAGGTTGGAACTTTAATTGTTAAAAAGGAAAATGAAACGGTAGTTGAATCCCCTTTAATTGTTGAAGAAAATGTTGAATTGGCAAGCTATTTTGATCTATGGAAACGATCGATAAAAAATATAGCAAAATATAACGGAATGTAGATAAATATATAGAAATTTTAATAGTTTTGTCAAAATGAAGGAATTTAGTTTTGCGATAGCGAACAATTGAATTACGAACCATTTGAGGAGGCTGAAAAACAAGTGAGTTTAACATCAAGCTTTACAGTGAAGGAAAATGTATTAGTTGTTCGTTTAAGTGGAGAACTAGATCATCATGAAGCGGTAAAATTAAGAGAAGCTTGGCAAAAAAAATTGAATCAGGAAGATGTAAAACATGTAATATTGAATTTAAAAGATGTTACGTTTATGGATAGTTCAGGAATTGGTGTTTTACTTGGACGTTACAAGGAAATTGTCCAATTAGGTGGTGAGTTGGTCGTATGTTCCATTAATCCATCAATAAAACGTATATTTGAAATGTCCGGTTTATTAAAAATTATTCGTTTAGCCGAAAATGAGCAATATGCTCTAGATTCTTTGGGGGTGGCATCGTGAAAAATGAAATGGAGTTAACCTTTTTAAGTGTCAGTAGAAATGAAGCATTTGCAAGAGCGACGGTTGGTGCATTTGTTACACAGCTAGATCCAACGATGGATGAATTAACTGAAATCAAAACTGTTGTATCTGAAGCAGTGACCAATGCAATTATACATGGGTATAACAATGAGTCCGATCGTCATGTAAAAATAAAATGTATGATTCAACATGAAAATGAACTTGAAATTATGATTATGGATGAAGGTGTCGGAATTGAAAATATTTATGAAGTAAAAGAACCATTATATACTTCAAAACCACATTTAGAACGATCCGGTATGGGCTTTACAATTATGGAAAGTTTTATGGACTCTTTGGAAATAATCTCCGAAAAAGGACATGGAACTACAGTCATTATGAAAAAGCAATTAACTAAAACGAAAACAGTTTGTCATTAATTAGGTGAATATAATGAATGTAAATGTGAAACACAATAATGACAAAGAAATGTTATCAAATGAACAAGTAAGAGAGTTGATTCTGAAAAGTCAAGAAGGGGACAAAAAAGCAAGAGATTTACTAGTTGAGAAAAATGTTCGTTTAGTTTGGTCTGTAGTACAACGATTTTTAAATAGAGGTTATGATCCAGAAGATCTCTTTCAAATCGGTAGTATCGGATTAATTAAATCAATAGATAAATTTGATTTATCTTACGAAGTTCGTTTTTCCACGTATGCTGTACCAATGATCATTGGGGAAATTCAACGATTTATTCGCGACGATGGTACAATTAAAGTCAGTCGTTCTATAAAAGAGTTAGGAAATAAAATCAGAATTGCTAAGGAAGAACTTACAAAACAACTTAATCGTTCTCCAACCGTTCAAGAAGTTGCTGAAGCTTTGGATATTACACCGGAGGAAGTAGCGCAAGCACAAGATGCAATAAAATATCCCCATTCGATTCATGAAACAGTTTATGAAAATGGTGGAGAACCAATAACTTTATTAGATCAAATTGCAGATGATGATAAACAATGGTTTGATAAACTTACCCTTGAAGAAGCGATAAGAAGCTTGACGGAAAGGGAAAGATTAATTGTTTACTTACGGTATTATAAAGATAAAACGCAGTCGCAAGTAGCAAAACGCTTAGGAATATCACAAGTACAAGTATCCAGATTAGAAAAGAAAATTTTAGAAGAAATGAAAGAAAAAATAAATCGGTAATTTTTTACAACCTTCGTTCGTTTAAGAATGAAGGTTTTTTTGTATATGAAAAGTCAACTGACACATACTACATATATCTTACGAGTTCAGGTAGAAAGGAGTTGTTTGTATGACTGTGACAAATATTATTTATATTCGACTAAAGAAAAAAATTTCGACTAACCCCTCTACAAAACTTAGATTAAAAGATGTTGCTTTCATTACAACTACTAGCCCTGAGAAAGAACAGCTAGAAAATATACCTATTTATCAAATAACAGAAAAAGATAATGACTATGTAATTATTGATAGCTTTATTATTATTAAACATTTAAATCAGTTATTCCCTGATCTAGAATTTCAATTGTTAGGATTGAACGAAACAATTGTACATGTAACTGAAGAAAAATCACGACCTTCAGTTATATTAATTTCATTTGTTTGGATAGTATTATTTGTGGGAACTGCTATGACGATTATAAACTTTCACTATGATGTCAGTATGCAAGAAGTACAACAAAAAATACATTATTTATTTACTGGGGAAAAGAAACAATCTCCTTTATGGATTCAAATTCCTTACTCTATTGGATTAGGGATAGGGATGATTTTATTCTTAAATAAATGGTTTAAAAAACGATTTAATGAAGAGCCGAGTCCCCTTGAGGTAGAAATTTTCAATTATCAAAAAGACCTTGATAATTATATTACATTTCATGAAAACGAATTAAACAAGGACGATCGTTATTATTAAACTATTCGAGATAATTATCGGCTTTTCAAGTGGTGTGGTAGTCGGTGGAGCTTTTGTTGCGATTCTAACAGTTTTAGGCGTCATTCCTCGCTTAATACAAATTTCAAGAACCGTTCGCCTAGTTAATGTATATGGCGGTACGATCATACTTGGAACTTTGTTTGGTACATATTTATCATTTACACAAATAACGTGGGAACAACCTGTATTAATATTACTAATTTGGGGAGCAATCCACGGTATCTTTAACGGTATGCTTGCAGCAGCACTTGTTGAAATTTTAAATGTTTTTCCACTGCTCTCTAAGCGGTTAGGTCTTGAAAAATATATGGTTATTTTACTATTTGCCATTGTTTTAGGCAAGATTAGCGGCTCCATGTTTCAGTGGTTAGTTTTAATGAGATAATAAGGTTGGTGTCAAATCAATGAGTGACGTAAAAAAAATGAATTACGTTTCTAAGGACCTGAAAATTAATGAAAAATATATGAAATATGAAGTGGGAGCAAATATTTCTTATGATGTTAGTTTCCGTGAAATAACTATTTTGGATCGACAGATTCAGCTATATTATGTTAATGGTCTTGTCGATGATATGACCATCGTCCACATTTTAAGGCAGCTTGTAGAAGTAAATGATAATGAAAAAGAAGATGATAAAATATATGACATTATCAAAAATAGAATCGTCAATCAGCAAGTTGAACAAGTAAATAAAATAGATGAAGTAACGGATCAGTTATTATCAGGGTTATTTGTGATTTTTGTAGATGGAGAAAGAGACGCATTTATCGTCGATATTCGGAAATATCCTGGTAGGCAACCGGAGGAGCCTGATACAGAACGTGTTATTCGAGGGGCACGAGATGGCTTCACAGAAAATGTTGTCGAAAATACTGGTCTGATTCGTAGAAGAATTCGAGACAAACGATTACGAAACGAAATGCTAAGAGTAGGTAAACGTTCAAAAACTGATATTTGCTTAAGTTATTTAATTGATGTAGCAAACGATGATTTTGTTAAAATGGTTAAAGAAAAAATTCAAGGCATCGATATTGATAATTTGGTTATGGCGGACAAGGCATTAACAGAGTTATTTGTAGAATATAGTTGGAATCCGTTTCCGGTAGTCCGTTATACAGAGCGCCCAGATGTTGCCGGGCACCATATTCTTTCAGGATACATTGTATTAACCGTCGATACATCACCTAGTGTAATTATTATACCTACTACTTTTTTTGATCATTTAGAACATGCTGAAGAGTATAGACAAACCCCAGCTATTGGAACCTTTACTAGGTGGGTACGCATACTAGCGGTTATCAGTTCATTGTTCTTACTACCATTTTGGTTATTAATCGTTTTAGAGCCAAGTTTACTTCCGAAGGCGTTGTCATTTATTGGCCCTAAAGAGCAAGGGAATATTCCAATCACAATTCAAATCTTATTAGCTGTTGTGGGGGTAGAGTTTCTACGAATGGCTGCGGTACATACGCCAACTCCACTCGCAACAGCGCTTGGATTAATTGCAGCGGTATTGATTGGAGATATTGCAATAGATGTTGGATTATTTAGTCCAGAAGTTATTTTATATGTTGCAATCAGTACAATAGGATCTTATGTGACTCCAAGTTATGAATTAAGTGTTGCCAATAAAATGGTATCTTTATTTTTAATTTTGATGACAGCTTTTTTCGGATTAAATGGATTCTTAATCGGATTTACGATAACAATTTTATTCTTGGTTAATTTAAAAGCATTGAAAACACCGTACTTCTGGCCGTTATTACCGTTTAATTTGCCGGCGCTTATTAGATTTATTTTAAGAGTACCAATTCCTTTCATTCATAATCGTCCGAGTATTGTTCATCCAAAAGATAGAGTAAGACAAGGTGAATAAAAGTGAATATTCTTTTGTTTTCTTTGTCAATATGATACATTATTTTTATCTTATTAGTAAATACAGTAACAGAACAATATTGCGGAGGATGTAGATGATACTTCAAAATCATGCTTTTTCAGTAAATGAAAAAGGGCATTTAGAAATTGGACAGTTAGATACGGTTGATCTTGCAAATGATTACGGCACTCCTCTTTATGTTTATGATGTTGAAAAAATTAGAGAGAACTGCCGTACATTTGTGAACACATTTAAAAAATTAAATGTAAAGGCACAAGTAACGTATGCCAGTAAAGCATTTTCTTCTATCGCGATTATGCAAGTAATAGCGGATGAGGGGTTAAGTTTAGATGTTGTTTCAGAGGGAGAATTATACACTGCACTTAAAGCAAAATTCCCGGTTGAAAGAATTCATTTTCATGGTAATAATAAAAGCAGAGCCGAGTTAACAATGGCAATCGAGAATAATATAGGTTGTATTATCATTGACAATTTTTATGAGATTGAACTGTTGGAAGAATTGTTGGAAAAATATGAAAAAGAAATAGATGTCTTGATTCGTGTGACACCTGGAATTGAATCGGAAACGCATCAATATATTATGACGGGGAATGAAGATTCCAAATTCGGTTTTAATTTGCAAAACGGTCAAGCAAAGCGAGCTTTTGAACGACTTTTTAGCCATCCAACAATTAAATTAAAAGGGTTACATTCGCACATAGGTTCACAAATTTTTAACACGAGAAGTTTTACTTTAGCAGTTGATTTACTTTTCCAACTGATAGAAACATGGAATGAGGAATATGGTTTTACACCTGAAATAATGAATTTTGGCGGTGGATTCGGTATACGATATACTCAAGAAGATGAACCTCTCCCACATGAAGAATATGTGACGGAAATTGTAAATTCAGTGAATAATAAAGTGGAAACATTAGACATTCCTATGCCTGAAATTTGGATTGAACCAGGGCGTTCAATTGTAGGCAATGCTGGTATATCTTTATATACAGTTGGATCAATGAAAGAGATTCCAGATGTAAGAAATTATGTTTCAGTTGATGGTGGAATGGCAGATAATATCCGCCCTGCATTATATGGAGCGAAATATGAAGCGGTCATTGCAAATAAAGCAAATCAATTAGCCACGAAAGAAGTATCGATTTCAGGAAAATGTTGCGAATCTGGTGATATGTTAATTTGGGATTTAAAAGTACCGGAAATTGATCAGAATGATATTTTAGCAGTTTTTTCGACTGGAGCCTATGGGTTCTCCATGGCAAGTAATTATAATGGATTCAGAAAACCGGCAGTGGTGTTTGTAGAAAATGGACAGTCAAAATTGGTTGTAAAACGAGAAACGGTTAACGATATTATTAAAAATGATTTATCGTATCTGTAAATATTTCACAGACTTTTATGGAAGAATCAAACGATGTAGTGTAAAATGGTGTTTCAAAGAAATATATTTATGTATATATTCGTCGAAAGAATGAAAAGGAGACCAAGCAATGAAAACAGGACATATTTTAATGAATAATGGAAATAAAATTGAATTTGAACTATATGAGGATGCAGCACCTAAAACTGTGGAAAACTTTGAAAAGCTAGCAAATGAAGGTTTTTATAATGGATTAACCTTTCACCGTGTAATACCTGGTTTTGTGAGCCAAGGAGGTTGCCCTGTAGGGAACGGAACTGGAAATGCAGGATATACAATTAAGTGTGAAACCGAAGGAAACCCACATACACATGTGGAAGGAGCCTTATCGATGGCGCACGCTGGAAAAGATACGGGAAGTTGTCAGTTTTTTATTGTTCATGAATCCCAACCTCATCTAGATGGTGTTCACACAGTATTTGGCCAAGTAACAAGTGGAGTTGAGCATGCTAAAAGTATGCAAAATGGAGATGTTATCGAAGAAATAACTGTTAATTCGTAAGCAATGTTTCCGGATCTATTTACCTTTTTATTTTTATTATTTTTTATAGCGCCAGTTAGTTTATTATTACATGAAATTGGGCATGCTGTTGGAGCTAAATTAATGCATGCATCTAAGATTAACATAACAATTGGGACTGGAAAAATAGTCTTTAAAGGTTATATTAAAGGTATTCAAATTGTAATTAGAAGGTTATTTATCATTAATAGTTTAACTTCCACTTTTCGTGATGAACCATTTACTAAGCAAGAAAAAATGATCATCTCCATTTTAGGTCCGGGATTTAGTGGGATTCTTGCAGGAATACTTTATATGATCTATTATGCTTTTATTCCGTCCAGTATTATATATATATCTTTTTTGTTTAATGGATGGCTTGTATTTATTAATATATTACCATTAAAGATTGGACAAAAGGAATCTGATGGGTATACTATATGTAAAATATTGTTTCGAAAATAAATCGAACTGTCTAAGTATAATTTTAGGAAAACAGATCGGTAATTTTTCGGATAGATTGTTTATTTTATGTAATATAATTCACAAAAATTATAGAGAAATATATAATGGAAAGAACAAATTGATTTATATAAACTTAAGTTAATGAGGGGTTCTTATGTTAATTCGCTATAAAAAAAACCATGAAAAGATTGCGATGGGACTGCTTTCTTTCATGCCGGTAGAGAAAGATGTAAAACATTTACAGCAAACGATGAAAGAATATGAAACAAACTCAAACTGGCATCTGTATTTATGGAAAGAGGAGGACGATGTAGTTGGGGCGATCGGTTTAACTATTGAGGATGAATTAAATGTGGTTATCCAGCATATCTCAGTCAATCCATCTTATCGTAATATTGGCATTGGTAAAAAAATGATTGATGAGATTCAATCATTATATGGTGAAAAATATGATGTCTGTGCAAATGATTTAACACAGCAGTTCTTTCAAAAATGTGCAAGCAAATCGAATGAGGATGCCGAAGAATGAATTGATAATAAATTTTAACCAGCCATGAAGGCTGGTTTTTTCAACTTTGTTGATAAATGCTTAGGTAAAATGTTTATAAATAATTGGTGAATCTTCAGTAAGGGAAATTTTCCCTTACTGAAGATAGTTATTTTATAACCAAGCTGCACCAACAATGATGAGAAGAATAAACAATACAACGATTAACGCAAATCCCCAACCGTAGCCACGGCCATAACCGCCTTCATAGTGACCCATTATTACTCCTCCTTTAAAAATTTGGGTTTTTTAATGTTCTTACAGTAATAACGTATGAGGATAAGAGTCTTGATGTATAGGCATATATGCTAAAATGTTTTATAATTGTAATTATACATATGAAAAGGAAAGAGGATAAACGAATGAACGGTACTTATGAAGTTAAATTAGATGCGTTTGAAGGTCCTCTAGACTTATTATTGCATTTAGTAAATGAACTTGAAATTGATATTTATGATATACCGGTTGCAGAAATTACGGAACAATATATGGAATATGTAAATACGATGCAAAAAATAGAGTTAAACATCGCAAGTGAATATTTAGTAATGGCAGCTACTCTCCTTGAAATTAAAAGTGCGATGCTATTACCTAAAAAAGAGGTAATTTCAGAAGATGAGTATGAAGAAGATCCCAGGGAGGAATTAATAAATAGACTAATCGAATATAGAAAGTATAAACAAGCGGCTGAAGATCTACAAGAAAAGGAATTAGAAGAAAATCAACTTTATACTCGTTCACCGTTTCAGTTTGATAAAGATGTTATTAATAATGAAACAAATGAAAAAGGAGATGTTTCCATTTATGATTTGTTGAAGGCATTAAACAAGGTTTTTGAACGTAAGCACTGGTATGCACCATTAGATACAAAAGTAAGCAGAATGGAAATATCAATTGAAGAACGTATGGATCAAATTTTATTAAAAATAAAACAAACCAATAAACCTATTCAGTTTGATCAACTATTCCCATTTCCAAATAGAACTCATATAGTAACAACTTTTTTAGCTATATTACAATTGATCAAAGATCGTCAGATACAGTGTAAACAAGAAAAACACTTTCAGCCTATTATTATTAGCAGATTGGAGGCATAAAGTGGTTAAAGAAATAAAATATAAAGGAATTACGGAAGGATTACTTTTTGCAAGTGGAGACGAAGGAATTACGATTAAACAAATTGCGAAAGTTATAGAAGTTGCCGAGGAAACAGTGCAACATTTAATAGAAGAATTACAATTTGATTATGAACATGAAAACCGTGGGATAACAATTATCCAATCAAATGAAGTTTTTCATTTAACTACGAAGCCAGAACATAATGAATATTATAAGAAACTCCTACAAAGTCCACGCTCTACTAGAATGTCGCAAGCAGTATTAGAAACATTAGCGATAATTGCTTATAAACAACCAATTACAAGGGTAGAAATTGAAGAAATTAGAGGAGTAAATAGTGATTATGCTGTGCAAACACTACTGGCTAGATCTCTGGTTGAATGTGTAGGAAGGAAAGAAGGTATAGGTCGTCCCAAACTATTCGGAACTACGAAAGAATTTTTAACTTATTTTGGACTTTCTTCGATCAATGATCTGCCGCCATTGCCAGATGAAATTGATAAAAGTGTGATTGAACAAGAAGCGGATTTATTTTTTAACCGGTAAGAAATGATGGATTATATAAAAAAATTAATTTAAAACATAATTGTTAATCCGCTAGTTCCATAAACTGTGACGTAACTTGAGTAATTTTCTTTGTAAATATCAAACAAAGTTGCGATGTAAATACCGCTGCGGGGTCTTCGGACACGTGGGACTGCCACTATCGTTCGTCACATCGAAAACCGTTTGCTGTTCCCGCAGGAGTCTACGTATTCTGCTTACGCTAGTTGGAAAAACATGTATCCTTCCAGCGAAGGAAATACACGGAGACTCCTGTGGGAGGATAGGCCTAGGTGAGACACGAGTGCGTAGCACGAAGGGGCTCATCAGCCGCCCACGGAAAGCGCAGTGCATTTCCGCAGCGGTATTCCACTTTGTAACTTGTCTACATTTCGTTAGTAGTAAAATTTTCACTACTGCACAGTTTCCTTCAACTATTAATAAGAGTAACTATAAGTGCGTGTTCAAAAAAGGAGGATAAAAAGGACCAAGAAGTTCGAGGCGGAGCAGTTTCGAGTAGCGGAATGTATGCATTTAGATACATGAGCAAAGATCTGGCACGCAGGAAAAGTGCTCTTCTTTTCCAAGGAAACGCTTCTAGCACGCAGAAAAAGTGCTTTCCTTTTTCAAGGAGCGGAGAAACAAGCCAACGAAGAAATTCGCAGCGTCATTTTTACAGGACTTTTTGAACATCCTCTATAATTACGAAAAGGGCTATAAGAAATAATCATATGTGATAGCTTGGCGCATAAAATAGACTATATCCACTGGATAGGAGGAATTTTATGCGCCTATTTATTGTTCGTGCCACTATTCTATTATTTATATTATTTTTTTTATTCCCTGCAAATGGACAATCTATGGAAGATATTTCTGTTTCAGCAAATAATGCTGTCTTGATTGAAGAAACTTCTGGTAGGATTTTATTTGAAAAACAAGCACATGAAAGAAAACCCGTCGCAAGTATTACAAAAGTAATGACTGCCATTATTGCTATCGAACAAGGCGATTTAAAAGAAAAGGTGAAAGCTAGTAATAATGCGATACATACGGAAGGTTCATCAATTTATTTACAAAAAAATGAAAAAATGTCTTTAGAAGATTTACTATACGGTCTTATGCTTAGATCAGGAAATGATGCGGCGGTTGCGATTGCCGAACATATAGGGGGAAGTGAAGAAGGTTTCGCCTTTCTAATGAATGAAAAAGCTAAGTATTTAGGTATGACAAACACAAACTTTAAAAATCCTCATGGATTAGATGAAGATGGGCATTATTCCTCCGCTTACGATATTGCAATTTTAATGAGATATGCAATAGGAAACGAAACATTTAAAAAAATATCCGGAACAGAAGATTATCTTTCAGACAATCGGACATATAAATGGAGAAATAAAAACAAATTACTAACACAATATTACGAACACTGTACTGGGGGAAAAACTGGATATACAAAAAAAGCAGGGCGGACACTTGTAACAACTGCCTCAGATAAGAAATTGTCATTGATTGCTGTTACATTAAATGGTCCCGATGATTGGAACGACCATACAGCCTTATTTGAATATGGCTTTAATGAACATAAATTAGTGAAATTAGAAAGTGAAGGAAAGAGAACATTTGTATCAGAAGAAACATTCCTAACTGGCTTAATCAAAGAGGATATACTCTACCCGCTTCGGAAAGATGAACTTACAGAATTAAGAAAAAAAGCTTTCATTAAACATTTGTCAAGTGAATCAGCACCTTCTGACAGTAAAATGGGGACAATCATCTATTATATAAATGATGAGAACATATTAGAAGTACCTGTTTATTACACCGCTTCTAATAAGGAATCATTTTGGGAACAAATTCTACATGCTTTTAACAATATAATCAGGTTTGATTCCGATGGTTAATTTAATTTGGGCGTTAATGGCTATTATTGGTATCGTGTATGCTTTGTTTAATGGGACAATGGAAGATGTAAATAAAGCTTTATTCGAAAGTGCAAACGAAGCTGTGACTCTATCAATAGGGTTAATAAGTATTTTAGTCTTCTGGTTAGGGATCATGAAAATTGCTCAAGAAGCTGGAATTTTAACTATTTTGGCAAAAATTTTTCGACCGATAATTTATAGACTTTTCCCAGAAATACCGAAGGATCATCCAGCAATTGGTTATATTGTATCAAACATAACTGCCAATCTATTTGGCCTTGGTAATGCAGCAACTCCAATGGGGCTAAAAGCGATGGAAGAAATGAAAAAGTTAAGCGATTCGCCAGTTGCATCTAGGTCAATGATTACTTTCTTAGCCCTAAATACATCAGGTCTAACATTAATACCGACTACTGTAATTGCTATCCGGATGCAATATAATTCCTTGGCACCGACAGAAATTGTGGGTACGACAATTATAGTTTCCTTTATTGCTACATTGTCCGCAATTCTGTTCGACCGACTTTTTTATCATACTTCTAAAGATAAAGAGGGATCGTAATGGGTTATCTAACATCAATTAGTGCTTATATTATTCCTTGTTTTATTTTAATCGTGTTGCTTGTTGCTACATATAAAAAATTACCTTCATATGAGTTATTTGTTGAAGGAGGAAAAGAAGGAATACAAATGGCATTTTCCTTACTTCCTTTCCTCCTCGGAATGATTGTTTCTATTTCGATACTCAGAAGTTCCGGAGCATTAGAAGCTTTTATAGAACTAATTACACCATTTTTAGTTTGGTTTGGTATACCACCTGAGATACTTCCACTTGCACTCATTCGTCCAATCTCAGGCACGGCAGCTTTAGGAATGACAACGGAGTTAACCCAACATTATGGACCAGATTCATTTATAGGACGACTTGCAGCAACGATGCAAGGAAGTACAGATACAACCCTTTATATTTTAACCATTTACTTTGGAGCAGTAGGTATTCAAAAAATGCGATATGCACTAAAAGTTGGTCTGTTGGCTGATATAGTTGGTATTTCCGCTTCTATCATAATTGTTAAACTAGTGTTTGGCTAGCGTTAATTAGTTTTAACGCTTTTTTGTTGTTTGCTAAGTTATTTATATGTTTTCAAAGTTAAATCACTGTTCTTCCTTGAGTGGCTGGTTTCTTTCACTTTTCTTCCTTCTTTTTAGGTGCTATTATTAATTAAGGCTTAACAGATATAAATATATGTTTGAATTTCCTCAATATATACATAATACATACTAAAGGAAAAAAATGGTGATATGATGACGAATTTTGAAAGGTTACAGAAAGTGATTGCACAGAGTGGACTAACTTCACGAAGAAAAGCAGAAGATTTAATACTTGATGGAAGAGTTAAAGTCAATAACAAGGTGATTACAAGATTAGGTACAAAAGTTTCTCAAAAAGATGAGATTACCGTTGATGAAATCCCCCTAGAAAAAGAAAAGCTCGTCTATTATGTTTTATATAAACCTAGAGGATATATTACATCAGTTAAGGATGATAAAGATAGAGAGACGGTTATTGATTTAATGGAAAGTATTCCTGAACGAATTTTTCCGATCGGTCGTTTAGATTATAATACGTCCGGTGTCTTATTACTAACCAATGATGGTGATTTTGCTCATCTTTTAATGCATCCCAAACATGAAATTGAGAAAGTGTATATAGCTAAAATTAAGGGTATACCAAAGAAAGAATCATTAAATCAATTAGTAAAAGGTGTGAAGGATAAAAACGATTTATTAAAGGCTGTTAATTATAAAGTTATTTCCGTAGATAAAAGAAAACAAACAATGGTTTTGGAGTTAGTGCTATATGAAGGGAAAAACAGACATATTAGAAGGATGATGGAGCAAATTGGACATCCTGTTACAAAATTAAAAAGAGAAAAATACGGCCCAATCACTGTACATCAGCTACAGCCAGGTAAATATCGACATTTAACAAGGCAAGAAATTCATCAATTAACGACACTAGCTAGTAAAAATGTTAAACAATAGACAAATATTACAATCTAATAAATGTTATAATGTGTTTTGGGAGTGATCAACATGGTTCTAGATGAAGCACGAAAAAACAAACAGAATAAAATGAAAAAACGTTTTATTTTTAGAACGATTGTATTAGCAATATTACTTGCGGCCGTCGTGTTTGCATTAGTAACGAATCTAAATAAAGATAAGGAAATTTATCAAGTCGGGGATAAAGCACCTGATTTTGAGTTAGTTCAGATAAATAAGAATAATGACGTGGAAAAAATTCGCCTAAGTGATTTTGAAGGTAAAGGTGTAATGTTGAATTTTTGGGCAACATATTGCAAACCATGTGAAGCTGAGATGCCTTATATGGAGGAATTGTATCCAAAATATAAAGATGATGTAGAAATTGTTACAGTTAACCTTGATACAAGTGAACTAGTAATACACCAATTTATCGATAAATACGATTTAACTTTTCCAGTTGTTCACGATACAAAAAGCGAAGTAATGGATTTATACAGTGTGGGTCCTATACCTAGTACTTTTTTCATTAATCCAGAAGGTGAAATTGTAGAGAGAGTTGCAGGTGCTTTAACACTTGATACGTTAGAAGAGCACTTTAAAGAAATACAACCATAGTATTTGATATTCTAATAGTGAGGGATTTAGATGGACAAGCTTAAGTGTGAATGCGGACACGTGAACCCTGAGGGCACCATTCTTTGTGAGTCATGTGGTAAACCGATTGAAGGAAACCAACATATAGATGGAAATGATAAAACTAAGCTGCTTAATATGCGCTATGATGGAACAGCAAGAAGATCACAAACATATAATCGGACAATTGTCGATAAGATATGGAATTTTTTCTCATCTGTGAAGGTGGGAGTAATGCTGATCGTTATCGCACTAATAGCCTCGGGAATTGGAACAATATTTCCTCAAGAACAGTTTATTCCGCCTGAAGCCGAGAACCGTGATCCGGCTGTTTTTTATGAAGATTGGTATGGACTTATAGGGAAAATTTATTATCAACTTGGATTTCATGAATTATACAGTTCCTGGTGGTATATGATTTTAATTGCTCTTATTGGAATATCACTAGTCATCTGTAGTATTGATCGCTTTGTCCCGTTGTATCGAGCATTAAAAATACAGCAACCTAAACGGCATAATTCATTTTTAAGCAGACAACGACTTTACAGTAATACGGCAGTTGTATCAAAAGAAGAGAAAGAAACATTAGTAAGCAGACTAAAAAAACAACGATACAATATTGTGAATAAAGATGGAAATATATTAGCTGAAAAAAATAGATTTTCTCGTTGGGGTCCTTATGTAAACCATATTGGATTGATTATCATTCTTATTGCAGCTATTCTTCGAATGACTCCATTTTTTTATTTAGATGAATATGTTTGGGTGAGAGAAGGAGAACAAAAAGTTATCCCTGGAACAAATAATGAATATTACATTGAAAATAAACGTTTTTTATTAGAAGTATATGAGGAAGATGATGAACGTTATAAAGATGCAATGGAAAGAATGGGGGAACAAGTACATAAAAATTATCAAACAGATTTAATAATCTATAAAACGGTAGGCGAAACAGTTGTTGGTAAGGAACCAGAGTTGGAGAAAGTTACAGAGAGCTCCATCCAATTAAATGCTCCATTGAAAATAGACGGTTATACATTATACCAGTCTGGTTTCCAGGAAAATGAATTTTCAAAAATGAAATTTAAACTATATGAAACAGCAGATGAAGACCAGAATTCTCTAGGTGAAATAACAGTTGATTTAACATCGCCTGATGAGACTTATGAACTTGAAAATGGTATAAAGATCCAGGTAAGTCAATACTATCCGGATTATGTTTTGGAAGATGGAGAGCCGCGCTCAGTTTCTAAGTTTCCAAGAAATCCGGCATTTGTTTTTAATGTCTTCCCTCCAGATGAAGAAAAAGGAGAGATTAGTTTCGTAGGAATAGGTAAAAATATAGATGCTACTGGCGAAAATAAATATAAACTAGGCATCGTAGATTTTGAAATGCGCTATGCTAGTGGGATCACTGTTCGTCAAGATTATACATTACCGTTTTTTATTCTTGGTGCAGCTATTTTTATGATCGGGGTAATCCAAGGAATGTACTGGCAACATCGTAGAATATGGATTAATCCACAAGGTGAAGGTATATTACTTGCCGCACATACAAATAAAAACTGGTTCGGTCTGAAAAAAGATATTGAAAAAGCAATAGCCGGAACGAATATTCAAATGGTCATTGACCAAGAAGAAGAAAAAGAGGTATAGGAGGTTTATTTATGAGTGATTTAACAAGTATTAGCAGTACAGCACTTTATACTGCTTTTATTGTTTATTTAATTGCCACTGTGTTCTTTGGTGCAACAATTAAAGATAAAAGAACTACAGATATGTCGAAAAAAGGAATCGCTGGGACAATCGCAATTACATTGACGATAATTGGTTTTATCGCCCAACTTATTTACTTTTTTACACGTTGGGCGGCAGGAGGACATGCTCCTGTTAGTAATATGTTTGAATTTGTAACATTTTTAGGAATGAGTTTAGTTCTAGCTTTTATTATCATTTATTTTATTTATAAGCTAAGTGTTTTAGGTTTGTTTGCACTCCCAATAGCCATGTTAATCATTGCGTATGCAAGTATGTTCCCAACTGAAATCTCACCATTAGTACCGTCTTTACAGAGTCATTGGTTGTTTATTCATGTTATTACGGTATCTCTTTCGCAAGGAGTTTTGGCTGTTAGCTTTGTAGCGGGATTAATTTATTTAATTAAAACAATTGATCAATCTGTTTTTAGTAAGAAAACATTTGGACTAGAGTTCATATTATTTACATTAATACTAATGCTTGGTTTCGTTGCTTCTTCAGTAACTTTTAACTTTTTAGACTATCATGCTGAAATTCAGTATGAGGAACCGAATTACGAAAAGTTCAAGGATGAAACTCGTGTAAATATAAAACCTGAAGAAATTGCAGTATATAATAAACCTGCAATTGTTGGACCTAAACATGGTGTTATGCTAACAGAGGATAAGATGAAACCTATTATCCATATTCCAGAATGGATGAAAGGAAAGGATGCGGCAACAAAATTAAATACGGTCATTTGGTCTATTCTATCCGGTACAATAATTTATGGTATAATTCGTCTTGTCATTCGAAAAAGAATTGGGGCTTGGGTTCAACCATTTTTGAAAAATGTGAGACCTAACCTCGTTGACGAAATCATGTACCGCTCGGTGGCGATCGGGTTTCCGCTATTCACGTTAGGGGGGCTTATCTTCGCCGCAATATGGGCGCAAATTGCTTGGGACAGATTTTGGGGATGGGATCCTAAAGAAGTATGGGCGTTAATTACATGGTTCTTTTATGCTGCTTTCTTGCATTTACGCCTGTCGCGAGGATGGCACGGAGAGAAATCTGCTTGGCTTGCGGTCATAGGATTCGCCATTATTATGTTCAATATTATTGTAGTTAACCTAGTGCTTGCAGGATTGCACTCTTATGCATAGCCTGAGAGAGTAACTAAAATTTATACATTTTAACTATATTCGTTTATACTAGAGTTAGATGGGTAAAAGAGGAGGCTGCTTCTTATGGATGATAATAAAACAGTGTTAGTTGTTGATGATGAAGAAAGAATTAGAAGATTAATTCGCATGTATTTAGAACGAGATAATTTTATTGTTGAAGAAGCTGAGAATGGTAGAGAAGCGTTAGATCTAGCACTTGAAAATAATTATGATGTCATTCTTTTAGATATAATGATGCCTGAAATGGATGGTATTGAAGTTTGTAAAGAATTAAGAAAAGAAAAGATGACTCCTGTAATTATGTTAACTGCAAAAGGAGAAGAATCAAATCGTGTACAAGGGTTTGAAGTGGGTGCAGATGATTATATTGTTAAACCATTTAGTCCTAGAGAAGTAGTATTACGCGTGAAAGCAGTTTTACGTAGGACGAGTAGTTCTAATCTTCAAGATGACTCTAGTTCTTCTAATAATTTAATCGTATTTCCACACTTAACGATTGATCTTGATGCATATAGAGTGACTTCAAACGATCAGGAAATACAGCTTACACCAAAAGAGTATGAGCTACTTGTATTCTTAGCGCAATCACCTGATAAAGTATACAAACGTGAAGATCTTTTAAAAGAAGTTTGGCAATATGAATTTTTTGGCGACTTAAGAACTGTCGATACACATGTAAAACGATTACGTGAGAAACTAACAAATGTTTCGAAAGAAGCCGCTAAAATGATTGTTACGGTGTGGGGTATCGGGTATAAATTAGAGGTTGAGAATAAATAATGTTTTGGCGTAGTGTAGTAGGTAAACTAGCAATAACTATTTTATTGCTAGTTTCTTTTGTATTATTTATCCTCACCATTTTATTGTTAGAGTTTTTTGAAGGATTTCACGTACAGGAAGCGGAAAAAGCACTAGTTCAATCCGCATCAAAAATTTCGCTGGTAGTAGAAGAACATGATGAAAAGTCTCTGATTCGAGAAATGGTCGAAAGTGTAAAGGATCCGACTAGTAGAGTTATCATTTATTTTGAAGATGGAGAAATATGGGCTTCAAATACGACGAATAATCATTTGTTAAATTTGGATGCGATTTCCCCTGAAAATAATCCTGATTTAAAGCAAGTAGTAGAGGAACATAGAACATATAACGAGAAAATGACTGTTTTAGAAGACGAAGCTGAAATAATGGTAATCGGTATACCGATCGATAAAAAAGGCGGAGCTATATTCGTTTTTCAATCATTGGACGTTATTAATCAAACAAAAGCGGAAACGACTAAAATTATTTTTGTCGCCGCTGCAATTGCGATTGTATTGACGACAATTTTTGCATTTTTCCTTTCAACAAGAATTACCGCTCCGCTCATTCGTATGAGAGAAGCAGCTATTGATTTGGCTAAAGGTCAGTTTAATACGAAAGTCCCAGTTGTAACCCATGATGAGATAGGTGAACTGGCGATTGCATTCAACCGAATGGGAAAACAGTTGAACTTTCATATTGACGCTTTAAGGCATGAGAAAGAGCAACTTTCAAGTATTGTAAATTCTATGGCTGATGGAGTGATCACATTAACAAGGGAAGGAAGAATTATTGTTATTAATCCACCCGCCAAAAAATTTATCGAGGATTGGAATTTTGAAAATAATATTTTAACGACGGATGAATCTGAAAATCAGCTTCCACACGAGGTTAAATCAATATTACAAAAGGTAATTAAAGAAGAAAAAGAAGTTTTACAGGAGTTGAATCTCCAAGGGAGAGATTGGGTGATGATCATGACTCCTCTCTATGATAAATCGTATATTCGTGGTGCAGTTGCAGTAATAAGGGATATGACGGAAGAACGTCAAATTGATAAATTAAGAAAAGACTTTATTTCTAATGTTTCTCACGAGCTTCGCACACCAATTGCACTATTGCAAGGATATAGTGAGGCAATTGTTGATGATATCGCTGAGTCAAAGGAAGAAAAAAATGAGTTAGCTAAAATAATTCATGAAGAATCTCTTCGGATGGGGCGGCTCGTAAATGAGTTGTTAGATATTGGTCGGATGGAAGCGGGACATATAGAATTAAATTTAGAAACTATCGATGCTGAACAGTTTACCAGTCGAATTTACAAAAAGTTTATTGGTATGGCGGAAGAATATAATATTGAATTACGTTTGACAAAAGAGATCGAAAAGAATATGATTACAATTGACCAAGATCGAATTGAGCAAGTTTGTACCAACTTAATCGACAATGCACTTGGTCATACGAAGCCGGGAGGGTATGTACATATCCTCGTACGTTCTCAAGACCAACATTTTTATGTTGAAGTTGAAGATAATGGTTCTGGAATTCCTGAAGAAGATCTTTCATTTATATTTGAAAGATTTTATAAAGCAGATAAATCACGAACACGTAATGACAAGAAAAAAGGTACTGGACTAGGACTTGCGATTGCCAAACATATTGTATCTGCGCATAAAGGAATCATTTCAGTTAAAAGTAAGGTGAATGAAGGAACAACATTTAGTTTTAAAATTCCACAGTAATAATGATAAAATTTGATAGGAGACTTTGGTGTGTATACATATCGTATACTTAAATGGGAATCTAGTGAAAATCTAGAACTGTCCTCGCAACTGTAAGTAATGACGAACTAGGCGTAAAACCACTGTACATGTACGGGAAGGTGCCTAAAGTAGGATGAATTACAAGTCAGTAGACCTGCCAAATTCTTCAAATTTCATTGAAGCTTCGGGGGTAAGGCATCAATCTATATTCATTATTTACATGCAAACCCTCTTGGTGTTTGCATTTTTTATTTTTCAGAGGTTATTTTCAACGATAGGTCTTGTCACAACTTCCATAAATTGTCCAATAGTTGTAACTTGTCTACATTTCGTAGTATTTAAATTTTCACTACTGCACAGTATCCTTCTACTACAAAGTAGATACCAAAATTTACAACACTTTTATGATAAGGAGAATGAAATGATGAAAAAATGGATGTTATCTTTATTTACTATTTTCTCAGCGCTTATATTGGCTGTTGGATGTTCTAATGATCCAGCAACACCTACTCAAGAGGAATCAACAGAAGCGACTCCAGAAACAACAGAAGTACAAGAAGAAGTTATTACAGTAACCATTTCCAAAGATGAAGGGGAAGAAGTACTGTCAGAAAAAGAAATAGCAATTGAAGAAAATGATATCTTAATGGATGTTATGAAAGAAAATTATGATATTGAAGAAGATAATGGATTTATTACTTCCATTGATGGGGTTGCTCCAGAAGAAGGAGAAGAGAAAGCATGGATGTATTTTGTGAATGATGAAATGGCAATGGTTGGTGCAGCAGAATATGAATTAAAAGCTGGATACAAAATAGTTTTCGATTTACAAGCATGGGAATAATAGTTTGAACACGTATAAATTAACCTTATTAGCTATTTTTGCTGCACTCGGCATAGTGGGTCGTGCTGTTGTAGTTTTTATACCAAATGTTCAACCAGTCACAGCACTAATTATTATCTGTGGAATATTACTTGGTCCCGTTTCGGCTCTATTGTTGTCGTTAATTGTAACGTTCCTTTCGAATATGCTGTTAGGAATGGGAATCTGGACAGTATGGCAAATTGTCACTTGGGGATTAATTGGTATTATTTGCGGATTACTTGGAAAGGTATTTAAAAAAATACATACTGTCGTTATCGTATTAATTGGGATAATTAGTGGCTACTTCTATGGATTTATTATTTCACTAACGACCTACCAGGTTACAGGGAAGTTTTGGCCATATTATATTTTAGGATTACCGTTTGATACATACCATGCAATTGGAAATGCAGTTTTTATTATCTTATTATATCCGATAATAACTCATCTTTTAAGAAAATATGCAAATGATCGCTTTTGTATTCAACAACAAATTTAATGAATACTATATATAAATGATTAACCCGAATAATGGATTATGCTTACAAAGTCCTTATTTGGGATTTTTTTATTATAAAGAACAGTTATTTATTTCAGATTAGCCATTCTTATAGTAGAATTGAATTAGAAAAGGGGTGCTTAGTTATTGTTTCAACATGTATTATTAACTTGTCAAAATAAAATGCAAAAAGAGCGTTCAATTTCAGCAGTATATTATTTACTGCAAGGAAAACAATCTATTCAAACGATTCAAGATGCTCAGTTATTTAGGCTAACCGAATATTTTGGTGTTTATAAGAATCTTACTAAACGTCGTTTTTTTATGTTTGTAAATAAACTTGTGGAACAAAAGCTACTTCAACCCTCAAGAAATACAAATTTTTATTACATAACAGACAAAGGGAAAAAAAGATTTGCTCAATCTGCAAATAACCTGGCGTATTTGTCCGGTTTTCGTTTTCGACAATTTGATCAAACTTTCTTTTGTAGGTTGTTATTATTAATTCAAGTATTAACAAATAGCAAAAAGAGAAATTTTACTTACATACCTATTATCGAAAATATAGATATCGAAAATTGGGTAAAAATATATTATCAACATGTAAAAGAAGATATTGATAACTATTTAAATAGATTATATGATGAGCTTACGACTATATTGAAACAACTACCTTTAAACCATCCATCTATATTTTTGGATCAAATTACTAGTTATCATATCGTTGGTCTTACAGAGACTCAAACTGCTAAGAAACTACAAATGAATGAAGAAGATATCCACCTTATCACTACAAATGTTATTCATTTGATGTTAGCGACAATTATAAATCAACAACAGAAATATCCATATCTTTATTCAATTGGCAAAGATTTATTTTCACAAATAATACTAACGCAATCAGCAGATAGAACTCGCAAATTATTGGAGCAACAATTTACAATTGAAGAAATTGCCCAAATCCGTCATTTGAAAATAAACACTATTTATGATCATGTTGTTGAAATTGCTTTATCCGACCAAAACTTTTCTTTAATTCCGTATATCTCCGAGATCGATCAACAAGAAATTATTCAAACGATTAGACGTATAAAGTCCTATAAATTAAAAGATATAAAAGAAGCTGTTAATGAAAATATTAGTTATTTTCAAATTCGTCTTGTTTTAACACAAGTAAATAATTTTAATAGTGGAAGTGTTATCGATGGATCAAAACGATAAAGATTTACATACTTATTTGCGAAAAGTTTTTAAGCATGACAATTTTCAAGAGGGGCAAAAGGAAATTATTACGGATATTTTAAAAGGAAATGATGTTTTAGGAATTTTAAGAACAGGTTCTGGGAAATCACTTTGTTATCAGTTACCTGCAATCATGCTCCCAGGGGTAACTATTGTAGTCTCACCACTCATTTCTTTAATGATTGATCAAGTAAGGCAAGTTAAATCTTATTACTATAAAGAGGTTGTGGCAATACATAGTTTTCAAAATAAAGAAGAACGTAGAAGGATTTTATCCCGATTATCATATTATAAACTTATATATGTTTCACCAGAACTTCTGCAACAGGAAGAATTTATTAGAAAGTTGCAAAAAACCGAAGTGAGTTTAGTTGTAATTGATGAAGCGCATTGTATTTCCCAATGGGGTCATGATTTTAGACCAGACTATTTACGATTAACCAATGTAATACAAGGTCTAGGAAACCCACCAATTTTAGCATTAACAGGTACAGCAACTCCAGAAGTACAACAGGATATTATAATCAGTTTGGATCGTCAAGAGATGAAACGTCATATTTATCCAATGGACAGGGAAAATATTTCTTTGTTGCTTTATCGTGTAAATGGATCCGAAGATGATAAACTAAACCATTTAAGTTCACTTATTTCAACTTATCAACAACCTACAATTGTTTATTTTTCCAGCAGAAAATTAACTGAAAAAATAGCTTCGATACTGTCGCAAAGAATTCAAGATAAAAAAATTGCTTATTACCATGGAGGTATGGAAAACAATGATCGACTAAAAATTCAACAACAATTTATGAATGAACAATTAGATGTCATTTGTTGTACAAGTGCATTTGGAATGGGAATTAATAAAACAAATATTCGGATTGTCATTCACTATCATCTACCGACACAAATTGAATCCTATATTCAAGAGATTGGGAGAGCCGGAAGAGATGGAAAAGAAAGTCTAAGTATACTTTTATATAAGGAAGGGGATATTCATGTTCCGTTACAAATAATTGAAAATGAACTGCCTACAAATAATGAAATTGCTTTTGTAATGAATCAGCTTTATTTACTTTATCAAAAGGGGAAAACGATTATCCCCACTAGTGACGATAAGCTAGAAGAAATTTTTCAACTACCTATCATTAAATGGAGATTTTTACACTATCAATTTGAATCACATGGTATGATAAAAGAGAATATGATTCAATTTGATAATAAATACTGGCAGGAAATATTTCAAAAAATTAATCGTTTTTGTATAATAAGAAGAAATTTAAAATATGAACGTTTGGAAGAGCTGATTAATTGGTTGAAGTCGAAAGATTGTCTCCGAAAAGAACTATATAAGAGTTTTCAACATAAAGTTCCCAAAAAAGATACGCAATGTTGTAGTAATTGTGGTTTTTCATTTGAAGAATGGGAAAAATCACTTAATCCGATTAAAAAGGAAAAAATAAATAATTTATCTTGGCAACATCAATTGGCAGATTTATTATTAATAGGGGAATGATATGAAACAATCAGAAATTATAAAAAACATGTCCGCTGAAGAAGTTAAGAATCAATTACTATTAACACAAAGCTGCTTTTTTTTACTTAGTATTTTTTTAAGTTATTTTTTATTTGATCATATTGCAGATTGGTTTCTTTATTTTTCGGTAGATGGGAAAGCGATATTACTTTTTGGTATATTTTCGGCGATAATAATTGTCGTAATCGAGATAGTTTTGTATCTGTTTTTACCTAGTCGTTACTTTGATGACGGTGGTATCAATGAAAAAGTTTTCAAAAATCAATCGATCGGAAACATATTTCTCATTGCCATTGTTGTTGCGATTTCAGAAGAATTTCTGTTTCGAGGAGTAATTCAAACATCATTTGGCTATATATTTGCTAGCGCTTTATTCGTCCTCGTTCATTTTCGTTATCTAAAAAAACCTGTTCTTTTAGTTTTAGTTATCATAATTAGTTTCTATCTTGGGTATGTTTTTGAATTAACGAAAAACTTATATGTAGTTATTGCATTTCATTTTGTTGTCGATTTTTTACTTGGACTATTTATGAAATATAAAAAGTGAGGTGCTTTCTTTTGAAACTTGACCATGAGGAAAATCAGGCGGAAAAATTATCTCAATTATTTGCTGAAGTGGTAAATCAATCGGAAGAAAATAAAGCTAATGAGACGAAAGACTCGACAGATGATTTTATCGAAGTCGACGTATTAAATCTCCCTCCAAGGAGTGAGGTACATAAAACACCGAAACGAAAGTTATATATTCATTTAGGTTCTCCTTTTACAAGGTTGCTAAGTGTATTATTAATTTTAGTTATTATTATCGGTATTATCTATATTATTGCAGGGGAACAAATTCTTTTATTTTTCAGTTAACCCGGAATGGGGGCTTTAAAATTGTTCGTCGTTTATTTGACTATTTTATTTATTAGTGTAAGTTTCTTAGGCTATATGTGTTTTAAAGCCCACAACGATCATATTGTCTATGAATCAATAGTACTTCAAGAAATCCCGGACTCATTTAGAGGTTTTAATATTTTTTTCATATCAGATATACACAGAAGAAGAATTAAAGAGTCTACGATTGAAAAAATTAATCAACCTATCAACCTCATTATTATTGGAGGAGACTTAATTGAACGTGGCGTACCTTTAGAAAGAATGCGACAAAATATCATTAAACTGAAAAAGTTGAGGGCTCCCATATATTTTGTCTGGGGGAACAATGATTTTGAAACAAATATAAATAAAATGAAACATATTTTAGAGAAAGAAAATGTGATAATTTTAGAAGATACAATAGTTCCTGTTTACAAAGGTAATGAAAAAATAAATCTGATTGGATTAAAATATTATGAAGACCAATATGTGGAACATTCAGTTAATTGGAATGAGTTAAAAGATAATTTCACAATGTTGTGTACACATAAGCCTAGCGCTTTTTATGAATTAAATGAAGCAGTTAAAAAACAAATTAATGTGATTTTCGCCGGTCATACTCACGGTGGACAAATTAGGATCTTTGGTTTTGGATTTTATAAAAAAGGAGGCACATTTTCGTATCAAGGTTCAACAGTTATTATTTCAGAAGGATATGGGTACACGATGCTACCATTACGTTTAGGAACTAGAGCTGAATGCCATGTAGTTTCTTTACAATAAAATAGTACGATTGCTTCATCCGGTCATATACTACTATAGTAGAGAGTTTAAAAAAATGATATTATGAAATAAAGAATAAATAAATTATAAATAGGTTAGGAGTGGACACGTTGAAAATAGCTGTCCTTTATGGTGGGGTTTCAAAAGAGCGAGATGTTTCTATTTCATCAAGTAAGGGAATAATAGACGCATTAAAAGCAAATGGTCATGAAGTAATTGGAATTGACTTTCATCCCGATCGTTTACATGAAATAATTGAATTAAACGTTGACTTAGTTTTTATTGGTCTTCATGGTAAGTTTGGAGAAGATGGATCTATACAAGGGTTGTTAGATATGTTAAATATTCCTTATGTAGGATCTGGAGTAATGGCCTCAGCTGTTGCAATGGATAAATTCAAAGCAAAGCAGTTATTTAAAGTTGTAAATATACCAATTGCAAAAGGTGAGCGATATCGAATAACCGATCAAACAAATATAAATGATCTTGTTGAAAAAATTCATCGTAATTTTGAGTTACCGTTTGTTGTGAAACCAAATCGCGAAGGGTCAACACTCGGTCTTACGATTGTAATCAATAAAGAACAGACAGAACAGGCAATTAAAAAAGCTGTTCAAAGTGATGAGTTTATTTTAGTTGAACAATTTATCAAAGGAAAAGAGTTAACCGTTCCTGTATTGGGAAAAATGAATGAGGAAATTGCTTTACCGATTATTGAAATCATCCCCAAAAATGAATTGTATGATTATGAATCAAAATATGCTGAAGGTGGCAGTGAACATATAATTCCTGCACAAATTAGTGAGGAGCTTACAACAAAAATAAAAAATTTTGCGGTCAAGGCACATCAAGTGTTAGGTTGTGAAACATACTCCAGAGCAGATTTTTTATTAACAGATGAAGGAGTACCGTATATATTAGAAGTGAATACTTTACCTGGTATGACACCGACGAGTCTTTTTCCTGATTCTGCACGCACAAACAATATTTCTTATAATGAAATGATTGAGACTCTAGTACAATTAACAGTCAATTAAATTGTAGTCCATTACCTTTTGGCTGATAAATCAATCGTTTCAAGTAATTTTCAATTGCATAATTGACTTAAAGGTGTATACTAATCACAAAGAACAGCTATTATTTACATTTATATGTAATTCATAGGAGGTAAACTAATGCTAGCCGATAAAGCAGCAGATTCCAGTAAAGAAGAAAACGAAAAAACGAATATTTTAACATCGACAAGGACTGTTGTAAAAGAAGCTTTGGATAAGTTAGGTTATCCAAATGAAGTTTATGAACTATTAAAAGATTCTCTCCGAATGCTAAAGGTAAGAATTCCTGTACGTATGGATGATGGTTCAGTTAAAGTGTTTACCGGATTTCGAGCGCAACATAATGATGCAGTTGGACCTACAAAAGGTGGGGTTAGGTTTCACCCTGATGTGACTGAAACAGAAGTAAATGCATTAGCGATTTGGATGAGTTTAAAAGCAGGTATTGTAGATTTACCTTATGGTGGTGGTAAAGGTGGTATTATTTGTGATCCACGTGAAATGTCATTCCGAGAACTCGAAAATTTAAGTAGAGGGTATGTCCGGGCAATTAGCCAATTTGTTGGGCCAACGAAAGATATACCTGCCCCTGATGTTTTTACAAATTCACAAATAATGGCGTGGATGATGGATGAGTATAGCCGAATTGACGAATTCAATAATCCTGGTTTTATTACTGGAAAACCAATAGTCCTGGGTGGTTCGCATGGTCGAGAATCTGCTACAGCTAAAGGTGTAACAATTTGCATTGAAGAAGCTGCTAAAAAACGTGGTTTTGAGCTAGAAGGATCAAGAATTGTCGTTCAAGGTTTCGGAAATGCGGGAAGCTTTTTATCAAAATTCCTTCATGAAGCCGGCGCAAAAGTAGTTGGTATCTCTGATGCTTATGGTGCCTTGCACGATCCAGAAGGTTTGGATATTGATTACCTTTTAGATCGTCGTGATAGTTTTGGAACTGTCACTACGCTATTTAAAGATACGATAACTAACGAAGAGTTACTTGAGTTAGATTGCGATATATTAGTACCGGCTGCGGTCCAAAATCAAATTACAGAAAAAAATGCTCATCATATTAAAGCGGATATTATCGTCGAAGCAGCCAATGGACCGACCACAATGGAAGCTACTAAAATATTGACAGAGCGTGGAAAATTACTTGTACCAGATGTTTTGGCTTCTTCAGGCGGTGTAACTGTTTCATACTTTGAATGGGTTCAAAATAATCAAGGATATTACTGGCCAGAAGAGGAAGTAGAAGCAAAGTTGTATGAAGTGATGAAAAAATCATTTGATACAATTTATAATACTGCCCAAACTAGAAATGTAAATATGCGTTTAGCTGCATACATGGTTGGAGTTAGAAAGATGGCAGAAGCATCTAGATATCGCGGTTGGATATGAAATATCAAACAGTTTGACCCCTACGAAAGAATAAGGGGTCTTTTTATAATGTTCTAAATTTTATATGTTACCAAAAACTGGAGATAAGAAGAGAAATCTTTTATGAATTACTTTGTTAAATTCATATCCATTTTTGTTTTTGTTCTTAATTTAAGTGGGGAAAAGTTAATAGTTATTAATAAAATTACAAAAGAGTTGGTTATAAAAAATCTAATAATTTGTTTGTTAATAATTGTATTATTTTATTCTATATAAGAAAAGTTAATATAAGCTAAACCAAAGAAGCGGTTAGATACAAAAGATAAATTTTATATAAAGGGGAGCTACGGGTGATAGAACATACGATAATCGTTGGAGCTGGTCCATGTGGTCTTTCATGTGCACTTGAATTACAACGATATAACATAAGACCGCTTATAATAGAAAAAGGAAATATTGTCGAAACAATTTATCGATTTCCAACCCATCAAACCTTTTTCAGTACAAGTAAGAATTTGGAGATCGGCGACTTTCCTTTTATTACTGACAAGTTTAAACCTGTACGAAATGAAGCTTTAGCGTATTACCGGGAAGTTGTTAAGCGTAACAAGCTTCGAATACATCCTTTTGAAGCGGTTAGGAATATTATAAAAAAAGATGAACTGTTTTATCTTTATACAAATAAAAACGGTGAAGAAATACAATATATTGCAAAACATGTTATCATTGCAACAGGTTATTATGATCAGCCTCAATATTTAAACATACCAGGAGAAAACCTCCCTAAAGTTATGCATTATTTTAAAGAAGGCCACCCATATTATAATACAGATGTTGTAATTATTGGTGGGAAAAATTCAGCAGTAGATGCTGCACTAGCTCTTTATAAGGCGGGAGCAAATATAACCGTTCTTTACCGTGGTTCAACGTATTCAAAAAGTATTAAACCTTGGATTTTACCAGATTTTGATTCGCTTATCCAAAAAGGTCGAATCTCCATGGAGTTTCATGCAATTGTGACCGAAATAACTGAAAATAACGTAATATACCGTGTTAACAATGAAGTAAAATATATCAAAAACGATTTTGTATTTGCGATGACGGGGTATCAACCGAATATTTCTTTTTTTAAAAAGATTGGTGTGAATGTAGATAATACAACAGGTAAACCTGAAAAGGATGAAAATACATTTGAAACAAACATTCCTAATTTGTATGTTGCTGGAGTAATAATTTCCGGCTTTAATGGGAACGAAACATTTATCGAAAATGGTAGATGGCACGGAAAGGCAATTGCTGCGTCAATATTGAAGACAAATCATAAATAAATTATTAAAGGCTAGGACAAAAAGTGTTTTCGTCGTAGAAAATCCGACCGAATACAAACTTCTCTTGAAAAGAGTTTGTGTTATGGTGCGGATTTTTCTTTTTGTTGTTTTAAACGTATTTGCACAATAAAATCGAAAAGAACTAGTTATGAAGGGGAATCGGAAAATATCGTTGGCGTTTTACAAAAAAACCTACACGTTTGGCATGCATTGGTAGGTCAAAAACAGTTGTTGTTTGCCATGCTTGTATAGGTTTTGATCGTACCGCATTTTACAGTAAGAGGGTGGTGCAGATGCCACTCTACCAAGAAACGATAATCTCCTCACTCTCCTTCATACTCAATAATCTTTAAAGTGTTTTTAGTTTTAGCAAATTGTTTATCATTTTTCTTTTCTTTTTTATTTCTGGTAACAATACTATTCATGAGAGTAACGATTTGACAGTTTCTCCTTATGAGAATTAAACACTTCTTCTAAAGAAATGTTATACTTATTGGCGATTACAATTACGTTACCTAATACATCTCCTAACTCTTCTACCAAAGCCTTTCTATTGTTCATATATGAATCTGTTACTTCGTCTGGTCGATCCCTCCCAATCTCAAGGGCTCTTATAGCTCGTGCTACCTCCCCAGTTTCCTCCGCTAAAAAGCCAATACGAATAAAGATGTCTAGTTCAGACCAGCCTCTATTTTCATAATAATCATTTACCCATTGTTGAAATTCAGTTACATCCATTTCTTATCACTCCTACATTTCACTACTATAAAGTTTAACAAATCATCAAGACTTCTGTATAATATAAACGCTGAATCCGATAAGGGGGACGTCTTTATGAAAAGTATAGCTGTATTTTGTGGTTCTAGTACTGGAGCATCTAAATTATATATAGAAACTGCGAGAAAATTTGGTGAAGAACTAGTCAAACGTAATATTACACTAGTTTATGGTGGAGCGAGTGTTGGGGTAATGGGAGCAGTTGCGGATGCTGTCTTAGAAGATGATGGACAAGTCATTGGGATTATGCCTAGTTTCTTGGAGAAAAGAGAAATATCTCATAAAAGATTATCAGAATTGATTGTTGTTGATTCCATGCATGACAGAAAGGCTAAAATGGCAGAGCTGGCAGATGGTTTTGTCGCTTTACCAGGTGGACCAGGCACATTAGAGGAATTCTTTGAAATCTTTACCTGGGCTCAATTAGGCCTTCATCAAAAACCTTGTGGTCTTTTAAATGTTAATCATTACTTTGATCCTCTCGTTGAACTGTTTAATCATATGACCAAAGAACAATTTTTACACGAAAAATACCGTTCTATGGCACTTGTAGATGTAGAACCAAGTCAATTACTTGATAAGTTTGATTCTTATGAAGCCCCAACTGTAAAAACGTATCTTAATGAAAAACAGATTTAAAGCTTAACAACAGACCAAGCTACAAGCATAAAGTCTGTTGTTAATTAAACTAAACTTCTTCACTTAAGCTTTTAATTTTAAATTACATTAACACTAACATATCGAAATCTGTAAAATACACAATCGGAGCAATAGTTGATGGTCATAGGTATAGAATGATCAAACTTCTTTATAAAAACCAAACTTGAATTAGTCGGAAAAGAATCCATTTTGATCAATCTTTTTTCAAAACGGATTCTTTTTATTTATTGTAAAATGTGGGGGTGAGAGGTGTTTATGATCAAAGGCTTCTGTGATTTTCAGTAAGATTGCAGCCTCATCAGTTGATAAATTTATAAGCAGCCACTCTTCTAGATGAATAGATTTACCTTAGAGATTAATCATTCTCTAACTCGCTGTCCCCTTGTGCTTATGGTAAAGAATAGAGTTTAATCATTCCTCCAATTCGCAGTGCACTTGTGCTTACGAATGATAAAGGCAGTTATTCCCGTCCAATCAATCTTTATGATTTCCCAAGATCCTCTACGAATCGTACGGTTGCTTTATACTTTTCCACGTTACGACTGTTATGCCGAAAATAGTATAAGAATATCGAATCTTTTTTTGGCACGACATTTTTGCTTCATATTCATGATGGAGTAGAGAAAGTCACGTTAGGCTTCGCAGTACCTTATGCATATAATCAAAATCTAATGGTTGTCACAACTGATGCTTAATTCCAAAGACTTCTCTGTAAAAAGAAATCTTCAATCCATTGATTCGTCATATCGTTATCTAGCGGACACATTAATCCTTTTTTTCAGCTAGACCTCTAAGGCTAAGACCCTCATCAATACAGTTCAAAAATCTTTCGATAATGGTTCATACAAAAAAATCCTATATATAAATAATGTCATACTTTTTAGTGTACTCTTCAATTTACAGAGGGTATGGTCTGGTAAACAGCTTGTCATTTATTGGTTGGTACAAAAGATGCCACATGTTTTCATTAGCTGTAATCATGATTATTATCTAAAAATTTATAATAAAAGATTTTCAACATTCCATTTACTATTTTGAAAAAATGTTCTTATTAATGCATAAAAAGGATATTAAATCAAAAAATACAATTGGAACACTATTAATTAATTGGAGGAAAGAGAATGAACTATAAAAAAATCTCTCTCATACTTTCTTTAATGATAATTATTTATGTACCAAGTTTTAATCAAAAAAGTGTTGAGGCATTCAGTCCACAAGTTATCCAACATGGCGCAGTTGGTGATGATGTTATTGAATTACAGGCAAGGCTGAAACATATAGGTTTTTATACTGGACCAATTGATGGTGTATTTGATTGGCGTACATATTGGGCGCTACGTAATTTTCAATATGAATTTGGTATGGAAATTGATGGAATGGCCGGGCAAAAAACAAAAGAAAAGCTTGTAAAAGCTACAGAATATAATGAGCAAGAAGTAAAGCAAAACATGTACCAAACTCAAAAGCCAAAGCAAAATCAACAAAATAAGCAAAATCAACAAGCTCAAGGAGAACAAAAACAACAACCAAACCAACAACAGCAACAAACTCAGCAACCTGCAGAACAAACTCAGCAACCTGCACAACAAACAGGAGCAGTAAATGTTCCGCAAGGTTTTTCTCAGAATGATATTAAATTAATGGCGAATGCTGTTTACGGTGAAGCAAGAGGAGAGCCATATGAAGGACAAGTAGCTGTCGCCGCCGTTATTTTAAATAGAGTCAATAGTCCTACATTTCCAAATACAATTTCAGGTGTTATCTTTGAGCCAAGAGCATTTACAGCGGTTGCTGATGGTCAAATATATCTTACACCAAACGATACAGCAAGAAGAGCTGTATTGGATGCAATTAATGGATGGGATCCAACAAGTAATGCAACATATTATTTTAACCCTGAAACAGCGACATCACCTTGGATATGGACAAGACCTCAAATAAAACAAATTGGAAAACATATATTCTGTAAATAGAAAGGTTTGATATCATGATTCGATCAATATTAATAGCGGTTTTAGCCATTGGAATTGCGGGTGTTGGGTATTGGGGCTACAAAGAACATGAAGAGAAAAACGCTCTCTTAATTCAGGCCGAAAACTCATATCAACGATCGTTCCATGAACTTTCTTATCATATGGATTTACTTCATGATAAAATTGGAACATCTTTAGCTATGAATTCGGGTGAAAGGCTTTCTCCACAGTTTGTAGATATATGGCGACTATCTTCCCAAGCTTTAACAAATGTAGGTCAGTTACCACTTACTTTGTTACCATTTAATAAAACAGAAGAATTTTTATCTCAAATTGGAGACTTCACCTACCGAACCGCAATTCGAAATTTAGACGATGACCCTTTAAGTGATGATGAAATTAAAACATTAGAACAACTTTACAAACAAGCGGCGGATATTAAGGACGAACTTAGACAAGTACAATATACAACTTTAGAAAATAACTTGCGATGGATGGATGTTGAATTGGCACTTGCAACCCAAGAAGAACAATCCGATAATACGATTATCGATGGATTGAAAACTGTAGAGAAAAAGGTAACTGAATTTGCTGAAGGGGATGAAGGATCTGCTTTCATGGAAATCTCTACAAAAGATCATGAGTTTAAAAATGTATCAGGCGAGTGGAAAGATGAAGAGCAAATTCGGAATTTTAGTAAAGACTTATTTTCAATAAAAGATAATGTAAATATCGTTGTAACAAAATCCGGTGAAGGAGCAGATGTACCAATGTATTCTGTCTCTTATAAAGATGGTAAGAGTGTATATATGGATATTACACAAAAAGGAGCACATCCAATTCAAATCTTAGTAGACCGACCAATAGAAGATAAAAAATTATCTTTAAATGATGGATTAATTGAAGCGGAAAAATATTTAAAAAAATTTGATTATCAAAATATGATCCCATTACAAAGTCAACAGTTCGATAATGTCGGTGTATTTTCTTTTGTATATAGTCAAGATGACGTAAGAATTTACCCCGATTCAATGGTGTTAAAAGTGGCCTTAGACAATGGAGATATACTAGGTTTTAATGCGAAAAACTTTTTAATGAATCATAATAAAAGAAATATTCCAGACCCTAAGTTTACACTAGAAGAGGCAAGAGATATGGTAAACAATAATGTTGAGATCCAAGAGGAGCATTTAGCTTTAATTGAAAACGATCTTCATGAAGAAGTATTAACCTATGAATTTTTAGGAACGATGAATGATGAAACATATCGAATCTTTATAAATGCAGATAACGGAGCAGAAGAAAAAGTTGAGAAATTATCGGGAACTGAAACAAACTTTGAAGTTAACATGTAAAAGGATTGCTTTTAGCCAAGCATTTAGCAATCAATCGATTCAATCATGTTTTCTATAGCCTTCCATTTCACAAAGTAGTATGTCATAATATGTAATGAAAGTAGAACAAAGCACTTAGTTCATAGGTGACGGAAATGGAAGGAATAGGATTCAAGGTGATTCAAATACGATAAAAGATAAAAGATATGCTAGAGAATCCTTACGATGCAGAATAGTTGATAAAAGATGAGCAGTTTTTGTATGTAGATTATCCCATTACTATTAGATCAACAAAGAGTGATCCCTAACACCAAATAGATATTATTCTATTTTTTATACAGTTGCTGGAAAAGTATACGAGTTTTTGGCACCAATTAAACCATATAACCAATTAACTGTTCCTGCTTTAGCAATTCCTATTCCTAAGATAGAAGAAGTGAGAAGAATCCAGCGAGAGAATTTATACGAACAAAGACAAATGTTGATATTGCGATTCATTGTCTGAATAATTCTTTTAATCCTTTTACTTCTGTAACATATGATATAAGTGGTGGCGAACTGCAGTTATTATTCCGCCAGAAATAAGTATAAAATCAGTTAATAAATTAAAAGTTTATTTCGTTTTATAATGGGAAAACAATAAGTATAATTATATAAATTTATTCGTTATCAGCGTTTAGGAAATATTCGCATCATGTCAATAAAATATCACTTTGATCAACCAAATGATCGAGAAAAAATTATTCAATACTGTTTTTATACGTAAAGGAAAAAAAGAAAACAGGGCATTTTATAAATTAATCGTAAACTTGGCATTTTGCCAAGTTTTTTCATACAATAAGGTTACTTTCAGTGAAGTAGGGGGAACGATATGATGAGTGAGAAGATAAGAATCGCTATTGATGGACCAGCTGCAGCGGGAAAAAGTACTGTCGCTAAAAAAATTGCTCGAAAATTATCCATTGTGTATATAGATACAGGTGCAATGTATCGTGCATTCACGTTAAAAGCGATAGAGTGCGGGGTTGATCTAGAAGATGAAAATTCTTTAGTTGAATTACTATACGAGACAACAATTACTTTAAAAGAGAACGGAAAAGAACAAATAATCTTATTAGATGGGAAGGATGTTACAGAAGCTATTCGATCACAGGTCGTTTCCAATTCTGTTTCTCTTGTAGCAAAACATCCACTTATTCGTGAGGATATGGTGGAAAGACAAAGAAAGCTTGCGGAGAATAAAAGCGTTGTAATGGATGGGCGAGATATAGGAACGAATGTTTTACCTCATGCTGAAGTTAAAATATTTCTAATAGCTTCTGTAGAAGAAAGAGCGAAAAGAAGATATAGTGAAAACAAAAGAAGGGGAATTGCTTCTGATCTCGAACAATTAAAAGCAGAACTAAAAGAAAGAGACAACCGAGATATGAATCGGGAAACATCTCCATTAATTCAAGCAGAAGATGCAATTGCAATTGATACAACAGAGTTATCGATTGATCAAGTTGTAGCAGAAATTTTGAACGAAGTTAATCTTTTTCTTCATAAAAGCTAAGGTGATTTACTATAATTTCACTTGACAAATGAAATATATTATAAGAAGTTATTATCAAGATAGATTTCATGTTATACTATATGAAAAGGAAAATGTTAGTTTCTCTATAAATTGTTGTTTTCAAATAGTGCTTAGGAGTGAATACATAATGGTGGAATCAAACAATGAATTACAAGTCGGAAGTATTGTAACAGGAACTGTTGTAAAAGTTGATGAAAAACAAGTTTTTGTTGATATTGGTTATAAGTCAGAAGGAGTTATACCAATTAGTGAGTTATCCCATCTTCATGTGGAAAATCCTGGTGATGTTGTAAAAGAGGGGGACGAACTAACATTACAAGTAAAGAAAATGGATGATGAAGAAGTTGTTTTATCGAAAAAAATGGTAGATGCAGAAAAAGCTTGGGAAGACCTACAGAAAAAATTTGATCAAAATGAAATATTTGAGACGGAAGTAAAGGAAATTGTAAAAGGCGGGCTAGTGGTCGATGTTGGTCTAAGGGGTTTCATACCAGCCTCTCTTGTGGAAGCATATTTTGTAGAAGATTTTTCAGATTATAAGAACAAAAAATTGCAAGTGAAAATTGTTGATTTAAATAAAGAACAAAATAGAATTATTCTGTCTCATCGTGCAGTTGTAGAGGAAGAAAAAGAGAAGAAGAAAGCTGAACTTTTAGAGTCATTGGAAGCAGGGCAAATAGTTGAAGGAACTGTACAACGAATAACTAATTTTGGTGCATTTGTAGATATTGGTGGAGTTGATGGCCTCGTACATATTTCTGAACTTGCTCATACACATGTCGATCAAGTATCGGATGTCTTATCAGAAGGCGATAAAATTAACGTCGAAGTTTTATCCGTGGATTTAGAAAATGAACGAATTTCATTATCGTATAAAAACACATTACCAGGTCCATGGTCAGGAATTGAAAATCGTATCAATCCTGGTGATAAGGTTGAAGGTGTTGTTAAACGTATTGTTAATTTCGGTGCCTTTGTTGAGATCGAAGACGGTGTAGAAGGTCTTGTGCATATTTCACAAATCGCTAACCGCCATATCGGAACTCCAGATGAGGTTTTAGAAGTTGGGCAGAAAATAGTTGCAAAAGTATTAGGTGTTGATGAAAATGAACAGCGAATTTCTTTAAGTATTAAAGAAGTCGAACAAGATAAAGAACAAGGTGAAATTGAACAATACGAACGCGAAGAAGACTCGTCAAGTTTTCAACTTGGAGATATGATTGGCGATAAATTAGATAAATATAAACAATAAAATGAACTAACATAGAGATTAGGACATAACTAAACAAGTAATTCTAATGAAGATAGTAAGCATAGAACGTTACTATTTCAATGATATGAATCTAATCTGAAGTTGAAGGATACTGTGCAGTAATGTAAAACTAGTAACAGCTTCGTTGATTTCCGACTCTGGGCAGTTCGCGCATCCTTAGGCACGGTGGTCTGCCTCTGAAGCAGAAAACCACTGCTTCTGAGTCGTCCGACGTACAGGATGTACAAGTGCAGACGAAGACATGAGACCGTGACGTTCTTAGTCTGCGTTCCCATGTTGCTTTTCCCACGACGCACAGGACGTGCAAGTGTCGGCGTTGGTCACAAATCTTTACGGTGGGACGAAAGCGTAGCTACAGTCCCAGGACGTGACCGCTTTTTGCCGACCAGGAGTCGACTGCCCTCCGACTCCAATCAACCATTAAGATAGTAGTAACAAATTGTGCAGAGCTGTTTACCAAGCACGCCCAGCGAAGGAAATACACGGAGACTCCTGCAGGAGGAAAGACCTAGGTGAGACAACTAAAGTCGCATAGCACAAGGAAGGCACATCAGCCGCCTGCGGAAAGCGCAGTGTATTTCCGTAGCGGTAGGACTAGTTGCTATTCGAACTTTACTCAACAGCTTATGGATAACAACCAATCGTAAATCCGAACTATCCCAAACTTTAATTGAAGAAGTTTGGATCATAGTTCGGATTTCTCTATGACCAAAACTCTTTTGTCCCTGTTTACCTTGGAGATGTATATTCAATCACTTTCTATTAAAAGTATAAAGCTTATTTAATTCATACATACTGTTATGATAGAAGGTGATGTAAATGAATGAAGAATTTCTTTTTTATTGGCTTATGTGGGTATTTTTTATTATCGTTTATTTTTTTATGGAGACTGGAAGGAAACGCACATTATTTTTGTTTTGGATATTAATAACAATTATCACTACAAATATGTTTTTAAACATCAATGGTGTTTCTGTTTCTATAGCTTTTTTATGCTTTTTATTAAGTGTAATCATTTTTTATGTAACCGATGTTTTTTCTATTTATAAAATGATCGCAACATTTCCAATTATGATAGGATATGTTTCTCTACTCATGTGGAAAAAAATAACACCAATCTGGTTTTTTATGCCTTCCTACTTTATGATACCGATCCTTAGTGTAGTTGTCATTTCGTTTCTTTTACAAAAACACTATGAACAGATAACTGCGGCGCTGGTAGGAATATCATTCGGTCAACTGATTTACGAAATGATTGTAATCAGTTATCGATTAAATAATATTATTGGAGAACAAGTATTTTTTATTCATATAAGTATTACAATACTGTTGCTTATCATCATACAATTTTTTCAGACATGTTTATTTATGATTTTAAATAAATTTCGGAGAAACATAGTATAAGTAGATAGAACTAAATTGTGATAACTTAACGACTTTGATAAAATGAATGAAGATTTCAATTAATTTAGGAAGGGATGTCCTTTCATGAAAAAAGCTACAGTAGCAATCGTGGGAAGACCTAATGTAGGAAAATCAACAATATTTAACCGTCTAATTGGAGAAAGGGTTTCCATCGTAGAAGATATACCCGGTGTGACACGCGATCGCATCTATGCAGAAGTTGAATGGTTGTCTACGCATTTTAATATTATTGATACTGGTGGAATTGAAATAACAGATGAACCTCTGTTATCAAAAATTAGACATCAAGCTGAGATTGCAATTGAAGAAGCTGACGTTATTATCTTTTTAGTTAATGGTAGAGACGGTGTAACAGCTGCTGATGAAGAAGTAGCAAAATTACTATATAGATCAAAGAAACCTACTATATTGGCTGTAAATAAAATAGATAATCCGGAAATGCGCGATCGAATTTATGAATTTTATGCACTTGGATTTGGAGATCCTTACCCAATTTCAGGAACTCATGGGTTAGGTTTAGGGGACTTATTAGATGAAGTAATTCGGCATTTCCCTAAGATGGATGATGAAAAAGCAGATGACGAAGCAATTTACTTTAGTGTTATTGGACGTCCAAATGTTGGTAAATCCTCTTTAGTAAATGCGATACTGAACGAAGAACGAGTTATTGTGAGTGACATTGAAGGAACAACAAGAGACGCTGTCGATACATTCATACATAAAGATAATCAAGATTTTGTTATTATCGATACAGCTGGAATTAGAAAACGAGGTAAAGTATACGAATCAACAGAGAAATATAGTGTTCTTCGGGCTTTAAAGGCGATTGATCGCTCAGATGTAGTACTCGTTGTTATTGATGCAGAAACAGGAATTCGTGAACAAGATAAAACTATTGCAGGATATGCTCATGATGCAGGAAGAGCGATTGTAATCGTAGTAAATAAATGGGATACAGTTGACCCAGGGGAAAAAGTGATGAAACAATTTGAAGAAGATATAAGAAATGAGTTTCCATTTTTGGACTATGCACCTATCGTCTTTTTATCTGCAAAAACGAAAAGACGCCTTCAAAGATTAATACCAATTATTAAACTTGTCAGCGAGAGTCACTCGAAGCGAATCCCAACAAATGTATTAAATGACGTTATTATGGATGCACTTGCTGTAAATCCAACACCTACAGTAAAGGGGAAACGACTAAAAGTACTATATACTACACAAGTTGCTGTGAAACCACCAACTTTTGTTGTGTTTGTTAATGACCCTGAAATAATGCATTTTTCTTTTAAACGTTTTATTGAAAATAGAATTAGAGAATCTTTTGGTTATACGGGTACACCTATAAAAATTATTGCTAGAAAAAGAAGTTAAAGGAGAATTGGTATGAGAAAAGTTGCAGTATTAGGTGCAGGCAGTTGGGGAACTGCCTTAGCTATCGTCTTGGCGGATAAAGGTTACGATGTCAGGTTATGGTCTCATCGAAAAGAACAGGTTGATGAAATCAATATTTCCCACACAAATAATCGATACCTGGACGTTAGTTTACCAAAGAAAATCACAGCTTATCAAGAACTTAAAGACGCAATAAATGAGGTTGAGGCAATTTGTTTTGTCGTTCCTTCAAGTGCAATTCGTGACGTTTGCAGATTAGTTCGAGATGATTTGCCAGAAGATGTCACAATCGTTCATGCTGCCAAAGGAATAGAACCTGAAACGTTTAAAAGAGTCTCAGAAATAATTGGTGAAGAAATCCCAACATATCAAACGGACGATATTGTCGTATTATCTGGTCCAAGCCATGCAGAAGAAGTTGCTCTACGTCACCCTACTACTGTAACAGTTGCCGCTAAAAATGAAAATAAAGCTAAATTTGTTCAAAACCTATTTATAAATGAAGCTTTTCGCGTTTATACGAGCTCGGATGTCATTGGGGTTGAACTTGGAGGTGCATTAAAAAATATTATTGCATTAGGGGCTGGGATATCGGATGGTCTCGGTTTTGGAGATAATGCTAAAGCAGCATTAATAACTAGAGGGTTAACGGAAATTACAAGACTTGGAACAGCAATGGGTGCAAAACCATTAACGTTTCTTGGTTTGTGTGGTGTTGGGGATTTAATTGTAACCTCTACAAGCGTTCACAGTAGAAATTGGCGAGCAGGTAATTTATTAGGGAAAGGTAACTCGTTAGACGAAGTATTAAGTAAAATGAATATGGTTGTGGAAGGGGTTAGAACAACAAAAGCAGCACATCAATTAAGTAAAAGTTTGAATGTAGATATGCCGATTACGAATGGTATTTATGATATTTTATTTAATGATAAAAAACCTAAAATTGTAGTTGAACAACTGATGAATCGGGATAAAAAACAAGAAATGGACGATTTTTCATCCGTAAATGATTCGTGATAAATAACATAAACATATTAAACTTTCCCTGCATATACTACTTTTGAGAACGCAGGGAGGGGAATGTATCTTGGATCAAAATGCAAAAAAAATAATGGAAGAAATTGAAGACAGATCAAATATTTCTATCGATGAAATATATAATATTGCACATGCTATTCAATATGATGACTTATCGGACGAAAAGACGATTAGGTATCTTGTTCGTCGTTTATCAAATCTAGCAAATCGACCAATTTCCAAAGATAAAGAAAATCAGATTGTACGTTCCATAATCAACAATGAAATTCCGTCATCAATGGAATCATTGCGACGATATTTTGATTAAAATCGTTTAAGATGGGCTAGAGAAGATACAATTTAAAAAACGTATGCATATTATAAAACGCAACAGTAAACTCAAATAGAGATGCTGGGTATTGTTTAGTCAGTCTGGAATGGCTTATTGTGAGTCATTCCAGTTTTTTATTTTTTAACATGGATAATGGGGGCATTTTTAAATACATCCAATATTTCATCGAAAAGGAAATTATATGGGTACTGTAAAACACTAATTTATTGATAGATTAAGGCTAAAGAGGAACAGAATACAGTATTAATTACGATGAATAATTGCAGGAGCCGGAGATCGCTACAAAAGCTGACCAAATAAAATTCAATTCTAGAACGTACTCTCTTAATCTGTGAATCGCTTGTCGCTTAGTGCTTTCCACAACTCGTATCTATCGTAAACGCAACGTAAGAGTTTAGTTTTTTGATTGATTTGATATAATGGATGAGGAAATAATAACTTTTAGATATCGGACAGGTGTAGGAGTGAAAAAATGAGTGCAGCAGAAATAAAAGAAATCATTTCTTTCGTAGGGATTGGACTCCTTATTTTGGCAATTGCTCTTATCCAATTAAGTAGAAGGAAATTGCAAGGAATTTTTAGTATAATTATTTCTATTCTAGCTTATATTTGTTTTATTACGGGTGGATTAATTGTTTTATTTATTGTTATAAGCGGACCAACTGGTTAAGGGGGCATCAATGTGAAAAATAAAGCATACATCGTATTTATCGGTCTATTAATAGTTGGTTTATTAACTGGCTGTTTATATCCACAAAATGAATTAGCTAAAAATCAAATCCCAAATGAAGCACAATTAGACATGGTTCAAACAGCAGTTTTGCAATATGTAGAAGAAACGAACGGATTAGTTCCGATAAAAACAAAATCGAGTGATGTTGATATTTATGAAAAATATTTGATTGATTTTTCTCTATTAATAGAACATCAATTGTTATCAGAAATACCTGGTACTGCTTACGAAAATGGTGGAGTATATCAATACATAATTGTGACACCAGAGGATGATCCAAGGGTAAAACTAATCGATTTAAGATTGACAGAAGAAATCAGGGCAATAAATGTTAAACTAGATATTTACCGTTCTAAAAACATTTATCCCCCTTTCGGTGAACAAATTGCTCCAGATCTTTATAAGTTAAATTATAAAAAATTAGGGTATAAATCAGAACCACACGTTATTAGTCCTTATTCAAATGAAAACTTACCACTCCTTATAGATACAGATGGTAAAATATATATTGACTATCGTATTGATCTTAAACAAGCCTTGGAAGAATTTGATCATACCTATCAAACAGGAGACGATATCAGGTCTATACTTACAGATCATTATCCATTCGTTCCAGCATATTCTTTACCGTATACGGTAGAAAATAATGAACCGGTTTTTTTAAATAAATAATTAGTCTAATTTCCCCCTTGTCGCATATGGTGTTACAAGGGGTTTTTCTATGGATTAAATACATAATGTTTATCATATTTCAAGTCATATTTTAATCGGACAACATCATAGACTTATATTAGTATCGGACTTATGGGGAAAATTTTGTTTGCTATTTGGAAGAGGAGGGAACCACTTGGATAAGATTGATATTTTTAAAGATATTTCTAAACGAACGAACGGGGATGTTTATTTAGGAATAGTTGGAGCTGTTAGAACAGGTAAATCAACTTTTATTAAACGTTTTATGGAATTAGTTGTTTTGCCAAATATCACAGAGGAAAATGATCGGATCCGTGCACATGATGAATTGCCTCAAAGTGCTGCTGGCAGGACGATTATGACAACAGAACCAAAATTTATTCCAAACCAAGCAGTATCAATCAATATTGAAGATGGATTAGATGTGAATGTTCGCCTTGTTGATTGTGTTGGATACGCAGTTGACGGAGCGAAAGGATTTGAGGATGAAGATGGTCCCAGGATGATTAATACCCCATGGTATGAGGATCCTATTCCATTTCATGATGCTGCAGAAATTGGAACGAGAAAAGTAATTCAGGAGCATTCAACTATCGGTATTGTAATTACAACAGATGGAACCATTGGGGATATACCTAGAGCTGATTATGTTGATGCAGAAACAAAAGTAATACATGAATTAAAGGAAGTTGGCAAACCGTTTATAATGATCGTTAATTCTGCCCGTCCTACAGATAAAGATACCGAATTGTTACGCCAGAAATTGACGGAAGAACATGATGTGCCGGTATTATGTATGAGTATTGAAACAATGAATGAACATGATGTATTTAATGTATTAAGAGAATCTTTATTTGAATTTCCAGTACTCGAAGTAAACGTCAATTTACCAAGCTGGGTAATGGTTTTACATGATAATCATTGGTTAAAACGCAATTATGAAGAAGCAATTCAAACGACAGTTAGAAATATTAAACGATTAAGAGATGTAAACAGTATCGTTAATGAATTTTCTGAATACGAATATATTGACCATGCGGAGATTTCGGGTATGGAAATGGGGGAAGGGATTGCAGAAATAGATTTATTTGCACCACAAAATCTATATGAAAATATTTTAAAAGAAATTGTTGGAGAAGAAATTCGAGGAAAAGATCATTTACTTGCATTAATGCAGGATTTTACACACGCTAAGCGAGAATATGACCAAATTGCCGGTGCATTGCAAATGGTTAAGCAAACCGGTTATGGTATTGCAGCTCCTTCTGTACAAGATATGGAGCTCGATGAACCAGAAATTATTAAGCAAGGATCTCGCTTTGGAGTTAGACTTAAAGCAGTAGCACCGTCCATCCATATGATTAAAGTGGAAGTGGAATCTGAATTTGCACCAATTATTGGAACAGAAAAGCAAAGTGAAGAACTCGTCAAATATTTAATGCAAGATTTTGAAGAAGATCCCCTATCGATTTGGAACTCAGATATTTTCGGACGCTCACTTAGTTCTATTGTGAGAGAAGGTATACAAGCAAAAATATCTTTAATGCCTGAAAATGCTAGATATAAATTAAAAGATACTCTAGAAAGAATTATTAATGAAGGATCAGGAGGATTAATAGCAATTATTTTATAACAGCTAATTTAGCTGTTTTTATTTGAAAATAATTTTTCTGGTTTTGAATGCTTAGGGAATGATAAAGTTCTATAGCTGTGGATAGGTTTCGTTGTAGGAATAGTCACGTCCAGATCCAGCGCCCAGCGGCTAGTGTGCTTCCTTCACCTCACGATTCGATAAAGAAGACTTGCTGATTGGCTTTAGACAGAGGCTTAGTCGCCCTTATGCCCTTGGGTGAAAGTCAACATCGACTCAATAGGTAAAGGAAGGCCGACTAACTACGGTCTTTGCGGCCAATGTCGGCATCCCCCTTTTGCAGGGGCATGTTTCCTTTATCTCCTAGGTTCAGTCCAGCACATACGCCGCTAAACGGGCGCTTGCGCTTTTCTTAAATTGGCGAAAGTTTCTTACTCTATTGATATGTGTTTTCGCCCTCTTTGCAAGAATCATTATTTCATAATACAATTTAATTAAATGAAATTTTTACAAAGAGAGGATTTTTAAGGTGAAAATAACTGTACTTGGTGGCGGAAGTGAAATTGGCGCTTCTTGTTTGCATATTCAGATGGGTGCTTCAAGTATCCTGATTGATGCGGGTATGCGCATGCATGGAGAAAATGTGCTCCCCATGTTTGGGATGCTGGAGGATCTGAGTAAACCTGATGTAATTCTCGTAACTCATGCCCATGCGGATCATATTGGGGCTTTGCCAGTGGTGCATACATTGTATCCAGATGTTCCAATTTATGCAACGCCACCAACTGCCGATTTAATGCAAATTATGATGAAGGATTCTTATAAAATATTAACAGAGCAAACTCGGCAAACTCAATCACTCATGCCATATACGGAAGAAGAAGTAACAAATCTTTTACAAAAGATTTTAATTTTCCCTGCAAAAGGTGTCATCCAAGTAGGAGACATGAAAATAACGGCTTATAGAGCGGGACATATCATTGGAGCTGTTATGTTTTTCATTGAAACGAATGAGGAAAGTCTACTTGTTACTGGAGACATATCATTTGGCGGTTCAAGAACTATTCCAGGAGCCAAAGTCCCACAAAATATTCGTCCTGACGTGGTGGTTATGGAATCCACATATGGTAATCGTCTGCACACGGATCGTAATACAGAGGAAAAACGTCTAGCAGAAAATGTTGCTGCTACCGTTGAAAATGGCGGATTTTCCTTAATTCCAGCCTTTGCTCTAGGACGTGCGCAGGAAGTACTCCTGATTTTACAAGATTATATGAATAAAGGCTTAATTCCAACCTTTCCAATATATGTAGATGGCTTGGTAACACCAGTAAGCCGAGTTTACAGAAGTTACCCTCATTATCTAAAAGGACCTGTTGCCCATCGGATTCGAACGAGTGGGGATGCATTTTTAACGGAAGGACGTTGTATTGCTGTAAAAGCACAAGATCGGAAGGAAATTATAAGTGGAAAACCAGCATGTATCGTTGCCTCGTCAGGAATGTTGACAGGAGGAGCAAGCGCTTGGTATGCGAAACAGCTGGTATCGGATCCAAAGCATGCAGTCTTTATTACTGGTTACCAGGATGAAGAAAGCCCTGGCAGAAAATTGCTTGCCCTTGCTGAAGGAACCGAGCATAGCCTTGAAATTGATGGTACTACGTATGAAGTAAACTGTCGCATTGATAAATTTGGTTTATCTGCCCATGCAGATGCGAATGAAATGACTCGCTTTATCGAAACTCTGAAACCAACTTATACCATGCTTGTCCATGGAGACGATGATGCCAGATCTTCATTATCAACGAAGATTCACCCTAGGTTTAACCCGATATTAGTCGAAAATGGTGAAACCTATCCATTCAAAAAACGTAAAGAGGGAAAGGGGATTATTGGAAAAAGATACAAAACAAATCCAGAACAGGATTTACTAAGAAGAAAAATTGGACAAGTGCTGCTTTATAAAAAAGATGGTAAATCTACGTTTAAGTTTGGTCTTTGCCAAAATGTACATCCAAAGACAGCCACTTTTTTTTGTGAAACGCCAAAGGGCAAGGTAGATCGAGTGGAAGCAAGCCAAGTAGTTGAATCACTTGGTACGTGGAATTTATCGATTGAGATGTTTCAAAAGGTGGCAACAGAGGTGCTTTCCTTTAGTCGTCCATATGTTAAGGATGTTAATTGGGAGCTTGTACCAGAATATACGCTTTCGTTACAGGAAATTTTCCGCTTTCTAAATGTGATAAAAGAAACAACACAATTTTCGATTGCTTTAGCATTACAGAGTATTCCTGAAACTTACCGTCATACGGATCCTGAAGGTACAATTGGATATAAATTAGATGACGGTATCCGTTTTAGATTGAGCAACCTTGATTTACCTATTCAAGGATTGAAGATGAATCCCAACCAAGCAATGGATATCGTCCGCACCTATTTCACTGATGACGCTCGTTTCTTGCGCTGCGGTGTTCAACAGTTGGGAACAGAAGATGAACATATCTTGTTGTCCTTCCAATTCCCGGATGCTTTTTCTATTGAGGAACGGAAGCAAATAAGAGATCTCTTGAAAGAGCAAACTGGATGGGACATCGACTTTTCAGAATCTGTTCGACATGAAGCATTTCAACCATTGCTACAATCATTACTTGGAGAATATGTTGAAATGCCATCTGTTCATGTGAATGAACAGATGGTTGTTACAAAACAAAAGAAGCCAGAAAATGGCACCGAAATAGCAAAAAAATTTCATGACATGACAGGGTTTACGTTACATTTTGCAGAAGAAGAGATGGAAAGACAATTCCAAGCAGACGAAAGTCAGTATTTCGGAACTAAATCGAATGTAGAGCCAATGGAAATTAATCAGGCGATTGCTACAGCAAAAAGTTTTGCAAAAGAACATGGGGCTATTCTTTATAAAGCGAGTAGGAAGCAATGGGACGGAAAACTAGTTATGGAGTTGCATTTTATTTCGCCTGAGGTTGCTGAAAATTATAGAGAAATGATGCAGGAACTAAGTGAACGAATTGGTATGGATGTGACATTTGCCAAACAGCCTAAGCAAAATGAAATTATTCGAATAACTAAGGAAATGATACCAGCTACATGGAAAATGAGTAAAAATCCGTCATTGCACATGGACAAGTCAGAGGTGTCTGTCAAACTATCTACGGAACCAGGAGCGGAAGAATGGGAAGAAGTGGCATCTGTGATTAAGGAGCGTACAGGATATGATTTGTTAATGCGAAAAATATAAATTATCGGATATTCTCTGATTCTAGAAGGAAGGAAAAAACCGGGTCAAACTTTGCCCGGTTTTTTGTGCTTAAAAATCAAAATATTGTGATGAAATAATTACGGCAAAGGTCACGTCTGTACATGATTTTTGCTATTTTTTTGTAAAAATGGTGCATTATTTTAAAGCCTATTAAAAAAGTTGAAAAAAAAACGTACAAAATCACTATTATATGTTGAATTTTATGATAAAGTCAGTTAGTATAAGCTTTATCATCAGTTTATTGCCAAATGAAGTATAAAAAACGGCAAATTGGTGAACAAATGGGAATAGCTTTATAATTTGTTTATAAACAAATTATATTTTTTGGGAGGAGGTGAATGTCATGAATAAAACAGATTTAATCAATGCTGTAGCTGAGAAGAGTGAATTATCCAAAAAGGATGCTGCAAAAGCAGTTGATGCTGTATTTGAATCTGTCATGGATTCACTTAAAGATGGAGAAAAAGTTCAAATTATCGGATTTGGTAATTTTGAAGTACGTGAACGTTCTGCCCGTAAAGGTCGCAATCCTCAAACGGGTGAAGAAATTGAAATTCCTGCAAGTAAAGTTCCGGCATTCAAAGCTGGTAAAGCTCTAAAAGAAGCTGTAAAAAGCTAATTTTACATAGAGCAACAAAAAATTAGGGTGCGTCCTACAACGTGCCCTTTTTTATTTTGTTACGATACCAATACCATCCTTGGGGCAGAAATAATTGACCTCTTTCTATAATTATTGACTTTGTTGAGGAAATAAGTGATAGTTAGTAGGAATTAATCAAAATTCATATTCTAAATATCCATTCTCGCTTCATGATTATAAATTATGCTATACTATTAGTAATGATTGCATGAAAGGGCATAGGTGGTAGGCGTGCACATATTGAGTAAAGAAACAAATCAATTAAAACATATGATCGAGAATAAAATAAGTCATTCATATGTGGAAAAATATATTCAGAAGCCCTTAATTGATTATGATAAATTATATATTTTACATTATCTTTATAAGGATCTTGAAATTTCATCTACTAAAAAACAGCATTATATGACAACGATTATGCTCGTGCAAATTGCTTTAGATACACATGAATTAGTTCCTAGCAGGAATTCGAATAATATGGATAATATCGAAAAGCAACTATCAGTCCTAGCAGGGGATTATTATAGTGGATTATATTATATGCTATTGTCTGAGATAGAAGATATTGATATGATACGAATATTAGCGATAGCAATAAAAGAAATTAATGAAAAAAAGATGATATTATTTTATGAAAATGTTCAAACAATCGATGAATTGGTAGACACTATCAGAGATATTGAATCTCTCCTGTTTACAGAAGTTACATCATTTCTTAAGGATAAATATGAACTCATTCCAATTATTAAAGAATTATTACTAATCAATAGACTTAAGAAAGAGAAAGAAAAGATCGAAATGAATCAATATTCTCCTATTGAAGATTACTTAAGAAAGTATTCACTAAATGCGGACTATGGTTCTGTGCTAACTGAACTTGAGGATAAGATAGATTTAAGGGAGCGAACATTGGATAAACTAACATCTGCTTTACCTTACAGATTCGGATCATTCAAAAATATGATTACAAATAATATTAAATTATCTTACAATACGTCAATAGCGGAAGAAGGGTAATGCATGACAGAAAGTTCAAAAGAAGAAAGAGTCCATCACGTTTTTGAAAAAATTTATAATAAGTATGATTCGATGAATTCTATTATTTCTTTTAATCGACATATAGCGTGGAGAAAAGATGTAATGAAACGAATGCAAGTACAAAAAGGGAGTAAGGCACTTGATGTATGTACTGGAACAGGGGATTGGGCAATTGCGATGGCAAAAGCTACCGGTAATGAAGGTGAAGTGATCGGTCTTGATTTCAGTAAAAACATGCTCAAAGTTGCACATGAAAAACAAAAAGAAGAACGATTAGAGCAATTGAATTTTATTCATGGAAATGCAATGGAACTTCCATTTCCTGATGAGACATTTGATTTTGTAACGATTGGTTTCGGCTTACGAAATGTTCCTGATTATGAAACAGTTTTAAAAGAAATGTATCGTGTAACCAAGGCAGGAGGGAAAGTCGTCTGTTTAGAAACGTCACAGCCGACTTTGATAGGCTTTAAACAATTATATTTTTTTTATTTTCGTTTTATCATGCCAATGTTCGGAAAACTTTTTGCGAAAAGTTATCAAGAGTATGCCTGGTTGAATGAATCGACAAGAGAATTTCCAGATAGAAATGAGCTTAAAAAAATGTTTATTGAAACAGGTTTTTCCTATGTTGCTGTTAAATCCTATACAGGTGGGGTTGCAGCAATGCATATGGCGACAAAATAACAGCCATAGAAAAGACAGTAAAAAAGGTGAAAAGTATGAAACTTGCGAATATTTATGGGTTTTTAAGGAAAGACTTACAAGATATCGAAAATTCATTAACCGAAACAATCGAGGCAGAACATCCGATATTGCGTGAGGCTTCCTTACAATTATTGCGTGCTGGTGGGAAACGTATCCGTCCAGTTTTTGTTTTGTTATCAGCTCAATTTGGAAATTATAAACAAAATATTGAACAAATAAAATCTGTTGCAGTGGCATTAGAACTAATCCATATGGCAACTCTTGTTCATGATGATGTTGTTGATGATGCTGAGTTACGAAGAGGAAAACCTACAATTAAACATCTATATGGCAGCCGGGTGGCAATGTACACTGGGGACTATATTCTTGCCCGAGCTCTCGAAGTAATTACAACTGTAAGTATTCCTGATGTGCATCACTCCTTATCGAAAACGCTCGTCAAAGTTGTAGAAGGAGAAATTGCCCAAATTGAAGATAAATATAATGTTGAGCAAGATTTAAAAAAATATCTCAAAAGAATTAAAAGAAAAACTGCTTTATTAATTGCAACTAGCTGCAAGCTTGGAGCAATCGCTTCTGGCGTACCCTCGCAACAGGCAAATCAGTTATACCGTTATGGGTATAATGTCGGTATGTCATTTCAAATTATTGATGACATTCTCGATTTCACTGCTTCACCTGAAGAGTTAGGGAAACCAACTGGAAGTGATCTTATTCAAGGCAACATCACGATTCCGACTTTGTTCGCTATGAGAGACCCTGATTTTTTACATGAAATCAAGGAAGTGTTTAAATATGAAAAAGAAATTAACGAAGTAGACATGCAAAATATACTACATTTATTACATAAAACAGATGCAATTGAAAAATCGTATCAATTAAGTAATTTGTATTTACAAAAAGCACTTCAATCTATTAAACCTTTACAAAACAATAAAGCAAAAAAAACATTAGAAACAATTGCAAATATAATTGGAAAAAGACGATTTTAGTTTAATTGTATTATTTGACATAATTTGATAAACTTTTTAACGATTACATAAAAAAACGTATATTTACTAATTGGTAAAAGAAAAAGGAGAATAGATGATGGAGAAAACTTTTATTATGGTAAAACCAGATGGTGTTCAAAGAGGATTGATCGGTGAGATTGTTAATCGTTTTGAACAAAAAGGCTTTTCATTAGTGGGAGCAAAATTAATGCAAATATCAAAAGAACTTGCTGAGAATCATTATGGTGAACATAAAGACCGTCCTTTTTTTGGGGAGTTAGTTGATTTTATTACATCAGGTCCAGTCTTTGTAATGGTATGGGAAGGTGAAAATGTAATAACAACATCACGATTAATGATTGGTGCAACAAATCCACAAGAAGCAAACCCAGGATCAATCCGTGGAGATTATGCAATCACAGTTGGTAAAAACATTATCCATGGTTCCGATTCCGCGGAAAGCGCAGAGCGAGAAATTAATCTATTCTTTAATGAAAGTGAACTTGTTACCTACGAAAAACAAGACAAAACTTGGATCTACTAATAACTGTTTTTGGCCTCTGTTTTATACGGAGGCTTTCTATTATTTATCTTAAATAAAGGCTGGTTATACGTTGGGGGATTATAATAGTTTTGTAAATAAAGTAAATGATGAAATTGGGATAGATTTAAATTTATATAATGAAGCTCAAATGAGTAGAAGACTTACATCATTACGAAACAAAAGAAGTTTTACTGACTTTTCCAGTTATTATTTAGCTCTTTCACGTGATGATGGATTAAAAAATGAATTTCTTGATCGGATTACGATAAATGTTTCTGAATTTTATCGTGATCCAAGACGATGGGATGTATTAAGAGATATAATTATCCCAGAGTTAATAAAAAATAAAAAGCATTTTACAATCTGGAGTACAGCATGTTCAACTGGAGAAGAGCCTTATAGTTTAGCGATCATGTTGCAAGAACATTTTAGTAATATAACAAATTCTATTATTGCAACAGATATTGATGAGGAAGTACTATTAAAGGCTAAAGAAGGTGTTTACCATCCTTCTGCTTTGAAAGATTTACCAGCTCATAAAAAGTCAAAATACTTTCTATTTAAAAACAATAAGTTTCATATAAATGAAAAACTAAAAGCTTCTATTTCATTTAAGAAACACAATTTGCTGAAAGATCCACATCCACCTAATCTTGATTTAATCGTTTGTAGAAATGTACTTAATCTATTTTACTGATCCTGCTAAGAAATTAATTTATACTCGTTTTGGCGAAGCTTTAAATCCAAAACAAATTTTTAATCCGAGCGAATTTCAATTAACATTTTTTGATACATTTTTTTATCAAAGAAATTAACATGACTTGCAAAGGAAATGAGGAATGATGATGCGCTACTTAACTTCAGGGGAGTCTCACGGAAAAAAAATAACGACAATTATTGAAGGTGTACCTGCTCGCATGCCGTTGTTAAAAGAAGATATTGATAAATCTTTGTTACGTAGACAGAAAGGCCACGGTCGTGGTAGAAGAATGCAAATTGAAAAAGACTTAGTAGAAATTACAAGTGGAGTTCGACATGGCTATACATTGGGTTCCCCAATCACTTTAGTTGTTAACAATGATGATTTTAAGAGTTGGGTCAATATTATGGGAGAGGATCCAATTGACGATAACGAGAAGGTTCGACGCGTTGTTACTCGTCCTAGACCGGGGCATGCTGATTTAAATGGTGCACTTAAATATGGTCATCGTGATATGAGAAATGTACTGGAAAGATCTTCCGCACGTGAAACTACTGCTCGAGTCGCAGCTGGTGCTGTTGCTAAAATTATGCTCCAACAATTAGGGATTGAAGTAGTTGGGTATGTGAAAGAGATAGCCGGTATAAGAGCAAAAGAAATGGAAGACGTAACGATACAAGAAAGAATGGAAGTTTCTGAAGCATCACCTGTAAGAGTTTTAGACAAAGATGTTGAACAAGAAATGATGGATCGAATTGATCAAGCGAAAAAAGATGGTGACTCTATCGGTGGTGTTTGTGAAGTTTATGTAGAAGGAATGCCTGCCGGGATTGGTTCTTATGTTCACTATGACAGGAAGCTAGATGCCAAGTTAGCAGGTAGTGTCATGAGCATTAATGCTTTTAAAGGAGCAGAAATTGGCATCGGATTTGAAGCTGCTCGAAGAAATGGCTCAGAAGTTCATGACGAAATCTTGTGGAGTGAAGAAAAAGGCTATTATCGCAGAACAAATCGTCTAGGTGGTTTTGAGGGTGGAATGACTACTGGAATGCCTCTCGTTATAAAAGGTGTAATGAAACCTATTCCAACCCTTTATAAACCTTTACAAAGTGTAGATATTGATTCAAAAGAACCATTTAATGCAAGTATTGAACGTTCTGACTCATGTGCTGTTCCAGCAGCAGCAGTGGTAATGGAACATGTAATTGCTTTTGAATTGGCGAAAGCATTAACAGATCAATTTACAAGTGACCAATTTCCTCAGCTTAAAAAAGCAATCGATGACTATCGCGAAGAAATAAGGTGTTTCTAAATGAATGAACTGAGTATAAAAACGTCTACTCATTCATATTTCGTCTATATCGGAGATAACCTTCGTTTTCAGTTACAAGACCTTATCCAACAGGATTATTCATCGATTCTAATTATCACTGACGATAAGGTTGCTTCATTATACTTAGATGATGTTCTGTCTGCTTTAAAAGGACAGCGTGTCTTCCACTCTATTATTAAAAGTGGGGAAGCATCTAAAGATATACGTCAGTTTTATCATCTCCAAACAGAAGCAATGAACTATCATCTTGATAGAAAGTCACTAATTATTGCTCTTGGAGGTGGAGTTGTTGGTGATTTGGCAGGATTTGTCGCATCTACCTTTATGCGGGGAATTGATTTTATTCAAATGCCTACAACAATACTTGCACATGACAGCAGTGTGGGTGGGAAAGTAGCAATTAACCATGAATTAGGGAAAAATATGATCGGAAGTTTTTATCCACCGAAAGCTGTTATTTATGATGTGAACACATTAAGTTCTTTACCGGAACATGAAGTACGTTCCGGTTATGCAGAACTTGTTAAAGAAGCATTTATTGCAGATGAATCTTTTTTAAAACGGCTTCTAAATGTTGATATTTATAGCTTATCAAACAACCAATTAAGAGACCATTTATGTAATGGAATTAAAATTAAAGCTGAAATAGTAGAACAAGATGAAAAAGAATCAAATATCCGGAAATTTTTAAACTTTGGTCATACGTTAGCCCATGCTTTAGAGACAAAATTAGGTTATGGAAAAATTACTCATGGTGAAGCTGTAGCAATAGGTATGTTGTTTGCTTTAAGACTAAGTGAACAAACATATAATAAAGCCCTGCCATCCAAATCACTTTATAGCTGGCTAAAGAATAATAACTATCCACTGTCTTTATACGGACTAAAAAATTCAGAATTGTTAGAGGTAATGAAATTAGATAAAAAAGCCGAGAATCAGAATATTCAAATGGTTTTACTGAATAATGTGGCTGATCCTAAAACAATCGAACTTAGTGATCGAGAAGTATTAACAGCATTAGCAATGTTTGAAAAGGAGTTGAAGGATATATGATCCGGGGCTTTAGGGGAGCTACAACGGTAAATGATAATATTGAAGCAGAAATAACGAAAGAAACTAAAAAATTGGTTTTAAGAATGGTAGAGACTAATCAGATCAAACCTGAGGATATATCTCATGTATTATTTTCCGTTACAAATGATTTAAACGCTAGTTTTCCTGCAAAAGTTGCTAGAGAGTTGAATGGATGGACTCATGTTCCAGTTATGTGTATGAAAGAAATTGACGTACCAAACAGTTTACCGTTATGTATTAGAGTAATGATGGTCGCAAAGACAGAATTGAAACAAAATGAGGTACAGCATGTTTTTTTAAATGAAGCAATTAAATTAAGACCTGATTTAGTTGGAAATGAAGGTGATTAAATGGTTGGTAAGGAAATTTTAAATCAATTAACGGCATACAAACAGGGAATGCAAATTGCGGAAGTGAAACGTAAATATAACATAGATAAGATTGTCAAATTAGCTTCAAATGAAAACCCATATGGTTGTTCCAGTCGAGTAAAAGAGCAATTAAATAAAAGTATGATAGATTACGAAATATATCCTGATGGCTATACATCTGATTTGCGAATGAAATTGACCGAAAAACTTAACGTTGATGAATCGCAACTTGTCTTTGGAAATGGTTCAGATGAAGTGATCACGTTTATTTGTCGTGCTTTTTTATATCCAGGAGTCAACACTGTAATGGCTTCTCCGACCTTTACACAATACCGTCATCATTCACTTATTGAAGGTGCAGAAGTAAGGGAGATTCCGACAAGAAATGGCAAGCATGATTTAGAAGAAATGAAAAATGCAATGGACCAGAATACAAAAGTGGTCTGGATCTGTACGCCGGACAATCCAACTGGTACAATTATTCAAAAAGATGAGTTCAAGCAATTTATGGATGAAGTGCCACCAGAAGTTCTTGTCGTATTGGATGAAGCTTATTATGAGTTTGTATCAGAACAATTAAGATTATCGTTACATGATTCTGTATTCACGTATCCGAATCTAATTGTCTTACGTACCTTTTCAAAGATTTATGGTTTAGCTGGATTAAGGGTTGGATACGGAATTGCAAATTCCGAAATAGCCCATAAGTTAAATGTTGTTAGGGGGCCTTTTAATACAACTTCATTATCGCAAAAAGCAGCTATTGCAGCCCTTGACGATGATAAGTTTATTCAGAAAACGAAAGAATTAAATGACAAAGTCAAGAAAGATTTTCAAGCGTTTTTAGACACAATTGGTTGGTCTTACTATGAATCACATTCAAACTTCCTATTAATTAATACTCCAATAGATGCAGATAAGGTTTCACATTATTTATTGCAACACGGATTTATTGTCCGCTCCGGTAACCTACTTGGTTATCCAAATACGATACGAGTTACAATTGGAAATGAAGAGGATATGTTAGCTCTCCAACCGATATTAAAAGAATTGCAATCGAAAATAAATGATGGGGTTTTGAAATGAAACGGAAAATTTTAGTAGCAGGTCTAGGGCTAATTGGAGGTTCTCTTGCAAAAGCAATGAAAAAAATGCAAGAGAACTATATTTTAGGCTATGATTTAAATGTAGATACATTGCAAATAGCCCTAGAAGAAGGTACGATTGATGAAATTTGTACAGATTTAGAATCGGGAGTAAAAAAAGCGGAGATTGTTTTTTTAGCAGCACCGATTACAGAAACTATTGAACTTTTAAAGCAACTGGATCATATTGATTTCGAACATGATATTATTGTATCAGATGTTAGTTCCGTTAAAGGGTCTATATTGGAAGTGGCTAATAATCTAAACAATACAAATATCACGTTTATAGGTGGGCATCCGATGGCCGGATCTCATAAAAACGGTATTCGTGCAGCCCGAGAACACTTATTCGAAAATGCTATTTATGTATTAACACCAACTACAGAATGCTCGATGGATAAAGTTGGAATTTTAAAAGAGGTTCTTAGAGAAACGAAAAGCAATTTTATTATTTTGCAACCAGATGAACATGATGAAATGACAAGTGTCATTTCCCATTTTCCTCATTTAATTGCTTCTTCTCTCGTCCATCAAGCAAAAAAATGGGAACAAGTTCATCAATATTTACCAAATCTTGCTGCGGGTGGTTTTCGTGACATTACTCGTATTGCTTCTAGCAATCCAAAATTATGGCAAGACATATTTCAGCATAATGGCTCCAAAATGTCTCGACTGCTCCAAGACTGGATTAATGAAATGGTAACCTTAAAAGAATTTTTAGATAAAAATAATAAGGAAGATATGATTGCCTATCTAGATCAAGCTAAAAAATACCGTGACGGGCTTGGAAAGAAAAAGACTAGAGGAGCATTACCGTCATTTTATGATGTTTATGTTGATATTAAAGACCAACCGGGATCGATTGCATCTGTAGTACAATTATTAGCTGATGAAGAAATTAGTATAAGAAACATTCAAATCTTGGAAATACGGGATGATATTAATGGAGCACTTAGACTGAGTGTTACAAACCGTGAAGACCAAAAAAGAGCTCATTCCCTGTTAAAACAGAAGGGTTTTGAAGTTACAATCGATGTTTAAAGTGCGTGTTCAAAAAGGAGGATAAAAAGGATCAAGAAGTTGGAGGCGGCGCAGTTTCGAGCAGCGGAATGTATGCATTTAGATACATGAGTAGCGGAGAAACAAGCATTCGTGCGAAATTCGCAGTGTCTTTTTTACCGGACTTTTTGAACATCCTCTTAAAGTGATTTTTTAAAATTAGAAAGGACTGTTTTATTTGAAAAAAAATACATCCTTCTTACCGGTAAAACATGGTTTACATGGTGATATTTACGTGCCAGGAGATAAATCTATTTCCCATCGTGCAGTAATGTTTGGGTCTCTTGCTAAAGGGAAAACAGTAATTGAAAATTTTTTAGACGGAGAAGATTGCCTTCATACTATCGAGATTTTTCGCAAGTTAGGTATATCGATTGAAAGGTCTAGGTCATCGGTAGAAATAAACAGTGAAGGTTTCAAGTCGTTCCAAGAACCTCTTACTCCGTTATATTTGGGAAACTCGGGTACTACTGCGAGGCTAATGCCCGGAATATTAGTAGCACTTCCTTGTTATACAGTTATATATGGAGATCCTTTTTTAACCGTTCGTCCAATGGACCGAGTTGTTACACCGCTTAAACAAATGGGAGCACAAATTGATGGGAGAAAAAACGGCAATTTCCTGCCACTATCTATTCGTGGCACTACATTAACGGGGATTGAATATAAACTTCCCGTTAAAAGTGCACAAGTAAAATCGGCTGTACTATTGGCTGGCTTATTTGCGGAAGGTGAAACAACAGTTATTGAAAAAGCAAAAACGAGGGATCATACAGAAAATATGTTACGTGCTTTTGGTGCGGATATACGAGTAAAAGAAAATGCAATAAGGGTGACGAATAAAAATGATTTAACAGCATGTAACGTTACTGTCCCTGGAGATATTTCTTCTGCTGCATTTTTTATGGTTGCTGCAGCTGTTGTACCAAATAGCCGTATTACGTTAAAGAATGTTGGATTAAATAAAACTCGTTCAGGTATTCTTGATGTTTTACTAGATATGAATGCTACTATTCATATTACGAATCAAAGGAAAATAAGTGGAGAACTGTTAGGTGATGTAACAGTAACCTATAGTCACTTAAAAGGTACCACGATTGCATCAGAACTTATTCCAAGACTTATCGATGAAATCCCAATTATTGCTTTACTTGCTACTCAAGCAGAAGGAACTACTATCATTAAAGATGCCGAAGAATTAAGAGTAAAAGAAACGGATCGAATTAACGCAGTTATAGATGTGCTTTCAACATTAGGGGCAAACATTGAAGAGCAAAAAGATGGAATGATTATTCACGGTAAAACATCTTTAACTGGCGGAAAAATAAAAAGTTATAGTGACCACCGAATCGCCATGATGGGAATTATTGCTTCATTAATTACGGAAGATATAGTAACATTAGATGATACCTCTTCAATAGCTGTTTCGTATCCACGATTCTTTGAAGACTTAAAAAGTATAACGAATGAATAGAATCTGCATGTGTAGATTCTATTTTTCATTGGCAGATAGGAAAAACTTTCCTACTGCATAAGTGCAACTAAGGCACTCGCTATTAAAGGCTTGGCGAATGCCAAGTTTTCTAATCTAGCTCTTCTAACGCTAGGACATACTAGTGTCAGTGGTTTAATCTCGAGATGGGCGTCGCAAAAGTCATCAGTAATTATTGTTCTAAACTTTTAGAGTTCAGATGTTATAACAGGATGTTAAGTTTATCCTGTAACGCACTTGAATGTTACCAATGTTTAAAAGGAGTATGTATGAATGATTTCTATCGAAAAAGCCGTGCAGTTCATGGAAAAAGGCAAAGTGGACGAAGCGTTAAAATTATTAAGGGAATTTCTTCCCACCGCCACAGATGATGAGAAGTTTATGGTCACAGAATTATATTACGAATGGGGATTCTTTGAAGAAGCTATTGTAGTTCTTGAAGAATTACTGGGCGATTACCCCGATGAAGGAGAGATTATTACAAAACTTGCGGAGATGTATATTGAGCTAGAAAAAGATGAATTGGCAATTGAATTATTGAATCAACTTGACAAACAAGATGTCTATTATGTGAATTCATTGCTTCAATTAGCAGATTTATATCAGGCACAAGGACTATTTGAAGTTTCGGAACAAAAATTACTCGAAGCTAAGCAACTAGCTCCAAATGAAAATGTAATTGATTTTGCACTTGGTGAACTCCTATTTTCTACTGGACAGTACAGTCGGGCAATTCCTTTTTATGAAAGAGTTGAAGGAGAAATAAAAGATATAAATGGTATATCCTTAACTGAGCGTTTAGCCGAATGTCATGCATTAATTGGTCATTATGAAAAAGCATTAGCTTATTATGAAAAATCGAAAAGTCAAGACCCAGATACATTGTTTAAATATGGTTTTACGGCTTTTCAGCAAAAAAGAAATGATATAGCCATTAATGTTTGGAAACATTTACTAGAAATTGATCCTCACTATCATTCGGTATATCCAGAACTGGCTCTAGCAATGAAGGAAGAAGGGCAACTAAAAGAAGCCTATGCTATTGTTCAAGATGGTCTTAAATATGATGAGTTTAATAAAGAACTCTATTATTTGGCTGCACAACTTACTTTATCTTTAAATGATCAACATGAAGCTATACATTTCTTAAAAGAGGCTGTTTCTTTAGATATTGATTACCAGGAAGCAATTCTTTTACTAATCCAATTGTACAAAGACAGAAATCAGTTCACTGACATAATCGACCTTATTACTAGCTGTAAAAATGCTGGAGCAAGTGATCCAATATACGAATGGGAACTGGCTAGAGCTTATACTGAAGAAGAATTATATAAGAAAGCACTGAAATCATATGAAGAGGCAAGTACTTACTTATCAGATGACAAAGAATTTATGAAAGAATATGGCTATTTTTTAACAGAAGAAGGATTGCATAATAACGCTATTAAGATATTAGAAAAGTATATTAATCTTGAGCCTTTCGATGAGGAAACATCATCCTTTTTAGAGCGGTTAAAATTTTCAATTAATGAGTAAAATATGTTACGATTAACTCTGTAGAAAGGGGTTGAAATTTATACAATGTCTGCTCCGATATCCATTCAATCAAAAAAACACTTTTTACAATGGTTTATTTCTCACTATAACGTTAAAGTGCAAGAAATTAACTGGTTCCTTGAAGATCTATTAGTAGATGAACGAGCTTTACAAAACGTACATTTTGTTAGCGATACAGAATATTGTCCTAAAGGGATAATTATTTCAACTCTGGAAGAAGATCGTAACTTCTTATTTTTTAAAGGAAATGTTCGTACAAATGATGTGTATACAGCTTACCATGAATTACACTTATATCATGAGGAAGCTTTTTATATTCAAATTAATTTTCCCGAAAAAAATTCACATCCTTTATACAAAGCTGTTATAGAGGAAGAGTTAATGCAGTTAGAGATTGACAAGCAATATGCGGAAAGCTTATTAAACGAACTATTAGTTAAAGGGAAAGTAAAATATTTGCTTCAAGAAATTAATAAAGCTTTGGATCATAAAGATAATGATAAATTCTTCCGTTATTCAAGTGAGTTGAAAGATTTTTATAAAAATATGGATAATAATTTTTAAGTTTAAAATACTACTAAATGGGAAAGGAATTAATGGTGTGAAGTGGCTAAGTGGGGATTTAAAAAAATATGTACAAGCAAAGGAATATATTGATACATTAATTATTCCTTTGGAAGCTTTTCATTTATCGCAAGAGACAAGTTTGGAAAAAGATGCTTTTCATCGTGAAGTACTAAGTATTTACACGAATGAGATTGAAAAAGAACTAAGTGGCAGAGTTTTACTTGCTCCAACATACGCTTATTTGAAATCTTCAAACCTTGATCATGAGGTAAACCGTATAAATAGTTGGATTGAAGATGTAAAAACACAACCATTTACATCTATATTTGTAATAACTTTCGATAACGCATGGAAAAAAGTTGAAAAAAATTTAGATTGTAATTTACTTTGGCTTCCTGGTATGAAACCTGGAAATATAAATTCAGAAGATGCCGTTAAACTTATTCGCAGTCAAGTTGAACAAATAAGTGAGTTAATTCGATCTTATTGGTAAATACTAGTTAATATTCTGCAAAAACCAAAATATTTGTTACAAAATGTATTAATAATTGACCGTGTCTTAACTTTAAGCTATTATTGAATTGTCCTAGTAATAAGATTTAATATTGTCCGTGAAAACGTGTAAGAGGGGGGAAAACCATGAGTGACAAAAAACAACAAGTATCCCGTAGACAATTCTTAAACTACTCCTTAACTGGATTAGGTGGTTTTATGGCTGCTGGTATGCTTGTACCTATGTTGCGATTTGCTGTAGATCCAGTACTTCAAAGTGCAGGAGAAGTGGGAGAGTTAGTTAATGTTAAGATTTCTGTTGATGATATTACAGATGAGCCACAGCGTGTTGACTGGGAAGTTGAACAAGTTGATGGATGGTATACATCAAACATTAACCGTACAGCATGGGTATTCAAAGATGAAAATGGTGATATTCAAGCATTTTCCCCAGTATGTAAACATTTAGGTTGTTTCGTTTCTTGGGAAGGCAGTGAAGATTATCCAAATGAGTTTTTCTGTCCATGTCATAATGGTCGCTACTATAAAGATGGTACAAACGTACCGGGTTCGCCACCGTTAGCGCCATTAGATGTATACGAACATAAGGTTGAAAATGGAATGTTGTACCTTGGAGAACCAAAACCAAGAGGGGAGGCATAATACGTAATGATCCAAAAATTATATGATTGGATTGATGAACGAGTAGATGTTACACCAATTTGGCGTGATATAGCTGATCATGAAGTACCTGAACATGTTAACCCGGCATATCACTTCTCAGCGTTCGTTTATTGTTTTGGTGGTTTAACATTCTTCGTCGTTGTTATACAGGTCTTATCAGGAATGTTCTTAACGATGTATTATGTTCCTGATATTGAGAATGCATGGAAGTCAGTCTATTACTTACAAAGTCAGGTAGCACATGGACAAATTGTTCGTGGGATGCACCATTGGGGTGCAAGTGTAGTTATAGTCATGTTACTTTTACATACGATGCGTGTGTTTTTCCAAGGAGCATACAAAAAACCACGTGAATTAAACTGGATGGTTGGAGTATTAATCTTCTTTGTAATGCTTGCACTTGGGTTCACTGGTTATTTACTACCGTGGGATAATAAAGCATATTTTGCTACACAGGTAGGTCTTGAAATTGCAGAACAAGTTCCGTTTATCGGTACAGAGTTAAAAACGTTATTATCAGGTGACCCAACGATCGTTGGTGCACAGACATTAACAAGATTCTTTGCAATTCACGTATTTTTCTTACCAGCTGCATTATTTGTACTGCTTGGAGTACATTTTATTTTAATACGTAAACAAGGTATTGCTGGACCACTATAAAAAGGAGGGAAAGCTGTGAAAAGAGGTAAAGGAATGCGTTTTGTCGGGGATTCTCGAGTTACCGCAGATAAAACGTCAACAGTACCTAAAGATTATTCAGAATATCCTGGACGTACGGAAGCATTTTGGCCAAACTATTTACTGAAAGAATGGCTCATAGGCTCTGTATTTTTAATCGGATTTCTTTGTGCAACAATTGCTGCTCCCGCTCCTTTGCAGGGAGTTGCTGATCCTACAGATGCTGCCTATATACCGTTACCAGACTGGTATTTCTTATTCTTATACGAATTACTAAAATATGACTTTGCGAGTGGGCCATATATTTTATTTGGAATACTCGTTCTGCCTGGACTTACTTTTGGTGCCTTACTACTCGCTCCATTTCTTGATAATGGACCCGGTAGAAGACCTCCTAAACGTCCTATTGCTGTTGGAATGATGATTCTAGCTTTAGTTTCTGTTTTCTGGTTAACATATGAGTCAGCAGCTCCCGTTGATTGGAAACAGATTGCTGCGGATAACCAACCAATACACCCAGATGAGGTGGCAGAAATCGATGTAGATCATCCGGGATATGCTGTCTATGAAAACAGCTGTTTAGGATGTCACGGAGATTCACTTGAAGGTGGAGCTTCAGGGCCTTCTTTAATCGGAATTGAATTCGGGCCAGAAGAAGTAGCGCAAATTGCTGTCGACGGTATCGGAGACATGCCACCAGAAATGTTTACCGGAACGGATGAAGAATTAGAGCAGCTTGTCGATTTTATAATGAGTGTTAATGAAGAAGAAGAATAATATGTATGTACAAGCACCTTTGCCTAACAATTGGTAAAGGTGCTTTTCTATACTTAGCACTAGATAGAGGTGAGTTTATTGCAATTAAATCAAATACTCCTAAACCGACAATTTTTGATTATATTATTTATCATTAATTTATTAGGTACGATTTATGGATACATTTGGTATCTAAGTCAACTAAAAATTACCCCAATTGTTTTCTTACCTTTCGTACCGGATAGCCCAACCGCAAGTTTGTTTTTTACGATATTTTTGCTCTTTTTTATATGTAATAAAAATGTACCTTATATCGAAGCATTAGCCGTAACTACATTATTTAAATATGGTGTCTGGGCGGTAGTCATGAACATTTTTACGTTGATTGTTAATGGTTCTTTAGATTGGCAAGGTTACATGTTAATTGCATCCCATGGGGCAATGGCTTTGCAGGGACTTTTATATATACCTTATTATAAAATTAAATTAAAACATTTAACAATTGCAGGTATTGTACTACTACATAACGAAATCATTGATTACGTGTTTGGAATGATGCCAATTTATTCATCCTTAACAGACTATAGTAAAGAAATTGGTTATTTTACATTTTGGCTCTCCATTTTTACAATCATTTTAACTTATAAGCTAACCATTAAAAATAAACAAAAGTAGATTTATTAAAGAGTCCTTATTTACATATATTAAAATTATCCCACATATATTTAATTTAACAGTATTTAAAAGTGGGGTGATCTCTATTCGGTTCTTTAATAAACTCGTGATTCTTATTGGCTCATTTTTGATAGGGGTCATTATAATTTTCGTAAGTTTGATTCAAATAAATGAAGCTTACGCAAAGGTAGAGAACAGAGAAGATGTTTACATCTCAAGTATTATTCCCTTTTATTGGATGATCATGCTTATTGGTGGTGTAATTATGGTTACATTATCTTATGTAAGTTGGAGAAAATATAGAGGACATAAAAAAAATGAACAAAAAAGAGACGTAAATAATTGACTTCTTTAAGAAATTTGACTATTATTGACTATAAGGAATTCTAAATTTAACTAGGATCTGGAGGAATAATTGATGTCATTAGGAACGACTTTAATTTATTTTGCATTATTACTAATTATACCTATGTGGGCACAAATGAAGGTAAAAAGCACGTATAAAAAATATTCGCAAATTCCTTCATCTTCTCATATGACAGGTGCACAAGTTGCACGTAAAATTTTGGACGATAACGGTTTATTTGACGTACAAATTGAAGAAGCAAAAGGAGTATTATCTGATCATTATGATCCTAGACAAAAAGTAGTCCGATTATCTAGTGATAATTTCCATGGACATTCTACTGCTGCTGCAGCTATTGCAGCCCATGAAGTTGGTCATGCGATCCAAGACGCTGAAGAATACGGATTTTTAAAATTTAGAACTGCTTTAGTGCCGCTCGCATCATTTGGCTCCGGTAGTGCAATATGGATCATTTTAATTGGTTTTATTTTTAATATGATGAATCTAGTCTTGGTTGGGATTATTTTTATGGCTTTTGCTGTCCTTTTCCAACTTGTCACATTACCAGTTGAATTTAATGCTTCGAATCGAGCAAGAGATCAACTTGTAATGACAGGCATTATTCAAAATAGTGAAGAAAAAGGAACAAAAAAGGTATTGGATGCAGCAGCTTTAACATATGTTGCAGCAGCACTTGTTGCAGTAGCAGAATTGATTCGTTTTATTCTTATCTTCGCAAATAGTAATGATTAAAAAGAAACAATTTGAAGGTAATCCTTCAAACTGTTTCTTTTTTTATGGTTCATTACAGAATAGGATATAGAGAAGCTTCTATTTTAATTTATAGTTGAAGGAAACTGTTGAGTAGTGAAAATTTTTACTACTAACGAAATGTAGACAAGTTACAAAGTAAAATGCCGCTACGAAATACACTCCGCTTTCCGTGGGCGGCTGATGAGCCCCTTCGTGCTACGCACTCGTGTCTCACCTAGGCCTATCCTCCCACAGGAGTCTCCGTGTATTTCCTTCGCTGGAAGGATACATGTTTTTCCAACTAGCGTAGGCAGAATACGTAGACTCCTGCGGGAACAGCAAACGGTTTTCGATGGGACGAACGATAGTGGCAGTCCCACGTGTCCGAAGACCCCGCAGCGGTAATTTAATGATGGCCGACTAAAAGCGTCCTTTGCGGACAACGTCGGCATACCCCTTGTCGGGGCAAGGAGGCTGAGGCCGTGCCCGCGGAAAGCGAAGTATTCTGCCGAAGCGGTATTTCATCACCAATTTAGCAAGGAAGTGAGCAAACACTTTATTGTATTTCCGTAGCGGTATTTACATCGCAACTTTGTTTGATATTTACAAAGAAAATTACTCAAGTTACTGCACAGTTTATGGATTGATTATATTTATAAAATATTTAACAGAAAATCTGAACTAATACAAACTAAAATTGAAGAAATTTGAATGGTAGTTCTAATTTTTTTATGAAAGTTTTGTGCTAGCTTCTTTCTTTTTACATATTAAGAGGCTGCTTTTTTTCATCCAGTGTAAACCCTTCTCCTAACACTTCATGAACTGCCGTAACGGCTACAAAAGCATACGGGTCAATATCATTAATGATGTTTTTCAGTTTGACGACTTCATTTCTTGCAACGATACAATAAATTACATTTTGTTCTTTCTGTGTGTAGTTACCTCTTCCACTTATTACGGTTACCCCTCTTTCCATTTCTGTATTTATTTTATCGGCGATTTCTGTATATTTTTTAGATATGATAGTAGCTCCTCGTGCCGAATAAGCACCTTCTTGAATAAAATCTATTACACGGGCTCCTACATAAACAAGAAGCAATGTGTACATTCCTTCGACTAATTTTAAATATGTAAAGATGGAAGTAGTAATAACTACAAAATCAAACATAAACATTGTACGCCCAATACTCCAACCTACATACTTGTTTACTATTCTAGCAATAATATCGACTCCGCCCGTAGTACCGCCATAACGAAATATAATTCCTAAACCTACTCCAATAAATACTCCAGCAAAAAGTGCTGCCAACGTCAAATCAGATTGCAAATTAATGTGGAACGGTTTAATTTGAAAGATATATAAAAAGAGAGATACAGAAAAAGTACCAATCAATGTGTAAATAAACGTAGTTCTACCTAATATCTTCCAACCAATAAAAAAAACAGGAATATTTAAGACAATATTTGTAATAGCAGGATCCCATTTCCACAAGAAATAAAGTAATAATGTGATCCCGGTAAAACCACCTTCTCCTAAATGGTTTTGCATATTAAAATGAACGATTCCAAAAGAAAAAATTGCCGCCCCAATTAAAATAAAAAATATATTTTTAAACCTTATCCCTAACATGTCAGTCCTCCAAACAGGTATCGTATTTTAGTATAGACATATATTGGTAAGTATACAATGATAATATTGATTTTTACAGCTAAATAATTTGTCAAATCTTAATCTTTTAGCTAACATTAAGATTAATTACTCATTTTTTTAAGGAGATTCTATGGATAAAAATCGAATTTATTCGACAAAAGAAATTGAACAGCAAGTGGACGAATATATTTCACAATTTAAAGAAGGGTATTTTTCACCGTTGGCTTTAGTTGCCCGTCTATCTGAAGAAGTAGGTGAACTAGCACGAGAAATTAATCATACATATGGTGAAAAAACAAAAAAACCAACCGAAAAACCTAAAACGATTGAAGAAGAAATAGGCGATATCCTATTTGTTCTCGCATGTTTTTCAAATTCTCTAGATATGGATCTCTCTAAGGCATTTCATACTTCAATATCTAAGATTAGAACTAGGGATAAAGATCGGTGGACAAAAAAAGACTAAACAATTTGAAACGCACATCTTGAGGAGGATTTATGATGGCAATAAATATTGTCTTAGCAGGCCCAAGGGGTAAAATGGGAACAGAGGCTATTAAGATGATAACAAACGATGAAAATTTCAATTTAATCGCTTGTATCGACCGAAAAAATAACGGAAAATCACTTGATGAAATTAATCATGTTTGTGAGAACAGTATACCGATTTATGATAATGCAAAAACATGTTTTGAAGAAATGGAGCCAGATGTTTTTGTTGATCTTACTATTCCGAAAATTGGCTTTGAACATACCAAATTAGCCTTACAGCTTAACATTCGTGCAGTAGTTGGAACATCAGGATTTACAGAAGCTCAAATTGATGAATTATCTCTTTTGGCTGAGCAAAATAAAACGGGTTGTATCATTGCCCCTAATTTTGCATTAGGGGCTGTCTTAATGATGTTATTTTCAAAAATGGCCGCTAAGTATTTTCCGGATGTAGAAATTATTGAAAAACATCATAATAACAAAGTAGATGCCCCGTCGGGTACAGCATTAAAGACGATTGAAATGATTAAACAATCACGTGATCCGAAAAAACAAGGACATCCAGAAGAGTATGAAATTGTTGAAGGCTCTCGTGGGGGGGAAATAGAAGGTATACGTGTGCATAGTATGCGGTTACCTGGATTGGTTGCTCATCAAGAAGTTGTTTTTGGAAGCAAAAGTCAATTACTGACAATTAAACATGATTCTTTCCATCGTGAATCATTTATGGATGGATTAAAACTTGGTATAAATGAAGTAATAAAATTACAAAAACTAATTTATGGGTTAGAACATGTAATGGATTTGGACTGAAATTAAAAAATATAGATCGGTGGGGTAATATGAATATAGCGTTAATTGCACACGATAAAAAAAAGAATGATATGATAGAATTTGCGATCGCTTATGAACATGTATTAGAAAATCATTCATTATATGCAACTGGCACTACAGGAAAGCGGATTGAGGAAGCGACAAACTTATCAATCCATAAGTTTCAATCTGGTCCTATTGGGGGAGATCAACAGATAGGGGCGCTTGTTGCAAACAATGAAATGGATATGATCATATTTTTAAGAGATCCATTGACGGCTCAACCACATGAGCCAGATGTTAGTGCGTTAATGCGTCTGAGTGATGTTCATTTAATCCCACTAGCAACTAATATTGCAGCCGCTGAGATTTTAATCCATGGCTTAGAACGTGGAGATTTTACTTGGCGAAAAATTGTTAAAGAAAAAAAGTCTAAAGGTGCTAACAAATGAAAAAAATAGGAATTACATGCTACCCTACAATTGGAGGATCTGGGATTATCGCAACAGAACTGGGAAAACTTCTAGCGGAAAAAGGATTTGAAATCCATTTTATTACTTCCAGTCTTCCATATCGTCTGGATTGTATAAATCCAGAAATTTATTTTCATGAAGTGGAAATAAGTCATTATCCGGTTTTTCAATACCCGCCATATGATTTAGCTTTAGCTGCAAAAATGGCTGAAGTCATCGATCGAGAACAACTGGATATATTACATGTACATTATGCAATGCCACATGCTATTAGCGCAATATTAGCAAGAGATATTGCAGAACATAATGTTAAAATTGTTACAACATTACATGGAACTGATATTACGGTCTTAGGCATTGACCAAACGTTTAAACGAATGATTTCATACGGAATTGAGGCATCCGACGCTGTAACAGCTGTATCTCACGATTTAGTAGATCAAACGATTCAACAATTACAAGTGAAGAAAGAAATAGATGTAATTTATAACTTTGTGAATGAAAAAGAGTATTTTAAAAAAGAAAATGACTTTATTAAAAGCGAGTACGGTATTGACCCAGATGATAAAGTAATTATTCATATTTCAAACTTTAGAAAAGTAAAAAGAATTAAAGATGTTATTAATACATTTTTCATGATTCAAGCGAATATAAAATCAAAATTAATCTTAGTTGGAGATGGACCAGAATTACAAACTGCTTATGAAATCGTAAATAAATTGAACTTGAAAAATAACGTTTTATTTTTAGGTAAACAAAAAAATATTAGTGATTTATTATCCATTTCAGATATTAAATTATTAATGTCGGAGCAAGAAAGTTTTGGACTTGTTCTTTTGGAAGCCATGGCTTGCGAGGTAGCTGCAATTGGTACGAATGTCGGAGGAATACCAGAAGTAATTTCTCATGGAGAGACAGGTTATATAGTAGAATTAGGAGATACTGAGACCGCCGCAAGTTATGCTATTCATTTACTGGAAAATGAAGATTTATTAAAGGAATTTTCAGAGCAAGCACTACATAGAGCTCGTTCTCTCTTTCATTCAGAAGAGATTGTCAACCAGTATATTGCGTTATATGAAAAGTTACTAATAAATAATGGTTCAGGTGAATGAGAATGTTTACAGAAGCTTTTCAACAAGCGGTCGAAATAATTGATAAATTGGAAGAGCATGGGTACGATGCCTATTTTGTCGGCGGTTGTGTTAGAGATTTATTGTTAAATAGAACCATTGGGGATATTGATATTGCTTGCTCGGCCTCACCTGAAATTGTTCAACAAATTTTCCCTAAAGTAATTCCTGTTGGAATTGAACATGGTACTGTCATTGTTCGTCATAAAGGGGGTTCTTATGAGGTAACAACATTTCGTAAGGACGGAGATTATTCTGATCAACGTCACCCAGATGATGTAACGTTTATTAATAATATTGACGAAGATCTTAAACGTCGAGATTTTACCATTAACGCATTAGCAATGGACAAGCACGGGGAAATAATTGATCTGTTCTCAGGAACAAAAGACCTGGATGCTAAGCTCATTCGTGCAGTCGGTAATCCAAGAGAAAGATTTATGGAAGATCCATTAAGAATTATCCGTGGGCTTAGATTTGCAAGTCAATTAGGATTTTCGATTGAAACGGAAACATTACGACAGATGGAACGTTTAATTAATGAAATTGAAACTGTGGCTGTAGAACGATTAACGAATGAATTTTCGAAAATATTCCAAGGAGAGTTCATACAAAATAGTATTAATTATTTAATTCAAATACAGGGATTTAAACATCTTCCTATTTTCAGTAATGAATATAAATTATTTGAACGGATACCTAAACCATTAACGGCTTTTTACTCATTTGCAGAAGTAATTGCTATGTTTCATTATTTGGAAGAGAAAATTACAATATCTGATTGGGTAAAAGCTTGGAAATGTTCTAATCAAGTTAAACGGGATGCAATGAACCTTTTTGAAGCAATTTCTTATTTTAATAAAATGGGAATAGATTCTTGGCTTATATATCGGTTGGAATGTTGTAATTTTCGTTCATTTGAGCACCTAATTGAGCTTTTGTTTAATCAACCTGCTTGTCTAAAGAGTCTTTACAATAAGAAAAAGGCATTGGCTATTCAAGCTAGAAATGATTTAAGAATAGACGGTCATGATATCATGCAAATTTTTCCAGATAAAAAACCAGGTTCTTGGATGGAAGAAGTTCTTAAGAAAGTAGAATACAAGGTTGTCATGAATGAGTTAAATAATAATAATCAACATATAAAGGAGTGGATTAGATGTCATCCACCCGAAACAAACTAATCAAACTTCTGGCAGAAAATAAGGAAAAGTATATATCTGGACAATATTTATCCGAGAAATTAAACATATCTAGAAGTGCTATTTGGAAACATATGAATGAACTAAAAAAAGACGGGTACGAAATTGAAGGAAAGGCAAAGAAAGGATATCGAATCCTAAGTTTTCCGAACAAATTAAGTGAAAATACAATATCATGGGGACTTGAAACAGACTGGTTAGGTAAAACTATTATCCACCGAGAATCGATTACATCCACACAACGTCTTGCGCATGAATTGGCGCTTGATGGAGCCAATCACGGAACGATTGTCATTGCGGATGAACAGACAAAAGGAAAAGGCAGAACTGATCGAGCCTGGCATTCTGAAAAAGGCAAAGGTATATGGATGAGTATCATCCTTCGCCCAGCTATTTTACCTTATTTAGCACCACAATTAACATTATTAACAGCAACCGTATTAGCAAATGTAATAGACAGTTATGCAAAAATTAAACCACAAATAAAGTGGCCAAATGATATCTTAATTGATGGTAAAAAAATGGCCGGAATATTAACAGAAATGCAGGCAGAACAAGATACTGTACTTTATGTGATTATCGGTATGGGGATAAATATTAACCAAACGAAAGCTGATCTACCGAACGAAATAAGTAAAAGAGCTACATCACTTCAAATTGAAACAGAAAAAAGCTGGGATATGCTCCCGATTATTCAAGAGATAATTCGAACATTTGAAACAAAATATATGCATTATATTGATCACGGTTTTAATCAAGTGAAACAAACTTGGGAAAATTATGGCTTTAGATTAAATGAACGTTTACAAATAAAAACTGGTAACAAATTATGGGAAGGCATCTTTTTAGGGATTGCAGAAGATGGTGCTCTGTTAGCGAAGAATGAAAATGGAGTAATTGAAAAAGTTTATTCAGGTGAAATTACCTGGTTTTAAGGGGGAAAAAATAATGTTAACCATTACAGATTTTTTAAAAATGAAGCATAATAACGAAAAAATTACGATGATTACAGCTTATGATTATCCGTCAGCAAAGCAAGTTGAAGAGGCTAGTGTAGATTGTATTTTAGTCGGTGACTCACTAGGGAATACTGTTTTAGGTTATTCATCTACTACACAAGTAACGTTGGACGATATGATCCATCATGCTAAAGCGGTAAGACGTGGTGCAAAGAATACATTCGTTGCTGTTGATATGCCTTTTATGTCTTATCATGCATCGCTTGAAGATTCGATTAAAAATGCGACTAAGCTGTTTCAAGAAACCGATGCTCAAGCAATTAAGATTGAAGGTGCGACGGAAGAAACGCTGACCTTAACGAAGCGACTTACTGATGGGGGTATTCCTATTATCGGACATTTAGGACTTACACCACAAACTGTTAATGTGTTAGGCGGATTTCGCGTACAAGGGAAAGATGAAGCAGATAGTAAAAAAATACTTGAAGATGCAAAGCGGTTTGAATCCTCTGGTGCTGCAGCAATCGTATTAGAATGTATCCCAAAGGAACTTGGTAAGCTTGTAACAGAAACAATCAATATCCCTACAATTGGCATCGGCGCAGGTGCAGACTGTGACGGTCAGGTGTTAGTTTACCATGATATCTTACAATATGGTGTTGAAAGACTTCCTAAATTTGTTAAAACGTATGCAAATTTGAATCTATATGGGACTCAAGCCATTGCAAATTATGTAGAGGATGTAAAAAACAACAATTTTCCGTTGGAGGAACATACGTACAAAATAAAGAATATGGGTATCTTACCAAAAGTATAAAGTAGGTATTTAAACATGAAAATTATTCGCTCTGTTCAAATGATGATGAAAGAAGTAGCAAATGTTAATAAAAAAATCGGATTTGTACCTACAATGGGTTTTTTACATGCTGGGCATTTGTCTTTAGTTAAAGAGGCTAAACAAGAAAATGATATTGTTGTAATGAGTATCTTCGTAAATCCTTTACAGTTTGGACCAAATGAAGACTTTGAACGTTATCCTAGAGATGAACAACAAGATGCTAAAGTGGCGGAACAACATGGTGTTGATATATTATTTTTACCTACTGTAGATGACATGTATCCCGATGAGTTGGGAATTAAGATGACTATTAATCAAGGTACGGATGTACTTTGTGGTAGATCGAGACCAGGTCATTTTGATGGAGTCATTACAGTCCTTACAAAATTATTTCATATTGTACAACCTAATCATGCATACTTCGGTCTGAAGGATGCGCAGCAATTTGCTGTAGTAAATACATTAGTTACGCAGTTAGATTTTCCAGTTCAGATAGTTGGGCTTCCTACAATAAGAGAAGGGGATGGACTGGCTAAAAGTAGTCGAAATGTTTACTTGTCAAAAATAGAACGTAAAGAAGCAAAATCGCTTTATTTAGGATTAAAATTAGGACAAAAATTAATAGTTGACGGAATCAAAAATCCTGCTACTATTATAAAAGAAGTAAAAAAGTTCATTAGTATTAATTCGTCTGGTAAAATTGATTATATTGAACTATTAAGTTTTCCAAATTTAAAAAGCATTACTACCATTAACCAACAAGTTATTTTGGCCGTAGCTGTCAATTTCAGTAATGCACGATTAATTGATAATGTAATTTTAAACGAAGAAGGCTCATTTATTGATAGAATTAGTTAGGGGGTCACGTTCAGGTGTTTCGTACAATGATGAAATCTAAAATTCATCGTGCTCGCGTCACTGAGGCGAATTTAAATTATGTTGGAAGTGTAACTATCGACCAGGATATTATGGATCAAGTAGATATTTTGCCTAATGAAAAAGTACAAATTGTAAATAATAATAATGGCGCAAGACTTGAAACATATGTAATTCCAGGGGAAAGAGGCACAGGGATTTTTTGTTTAAACGGTGCAGCCGCAAGACTTGTTCAAAAAGAAGATATAGTTATTATTATTGCATATACATTAATATCGGAAGAAAAGTTGGCAAACTATCGACCAAAGATTGCAATTATGAACGAAAAGAATAAAATTGAACAATTGATAGAAGAAGAACCACCACTTACTGAATTGTAAAATAAAAAGCTCTTATCTGCGCTTTAGATAAGAGTTTTTTAAAGTGACTAATCTTATATAAAAATGAGTGATAAATAAATTATGAAGCAATTATCTAGTTGGTTTAAATGGAAAAGATTGTTGATACTATTTTTGGCACTATTTTTTTTATTTCTTTGTATTTATCTAGGTTACTCCTATATTCAAATTGAAAAAAGTAAAATTGTTAATGGAGATAAGACGGAGAAATTTGTTCTCCAAGAGACAAATATAAATAGTATTCATGAAATTTCTCACTTTCAAGGTGAAGAAGCGTACCATATCCTTCTAGGTACAGATAAGAATGGAAAACAATCGTATATTTTTGCACCATTGGATAAACCTCTCGCGAAAGAAAATATGGTTATCATTTCTTCTGATAAATTGATATCGAATGAACAAATTGAAGAAAAGTGGGAGTCGGAGTGTAAAACCTGTACATTAATAGGTTCAGCTCCTGCGATGATTAATAATAAGCCATTGTGGGAAATAACGTACACAGACCAATCCAATCGTTACGTCATTGAATATATATCTTTAGAGGACGGTACGGTTTATGAACAGCTTAGACTATATCGAAAGTACAGTGAGAAAGGATAAGATGACATGAATTTATCAAAAAAAGTAAAAGCGCTTAATCCCTCATCTACTTTAGCAATCTCCGCGAAAGCCAAAGAACTAAGAGACAAAGGGTACGATGTAATTGGACTCGGAGTTGGAGAACCCGATTTTAATACACCTGAATATATTATAAAAGCAGCTAAAGAAGCAATGGATCAAGGGATGACAAAATATACCCCTGCTGGTGGAATTATCGAACTTAAGAAAGCGATCATAGATAAATTTAAAAAAGATAACGGATTAGACTATCAACTAAATGAAATTATCGTTACTGTAGGAGCAAAATATGCACTTTTTGCGTTATACCAAGTATTATTAAATGAAAATGATGAAGTCATTATTCCAACACCATATTGGGTTAGTTATCCTGAACAAGTAAAATTGGCTGGTGGTAAACCCATATATGTTGAAGGTTTAGAGAAAAATGATTTTAAAATTACAAAAGAACAACTAGAAGCGGCAATAACGTCAAAAACGAAGGCAGTTATCATTAATTCGCCAAGTAATCCTACTGGGATGATGTACACGAAAGAAGAATTACAGCAAATTGGTGAAGTTTGTTTAAAACATAATATACTTATTATCTCGGATGAGATCTATGAAAAATTAATTTATACAGAGGAAGATCATGTGTCGATTGCATCCTTATCCGATGCCTTAAAACAACAAACTGTTGTGATCAACGGATTAAGTAAATCACATGCAATGACAGGATGGCGAATTGGTTATGCGGTCGGATCTTCTGAGATTATCGGTGCAATGATAAACCATGCTTCGCATTCGACATCAAACCCAACTTCTATTGCACAATATGCTGCTCTTGCAGCTTATGAAAACAATGAGGAAAATTTAAAGATAAATAAAGAAATGAAAAAGGTTTTTTCAAACCGTTTAAATACATTTTATAATCTTATTAATGAAATTCCTGGAATAACGTGTGTAAAACCAAAAGGAGCATTTTACATTTTTCCAAATGTGCAAGAAGCAGTAAATCTATGTGGCTTTAATTCTGTCGATGAATGGGTAACAGCACTACTTGAGGAAGAAAAAGTTGCTTTAGTACCAGGAAGTGGATTTGGCGCACCTGAAAATGTTAGGTTATCATATGCTACTTCTATGGATTTATTAGAAGATGCAGCCAAGCGTATTAATCGATTTGTACGTAATTCTATCAAGAAGTAACTATTTAAATAATATTTAGGCTAGAAATAAAGTTTTAGTCATAGATAAATCCGAACTTTATCCAAATTTCTATAAGTGCGTGTTCAAATAGGAGGATAAAAAGGACCAAGAAGTTCGAGGCGGCGCAGCTCCCGTCAGCGGAATGTATGCTTTTAAATACATGAGCAAAGATCTGGCACGCAGAAAAAGTGCTTTCCTTTTTCAAGGAGCGGAAAAGCAAGCATTCGTGCGAAATTCGCAGTGACATTTTTACCGGACTTTTGAACATCCTCTTTAATAAAAATTTGTATCAGTTGGGATTTTTCTTTCGTTTATATATCTCATCTTTATTGCTAGTTTCCATAAACTGCGATGTAAAAGTCTATATGATCAACTCCGTATCTCAGGAAAAGGCATATATTGCGAAACGACTCCTCATGTTCTGAATCGACTCGACATCTTGGAAAATGACTCGACATGTTTGAAATCGACTCGACATCCTGGAAAATGACTCGACATGTTTGAAATCGACTCGACATCTTGGAAAATGACTCGACATGTTTGAAATCGACTCGACGTCTTGGAGAATGACTCGACATGTTTGAAATCGACTCGACGTCTTGGAGAATGACTCGACATGTTTGAAATCGACTCGACGTCTTGGAAAATGACTCGACATGTTTGAAATCGACTCGACATCTTGGAGGTCGAGTCATTCTTTCCTAGTGGTGATTAAATAGTTATGTCATAGTTTCCTCCAACTGCTTAGTAAGATTTAACTTAATATAGTACCATTCTACACTACCCATCTTGTAATCATTGGTTTTAGACTGAATGTTTTACTAAATCATGCCTTCTGAAATTAATATTGCTTTCATGGTATACTTGTTTTATGGGAGTGCAATAAAAAATGACATATTATTCTTCATATCAACAAATTTTTCTTAATCAAGTTTCTATACCAATAAAATTATTAACGGATTATCGATCGCTTGGATTAAATGAACAAGATGTTGTATTAATATTACAAATACATAGATACCTCCAACAAAATAATGAATTTCCTACACCTTCCGAAATTGCATCGTCTTTAACAATTTCAGAGGCCGAATGTGTAGAAAATCTCCGAAAACTTATACAGAAAAGTCTTTTGGAAATTAAAGAATTACGTAATGACCAAAATAAACTAAGTGAGGCGTATAGTTTAGAGCCACTTTGGACGAAATTGTTTACGTATGAAGAAGAAAAAAGCAAGCAGGAAAAAGAAGGTACAATATTTATTCTTTTTGAACAAGAGTTTGGTAGACCACTTTCTCCATTTGAAATTGAAACAGTGAATGCATGGTTAGACGAAGATATGCTTGCTCCTTCTTTAATAAAAGCTGCCCTTCGTGAATCTGTTCTGATGGGTAAATTAAATTTTAAATATATTGACCGAATTTTACGAGAGTGGAAGAAAAAGGGTATACGTACAGTAGAACAAGCTAGGGAAGAAAGTAAGTCCTTTAGAAAAACACAAGCTACCAAGCAATATAATACTGAGCGTAGAGATACATCTGTTTATTTTAATTGGTTGGAAGGGGGAGAGGAGTAAGTGCTAAATAAAACTGAAATACGTTTTTGTTTAGATCAGATGGCGGAAATGTTTCCTGATGCTCATTGTGAACTAATCCATGATAATCCATTTGAATTACTAATTGCCGTGTTACTTTCTGCACAAACGACAGATGTGAACGTTAATAATGTCACCACATCACTGTTTAAAAAATATAAAACTCCTGAAGATTATTTAGTTGTAGATTTGACAGAATTGGAAAATGATATCAGGTCGATTGGATTATATCGAACAAAGGCAAAAAACATTCAAAAGTTATGCAAAAAATTAATTGAAGACTTTGGAGGCGTTGTTCCCGAAACTCGAGAAGAATTAATCCAGCTTGCTGGAGTAGGAAGAAAAACTGCTAATGTTGTGATGTCTGTTGCTTTTAATCGACCAGCAATTGCCGTAGACACACATGTAGAACGTGTAGCCAAAAGATTGGCATTTTGCAGGTGGAAGGATTCTGTTTTAGAAGTAGAAAAAACATTAATGAAAAAAATCCCTGAAGATGAGTGGAGTGTATCACATCATCGGTTTATTTTCTTTGGTAGATATCACTGTAAGGCCGCTAATCCAAATTGCCACGAGTGTCCTTTACTTACAGTTTGTAGAGAAGGTAAAAAGAGAATGAGAAAAGCTGAAATAACAACGAACACTACGTGAAAGTTTTTACTTTTAAGTGAATGAAAAAAGAGGCGATCCTATTTGGAAAGCCTCTTTTTAAATTGATATTACTCCTCACTACCTTCATTATCATCACTGTTAGTTTCTTGATCATCATCATTACCTTGAGCCGGAGCATCGTCATTATTGTTTTCATTATCATTTTGATCATTATCATCGCCATCATCATTTTGAGCATCAACAGTAATACTAGTACTTCTTGGTTCTCCGCGATTTCCATTTACGATCGGTGTAACAGTAATATTGTACGTATTACCAGGTGTTACTCCATCAATTTGAATGTTTCTAGACTGAACGGTTTGTTTCTCGCCATTAATATCTACTTCAAATTGTGCATCACCACTGTATTGCCATTGAATGTTAATCGAGGAATTAGCTTCATTGTAACTAGCTTGTAAGCCTTCGACAGGAGAAATTGTTTCTTCCTCATCTTCATCCTCTTCACTAGTAAGATTGACAGTAGCTGATTTTGGTTCACTACGCATACCATTCTCTGTATCTACTGCAGTTACTTGAATCGTGTACGTAGTATCAGGTTCAATATCTGCTATCTCAACAGCTAAATCTTCAGTGGTGGTCAATTCTCTAAATTCGCCATCGTCTACTTTATAGTTCACCTCAAATGAGATCGTATCTTCTTTATTTTCGTAATCCCAACTAACTTCAATCGCTTGTTTTCCTTCGTTATAATTTGCCGAAAGATTATTTACTGGGTCAAGTTTATCAAATTTTTCGGATACAGATGTAGGCTCAGTTCCTTTTACAAATAACTCTGTAACGATATTTTCTTTTGGCGTATGATCACTTGGTAATGCGGGTGGATTAGATCCTTTTTCTACTGCAACCTCTACTACAGAATCCGGCTTAACAAAATCAGGTGTCTCAATGTCTTTTGATATTTCCGTCATTGTGCTTTTAAAAAGTGCATGTGGTATTTGGGTAGCTGAACCTTCAATATTTCGATTGTTATCTTTATAACCAGTCCATACCCCTATAGAGTAATTTGTTGAATACCCCCCAAACCACGAGTTATTTGGTCCATCTGTCGTACCAGTTTTACCTGCAATAGGAAGTTCAGGTATGTTTGCGTTTGTACCTGTACCGCTACTTAAAACTGATTTTAACATATCCGTAACCATGTACGCTGTGTAGTCTGCCATTACTGCTTCAGACTCTGGTTTTAAATCAACAACCGATCCATCCGGAAATTCTACCTTTGTAACAGCATGTGGTTCTGTATAAATTCCTTCATTCCCAAAGGCGCTATATGCTCCGGCTAGCTGTATCGGTGTCATTGTTGACTCCGTTCCCCCAATAGCATCCCGAGGATCAAGAACTTCACTGGCAAACTCCAACCCTAAACTTTCAGCAAATTCTTTTGTACGATCAGAACCAATTTCAGTAAATGTTTTTACGGCCGGAACGTTTAATGATTGTGCTAAGGCGTAACGTGCGGACATCCACCCTTGGTACTGACGATTCCAGTTTCTGATCGGCTTACCGCCAGTTTCAAAAGGTTTATCATCATTGATTTGATGATATGTTGACCATTTTTCATATTCAATTGCAGGACCATATGCAAGGATTGGTTTTATAACGGAGCCAGGTTGACGTTTTAAATCTACTGCATAGTTATAATTTTCAGATTCATGATTTCTGCCCCCACCAATTGCTCGAATAGCACCTGTTTTTGTGTCGACTACAGACATACTAGCTTGGAAATCTTCATCTGGATAAGGAATCGGGTTCTCTTCACTATCCGTTAAAAGAAATTCTACATGGTCTTGAATACTATTATCCAATGTTGTATAGATTTTTAATCCTGCTGAGTTAATGTCAACACCTTCTAATTTTTCGTCTAATTCTTTTTCTACTTGTTGAATAAAGGCAGCATAGGGCAATGATTTTGGCTTTTTATCCGTTAACACACTTGCTACATCAATTTGACGAGCTTCATCTGCTTCTTCTTGTGTTATTTTCCCATGCCGCACCATTAGTTTTAAAACTGTATCTACACGTTCTTGCATTAAATCCGGATTCTCAAACGGATTGTAAGCAGTAGGGCGTTGTGGAAGACCGGCTAACATTGCTGCCTCGATCAAGGTTAAATCATGTAAATCTTCTTTACCAAAATACACTTCTGCCGCTTTAGCAACTCCGTAAGCATTACTTCCGTAAAATATTTTATTTAAATACATTTCCAATATTTGTTCCTTTGAAAATTCGCGTTCCAGTTGTAATGCTAACCACTGTTCTTGCACTTTTAATTTGATTGATTTTTCTGGTGTTAAAAACATATTTTCAACAACTTGTTGTGTAATGGTACTTGCACCTTCAGAACCAAAACCGTGTTGAATATTTGCTTTTATGGCACCACCAATTCTTCGGAGATCAATACCTTTATGTTCAAAAAATCTGGCATCCTCTGTTGCAGTTACTGCATCAATTAAAACATCTGGTAAATCATCATATTTTATTTTTATTCTGTTCTCTGCACCTTTATCTGCGAAAGGTTCGCCATCTTTATTGTAAAACTGAGAAGAATAGGGGACATCCAGTTTTTCAACATCAAGTTTTGGTGCTGTTCCGATAAAGTAAGCAAAAACACCTACTCCACTAATCCCCATGGCAAGAAATATAATGAGTAATGTCATAAATACTTTTTTCCATAAAGGCTTTTTCATTGTTTTTTTCTGTTTCCTTCTTGCTGTTCGTGATTTTCTTGTTGCCATAGAAGAACCTCCATTCTAAAAATAGAGTTGGTCAATTACTTTCAGATAGTCAACTCTAGCTTGATACGTAAACGGGATTAAATGTCCTTGTTCTTTAAAGATTTGGTAGGGAATTGATTTTTTTCCCCCCTGTAACATTTGTTCCCAATAAGATAATAATATTTCCGCATTTATAAAATATGTTTCATTAAGTTCAGTAAATCGAATAATTACAAAACAAATTCCATTATGGTTCAGGATTGCGTTCATGTGTTGAAACTGATGTTCATGAATATTTACCAATGGAAATAAAGTTTTATTTTTTGTTTCTTTTGCTTCAAAATCAATATGTTTACCTTTATAAATTCCATTATAATCGGTTGTTGATTTCGATTGGAAATAGCCTTCGGTTATTACAGCAGCACTTCGTTTTGGATAATGTACTTTTACGATTTGAATTGGTGTTGGCTTTTTATGAATAATTGCTTTATTCGTTTCTAAATAAAATTGATTCGTTACATTTATATCTTCCTCTAAGGACATCCCTCGATTACTAAAAGTAGCTGATCTATTTATGTGGGAACGCTTCGTAATTGTTTCTTGTTTTCTTATCCCACCTGGATAATTCATTGAACCCCTCCCGCTATCATATAATACCAGTTTTTAAAAAGAAATTATAATTTGTTATCATATCTATTATACCTGATTTCTAACCTTTAGAAACGTACTTAAAATATAAGTAACAATTAAATAATTAGATTGCAACATAGTATTGACATGGTTAGTCCACAAAAAGGAAGTTTTCTAAAAAGGGGAATTCAAAAAACACAATATATAGTAACTATTTTACTGTATCAATACCATATATAGTATAAAAAATAAATGAATGACCTTTTTGGGAGTGAACCATTGACATAAGTTCGACAAAATTTGAAATAATTTTAGAGCGAAAGCAATATATGCAAGTTTCTAACTAGTTTTGTCGGATGTGCAGGACTCTTATGAATCATCACGAATATTGCCAGTAACCAATATTAAGTTGAAAGGTACGGTGATAAAATTGATGGCCTTACAAACTACAAAAGAGGATCATACAAATGCTAATATAGAAGATGCGCTAAATAATTTAAATGCTCAACTTAGACAAATAGACGAGAAATATGATTTAATGATAGAGAGAGAGATAAATAAAATGTACCAGCAGCAAGTTCGTTTATTTATGTACTCATATGATTTTTTAGATCAATCCAGCAGAATGTCCGAATCTAAATAAATTATTAATGTTTTGGAGAAATCAACAAAATGACAAATTTAGTTACAATCACAAAAAGACTAAGTAGTTATCTAGATACATTAAAACTAATGTTTGAACAAAATGAAAAACCGAAAGCAGATAAAGATTTCTTTCAATTTGTTAAAGGAGAAACAGTTCCTTACTTTGATCTACTTGAAAAATGGGAGCAATTAGCATTACAAGTCATTCAAAGACAAAAAAGCATCTTGCAACCACAACAAATAACCTCTACGAAAGAAAACATGGAAACACTAATTTTACACAGTTACTATATTGATATTCGAAAAAGACAATATATGGAAATGAATAAATCTTGTCACTATATATTTAACCAACTAATAAAGGAGTTCGAAGAGTGAAAGATAAACTTATTCAAACAGCGAAGAGTGCTCTAGATTACGCTTATGTCCCATATTCAACCTTTAAAGTTGGGGCAGCTTTAGTAACAAAATCGGGAAGCATTTATTCCGGATGTAACATAGAAAACGCCTCATACCCACTAACTTGCTGTGCAGAAAGAACTGCAATATTCAAAGCTGTGTCAGAAGGAGAAAAAGATTTGGTTGAAATGGCAGTGATTGCGGATAGTGAAGGTCCTGTTAGCCCATGTGGTGCTTGTAGACAAGTCATGACTGAGTTTTTTTCACCAGATGCAATTATTTATTTAACTAATTTAACAGGTGACCTGAAAGTAATAACAGTAAAAGAATTACTACCATATTCATTTTCTTTGCATGAAAAATAATTTTAAAGGAAGCTTTGTTTAAAGCTTCCTTTTTTAGTGGTATAATAAATGAAGAAGCAGTGCATAATTTTAAGTTTTTTTAATAAAATGACTATAGACAAGCAATTTTATGCGGTTAATTGTTTACAATTTTATAGAGGTGATCTTATGACAGTAAATAGGGTGCAATTAAGTACAAATGACATACTGGAAAAAGAGTTTAAAAAATCTATGCGTGGTTACAATGAAGAAGAAGTAGATGAGTTTTTAGATATTATCATCCAAGATTATGAAGCATTAAACCAAGAAATTGAGCGTTTACGTCAAGAGAACGAGCGCTTTAAAAAGAGTTCGGAGCAACAACCAGCTACAAGAAAGCAAACGACAGGTGCTCAGGTTAATTATGATGTATTAAAACGATTATCTAATTTAGAAAAGGCAGTATTTGGCCAAAAGTTGAATGAAAAAGAAGGCTGAAAAATTTACCACTATGTGAAAATCGGTTTTTGTGATATACTATTGTATGGATACTCATGTAATCGCTGCACGATCGTACGTGTAGAGGAAAGTCCATGCTCACACAAACTGAGATGTTTGTAGTGTTCATGCTTGACGAAATCATAAGTCAAGGTAACCTTGTCTTAAAGGTTAACGGCAGGAGTTTATTCCTAAAGTCTATTATGATATGGAATAAAGCCTTGAAAGTGCCACAGAGACGAGTCAGATTGGAAACATTCTGAAGTGGAACGGGTAAACCCCATGAGTGAGCAACCCAAACAATGGTAGGGGCATCCTCTAAGTAGGAAAACGGAACGAAAAGAGGGACAAGTTTTGTACTTGTAGATAAATGATTACAACCGAAGTACGAGGCTGACCACCGAAATTAGTACAACGGAACAGAACATGGCTTATCGAGTATTCATTAAGGTCTAATAATTTTTTGTTCGTAAAACCTATTTATCAGTACAAACTGTTAGTAGGTTTTTTTATTTATGGCATCATTTAAACAGATTTTATACACTTTGATATTGAAGTAAACTGTGCAGTAGTGAAAATTTTACTACTAACAAAATGTAGACAAGTTACAACTATTGGACAGTTTATGGATTTTGAGACAAAACTTTTTTTAGAAACAGTCTTATTTATTTACATATTAATATCAATGATTCGTTAGAAAGGAATATGACATGACACAATCAGTAACTTTAATAGCAACTAGCGCAATGGGACTTGAATCAGTTGTAGCAAATGAAGTAAGAGAGTTAGGATACGATCCAAGAGTTGAAAATGGAAAAGTTATCTTTGAAGCACCAGTTTCTGCAATTCCAAGATGTAACTTATGGCTAAGAGTTGCTGATCGAGTAAAACTATTAGTCGGTAAATTTACGGCGGAAACATTTGATGAATTATTTGAAGCAACCAAAGCATTACCATGGGAACACTATATACCTGAAGATGGTTCCTTTCCCGTATCAGGAAAATCACATAAGTCTAAATTATATAGTGTTTCTGACTGTCAAGCGATTGTTAAAAAAGCAATAGTTGAACGACTTAAATTAAAGCATGGTATTGCCAATAAATTACCAGAAACAGGTGCTTTATATAAAATTGAAGTAGCTATTTTAAAAGATAAAGCTTTACTTACACTTGATACGAGTGGTGTTGGTCTACATAAACGTGGATATCGAGTAGGACAGGGGGAAGCTCCGTTAAAAGAGACACTTGCTGCAGCGCTTGTTCTATTAACAAACTGGAAAGCAGATGCCCCGTTAATCGATCCATTTTGTGGCTCAGGTACCATTCCAATCGAAGCCGCTTTAATTGGTCAAAATATAGCACCAGGATTTAATCGTGAATTTGCATCAGAAGCTTGGAAATTTATTAAAAATAAGTTTTGGGATGAAGCTTTAGAAGAAGCAGAGGATATAGCAAATTATGAACAGCAACTTGAGATTGTTGGTTCTGATATTAACCATCAAATGATTGAGATTAGTGTGAAAAACACGATGGAAGCTGGATTAACTGATTTAATCACTTGGAAGCAGATGCAATTACGTGATTTAACTTTAAAGCAAGATAATGGTTATATTATCGGAAATCCACCATACGGGGAAAGAATAAAAGATGAAGATTATGTTGTCCATTTATATAAAACGTTAGGGGAAATAATGGGAACAAACGAAACATGGAGCGTTTATATTTTAACTTCTTATAAGGAATTTGAAAAAGTGTATGGAAAACAGGCAACAAAAAGAAGAAAATTGTTTAATGGCTTTATTGAAACTAATTATTATCAATATTTTGGAAAGAAAAATTCATAAAAAAGAAAAAATCAGTAGGGATTATAGATGGTAGAAACCATCAAATATAAAAATCCCTACTGATTTTTAATTAATAGTTCTCATAATTCGGTTAAACGCCTTTTCGCGATCGAAGTCTTCACCCATTGTAAATTGTTCTAACAAATTATCATCTTCATCCAAAAAATAAGTGTATGTGGAATGAACGATTTCACCAGATCCCGGGTCACGATATAAAAATCCTAAGGCATCCGCAATCTTTTTCGTGTTCTCTTCGCTTCCTGTTAAAAAAGTCCATCCATCTTCCGAAGAAGTTACTTCAAATCTACTTGCATAGTCTCGAAGAACCTCTGTTGTATCACGTTTTGGATCAATCGTGATTGTAATAAATTCAACCTCATCACCAAAAACGCCTTCTTTTTCTAATTCATGTTTTAGCTTGGACATTTCCAGTGTAGTTACTGGACATACATCAGGACATTGTGTGTACATAAATTCAATCATTTTTACACGTTTTGGCATATCAGTAAAATCAAACTCTTCACCAAATGCTGTTTCCATTACAACGTCTTTTGGTAACTCAGCAGTACCTGGACGATATACTTCTAAATAATAAACGCCAGCTATTATTCCTATAATTAATATACTAATAAATCCAATATAATGCTTTTTAGTCATTTTATTTCCTCCAAACAAATGAAGAGGGGGGACTTAACCCCCTCAATTTTTAAATTACCATAATTTAAAGCCTTTTGCTCCTGGAGGGGCACTTTGAATAATATCAATAAGTGGAATTGTGTAAGCAAATAAAATTAATGCGCAAGTAATTCCAATCCATAAAGGCCAATTTTCAAAGACTTTGGATGGCTTTTCTGCTTTTTCACTAGGTTCTGCAACCGGAAACTCTTCTTCACCTTTAGGGGCAAAAAATGCCAAGTATACAAAAATAATGATCATTACAATCATTCCTAGAAACAGAATCGATCCGCCGATTGCTTGTGCCATTTGATAAGGCCCCCATGCTGCTGTATCAGCATTGCCAGCATACTCCGAATAAGCGGAACGACGCGGACCACCAAGAAGTCCTTGCCAATGCATTGCAGCAGACATAATCGTCATACCTACCGTCCAAAGAATCGTTTGTACAATAGCCCACTTATTCATTGTTTTTGTAAATATTCTTCCTGTTAAGGAAGGGATTAACCAATAAGCAATTCCAAAGAAGGTTAACATTACAGTCGTTGCAACTGTTAAGTGAAAATGTCCTGTTACCCAAATGGTGTTATGAACAACTTGGTTCATTTGGTTCGATGCGTTAATAATTCCGCCGGCACCACCTGGAATGAAGAATAGCATTCCGATAAAAGGTGCTAAAAATCTAGCATCTTTCCAAGGCATTTTCTTAAGCCAACCGAATAATCCTTTTGCCCCTAGTTCACGCCCTCTAGCTTCAAAGGTAGCAAACATAGAGAATGCTGTCATCATGGAAGGTATTACGACAACCATTGTTAAAATTACTTGAATAAATTTCCAAAATGGATCAATTCCTGGTTCCGTTAACTGATGGTGGAATCCAACTGGGATTGAAAAGAGTAGCAATAAAATAAACGTAAATCTAGCCAATGAATCTGAGAATATTTTTCCGCCGATAATTTTTGGCATAATCGCATACCACATCATGTAGGCAGGAAGGAGCCAAAAATAAACGAGTGGGTGACCAAAATACCAGAAAAGGGTACGGCTTAACAGAACATCAATCGTCTCCACCCAACCTAATGCCCAAGGGATCATTTGGAAAACAACAGTAATGGCTACACCAAGTGAAGCGATTTGCCACATTAGCATAGTTACCACACCCATAAAGCTAAGTAAAGGTGTTTTTTCTCCTGGATTTTCTTTTCTGAAACGTGCATGACGTTTAAACATTACAAACCCATCTAACCATGAGCCAACAATGACAAGTGCTAATCCGATATAAAATAAGACATGTGCTTGTAACGGTGCATAGAATGTAAACAATACGGTAGCTTCATTAAGTAATATCATCGTTGCGGCTGACAAAGTTCCGACTAACATCATCCAATATCCGATCCAAGCAATCGTTCGTTCTGTCTTATTAAATCCACCAGTCGTTTTACTTTGAGAAGCTAGCATAAATCCTAAAATAAAGAATGTAGTTAAAACAAGACCTAAGACAACGCCATGGACTGTTAAAATTTGATAATAACTAATTCCAGCCGGAAGAGTTATTGCTCCAGAACGTTCAAGCGTTTGAATGAGCCCCATCGTAGCACCAACTAATAATGCAGTAAAGGCAACATACATATGGGCCATGACTAGTTTGGAATCACCATTAGGTAAACTTTTTACGGCTTTATTCATTATTCAACCACCTCAATCGTCGCAGACATTAAATGGTGACCTACACCACAATATTCGTTACATACGAGAGTATAGGTGCCTGCGTTTTTAAATGTATTTGTATACGTACTTATATATCCAGGCTCTAACATCATATTGACGTTAGTTCCAGCAATCTCGAAGCCGTGAATTACATCTGTTGTTGTTGAAGAAATGTGTACAGTAGCTCCTTTAGGAATTTGTACTACTTTATCGTCTGTCCCTACATCATAATTAAAAGCAGATGCTACGATTGTTAGTTGGTACTCATTGTCCCCAATTTGTTTTAGACCAGGTTCTTCAAAGAGAGCATGTTCCCTTACTCTTTCAGGATCTAATGTAACAGCACAACTTGGTGGCTTGCTTCCCATATAAAATGCGCTTACTCCTACTACTATAAGAAAGAATAGTAGAGTTGCAGAACCAAAGTAAATCCATATTTTTTCATATTTATGCATATTCATAGGTTGTTACTCCTTTCTCGTTAACGAATTATAAATAAAGTCCAAACACCTAACCATGAAACGATAATAATTAATCCTAAAAATATTACAGATACAAGAGAACCACCTAAATTAATATCTTCATGTTTTTCAGGTTCAACTTGCCCCTTTTTTCCATTCACTTCTACTGGCCGCTCCTTAAGTTTTAGCGCCATTACTATCTCTCCTTTCACAAAGATTAAACAGTAAAAATAATTAGAGTACTATTACAAGAGGGAAGCAATTAACTAGTAATAGTTTTTTGCTCTATACTAATCATACACAATATAAAGTACTTAAAAAGGCGTTACAACAACGTTTCACAATTTATTCAATATACGTAAGAAGTGCAAACTTACTATACTTTCCAAACACTTTTGTTATAAAAGTATGTGAAAGAAATGTGAATATAAAGTGGATAAAACGTTACAAACATCATAAACTAAGCTAAAAAGGTGAGACATATGGTTTTTGTTGGCTCGGTAGGATTAGGTATTCCACCCTATCATTTATCACAAGAAGAAGTAAAAAACTTAATGAAAGATATTTTTATTGAAAAGAAGGTTAAAAAGTTACTGCCTGTATTTGATAATGCCAAGATTAAACGGAGGCAATTTGTGGTGGATACAGAATGGATAAAACAAAATAATTCTTTCGCAATGACAAATGATCGTTATGTTACATACGCAAAAGATTTATCATTAGAAGCAATTGATTCATGTTTGAAAAACAGTGAATTATTAAAACATCCTATTCCATATGATGCAATAGATATGATCGTGTTCGTATCAAGTACAGGGATAGTAACTCCATCATTAGACGCTTATTTACTTAATGATCGTTCATTTAGAGAAGATGTAGTTCGAATGCCTTTATGGGGATTAGGATGTGCAGGAGGAGCAATGGGGCTTTCACGAGCCTACGAATGGATTCAACTACATCCTGATAAAACAGCTCTAGTTATTTGTTCTGAATTATGTAGTTTAACGTTTCAAAAAGTGGACAACTCGAGCAGGAATATTGTGGGCACCGCATTATTTGGTGATGGAGTTGCCGCAACTTTATTAATTGGTCCAGATTCCCCTTATTTAATACATTTACCTACAAATAAACTGCAAATTAAAGGGACTAGTACATTTACCAAAAAAAACAGCACGAATGTGATGGGGTGGAACGTTACAAATAATGGATTCGAAGTTATTTTTTCAAAAGGCATCCCTAAATTAGTAAAATCACTATGGAAAGAACATGTCTTAGAATTTTTACAGAAGAACAATAAAACTGTCGGGGATTTATCCGCAGTTATTGCCCATCCTGGAGGAAGGAAAGTATTAGAAGAGATGGAAAGTGCATTACGTGTTGATCACCAACTACTAAAGTATTCCTATAATGTCTTGGAGAATCATGGTAATATGTCTTCCGCTACAGTACTTTATGTTTTAGAAAAATGGCTTAAAGACTCAATTGATAAATCTTTTTCTAACAAAGAGGGAATACTAAGTGCACTTGGACCAGGTTTCAGTTCTGAATTACTTTTAATGGAGTGGATGGGGAAGTGATTTATTTTTACATCATCATTTTATTTATTATCGGACAAAGATTCATGGAACTATATATAGCAAATAAAAATGAACAATGGATGAGAGAACGTGGAGGATTTGAAGTAGGTAATGAGCATTATAAACTCTTTATTATTCTACATATTTCATTTTTTGTTTTTTTATTAATCGAGGTCAATTCCTTATTATTTGTCGATGAAATGAGCTTTAATATGTATTTCTTTATTATTTTTTTAATAGCGCAAATAGTACGTGTATGGTGCATTGTTTCACTCGGTAGATTTTGGAATACAAAAATTATTGTCATGCCAAAAGTTATCCTTATAAAAAAAGGACCATATAAATATGTAAAACATCCTAATTATGTGATTGTTTTTATTGAATTATTCGTTATCCCAGCAATGTTTGGTGCATATAAAACTGCACTGTTTTTTCCAATCTTACATTTACTTTTATTAGCAATTAGAATACCGAGGGAAGATCGAGCTTTAGGTCGAAAAATTCAATAAAAATAAATAGGAGGAACCTTAACAGGTTGCCTCCTTTGTTTTTTAGTTTTTTTATTAGTTTTTAGTTACGTTAGCTGCTTGTGGCCCACGTTCGCCTTCGACAATTTCAAAAGTTACTTCTTGACCTTCTTCCAAAGATTTAAATCCTTCTTCTTGAATAGCAGAGTAATGTACGAATACATCGTCTCCTTCTTCTAATTGAATAAATCCGTAACCTTTTTCTGCGTTAAACCATTTTACTACTCCGTTTTGCATGTAGTTAATCCTCCTAATTTCTTTCACGAAAACCGTGTTAATACAAAGAAAATAGTGAAAACGAAAAAAATAACTTCACGTAGAAGGTGGGATCACTACGTACCTTCTTCATGTGAAGTTACTTTTTCTAATGATTCCATACATCTTCTTTGCTTGTTTCCAATATAACTTGTTTTATAGCTCGAGTCAAGCGCTTCAATCATGAAAGCGTTATTTTTTCTTGTTAATTTATCCGTTTCGCACCTAAATATCGAGTTTCCCAATATGATTCATTGAGATTGCTGACCGAAACTCCTGAACTGCTTCCTGCATGAATAAAATCTCCGTTGCCTAAATATATTCCCAAATGGGAAGGACCGGCTTGATATGTTTCAAAAAACACTAAATCCCCAATGGAGGGAGAATCCACGGGACTTGAGAAATTCCATATTTCATTAACAGTTCGTGGTATGATTTTGTCTTGTTGCCCATAAACAAATTGAATGAAACCACTACAATCAAACCCATTTGGGGATGTTCCTCCCCAAACATATGGAGTACCCATGTATGACTTAGCTGTTTCAATTACACTTGTAGGACTCTGTTCAACAGCAACTTGCACGATTTCACTTTCATTACTGGATTGATCACGATCAACAGGAGTTTCTACTTCTTGCTCTTTAGATTCTTCTGTCACTGGGTCTTGTTCAATGGTGTCAACTAATTGTAAATTCTTTACTTGGTTTACCGCATCTTCTGTAAGCGGACCATATAAACCATCAACAGTTCCTTTATAATATCCATAGAAAAAAAGAATTTCTTGAACTGTTTTTACATCCTCATACGAAGAACTAGAATTAAGAGACTGAATTATATGAGAAATATCATTAATTTCAGCTTTCTTTTCTTCATAAATCAACGCTTCCATTGTTTCTTTATCGGCACTTCCTGTTACTTTTATATCATTGGATGATTGAAATCCTTTTATTGCATGTTCAGTTAATAAACCGTAAACACCATCTATACCGTCGTTATAATGCCCTAATTTAGTTAATTTGTATTGTAAATTTCGTACAATTTTACTATTTTCACCGTATTGTAAACCTTCTGTTTCTGCTAAGAGTTTATCTTGTATCATCGGCTGTGCATCTATGTAAAATGCAAATGGTTGTGTGACAGCATACCCGCAAACAATTGAACTTTTCATTACTTTTTCAACTGTATTCACACGCATACAAAAAACTCCTTTCTTATGTTGCTTCTGTCTTATTTTTATGTAGTTGTCATCCTAAACATACGTTACAATAGTTTACGTTTATGTTACAAACGTATATTAGTAATCAAACGACCGAACAATTTATATTTCTGTTGTTTAAACTGTTTTCAAAAACTAAACTCATTATTTCCATAAACTTCGACATAAAAAATGAATTACATGATGAACCTTTTCATGGACTTCTGATCTGACAGACATATAAAAGATCACTATGTGACCGTTTTTCATGATTCCTGATCTGACGGGCACACAAGTAAAATTATTCTTTATGAACATCCTCTTTATGGCAATTTAGCGACAAAGGGGACAGCGGGAAACGCCCCAGCTAAATACGTTACAGTAGCCTTCAATTATGTATTAGAGTCAGAGTCCTTTTCCTTTCGTCATTCGTTATTTGATTGGAAGGTTTTAGTATGTCTCAGTCCTTATTGTATGTTACAATAAACTTCTATTTGGTATAATTCTAAGCGATATTACACTTTCACGAGGTGAATGAACGAATGAATAATGAACAAGCTTATTTACAGTTATGTGAAGAAATATTAGCAGAGGGTAACGTAAAAGAAGATCGTACAAATACAGGTACATACTCGCTTTTTGGAAAGCAAATACGATTTAATTTACAAGAAGGATTTCCTCTTTTAACAACAAAACATGTTCCATTTCGACTAATAGCAAGTGAATTGTTATGGTTTTTAAAAGGAGATACAAATATTCGTTATCTATTAGAACATAATAATAATATCTGGAATGAATGGGCTTTTAAAAAATGGGTGGAAAGTGATGCATATGAAGGGCCAAACATGGAGGATTTTGGTAACAGGAGTCTTGTAGATAATGAATTTAAAAAAGAATATGACGAACAAATGAATGTTTTTAAAGAAAAAGTTTTACAAGATGATGAGTTTGCACAAAAATATGGGGATCTAGGTTTTGTCTACGGGAAACAATGGAGAAAATGGGAAGCTGCCTCAGGTGAAACAATCGACCAACTAGCAGATGTTATTCATTCAATCAAAACAAATCCAGATTCCAGAAGACATATTGTTTCCGCATGGAACCCAGAAGATATTCCACAGATGGCTTTACCTCCATGCCATACATTATTTCAATTTTATGTTGATAACGGAACATTGTCATGCCAATTATATCAGAGGAGTGCCGATATATTTTTAGGGGTACCATTTAATATAGCCAGCTATGCACTTCTAACACATTTAATAGCGTTTGAATGTAATTTAAAAGTTGGTGAATTTATCCATACATTTGGCGATGTTCATATTTATACCAATCATTTAGAGCAAATAAAGATTCAATTAAGTCGTAAACCAAAAGATTTTCCTGAATTGAAAATAACGAATAAAAAAGAATCAATTTTTGATTATGAAGTGAAAGATTTTGAAATAGTCGGATATGATCCACATCCAGCAATAAAAGCCCCCGTTGCAGTATAAAAGGAGAATATAGAAAATGATATCTTTCATTGTAGCAATGGATCGCAATCATGTTATTGGATTTAACAATCAGATGCCGTGGCATTTACCAAATGATTTAAAATTCTTTAAAGAAACAACTACTGGTCATACAATTGTAATGGGTAGAAAAACGTTTGAATCTATTGGAAGAGTATTACCGAATAGAAAGCATATAGTTTTAACAACAAGTAATAATGATTTTCCGGATGAAGTCGAGGTTGTTCAAGATATTGAATCCATCATCCAATTAAGTAAAGCAAATAATGATGAAGAACTATTCGTCATTGGTGGAGGAAACATATTTAAACAATTACTTCCGTATGCAGATAACTTATATGTTACTTTGATTAACGAAACATTTGAAGGTGATATATTTTTCCCGGAGATTTCAATGGAAGAGTGGGAAGAAGTTTCGAAAGAAAAAGGCATACAGGATGAATATAACCCTTATGAATACTATTTTATACAATATGTACGTAAAAATAGGTAAAAAGTCAATTTATTGTTTTAAAAAGTTTATTCGATTATAATAAAATTATGAACTATTTATGTATTTTCAACTAATTTAGTCGTAAGGTTATGTTTTTATCTTTATAATGATTACTGTAATGATACTAAGCAAACAAAATTATTTATGAGGTGAAATGGATGGCACAGATCGGTGTACCAAGTTTAATTTTAATATTGGTTGTTGCTTTATTAATTTTTGGACCTAATAAACTACCCGAAATCGGGAAAGCAGCAGGAAATTCCTTGCGTGAATTCAAAAATGCAACAAAAGGCTTAATGGGTGATGAAGAATCTAAAGAGAAAAATGATAAACAAAATTCTTAAATCTAATAACGAAAGAGGTGTAGGGGACGGAACCTTACATCTTTTTTATGATTAAACAATAAAATATCAGTCTTTAAATTAAAAAGGGGTGAGACTATGTCTAATCCTAATACAGACAAAGAAATGAATATTGTCGGCCATTTATCAGAATTAAGAAATCGCCTCCTAATTACAGGGGTTTGTTTTATTGGTTTTTTTATACTTGCATTTATATATGTAAAAGATATTTATTATTTCTTTGAAAATGATATAGATTTTAAATTAACAGTTACTAGCCCTGGAGATATAATTTGGATCTACTTTTCTATTGCCGGGTTAATTGCACTTGTAGCTACATTACCAGTATTGAGTTTGCAGCTTTGGTTATTTATTAAACCAGGTTTGACAAAAACTGAAAGAAAAGTATCACTATCTTATATTCCTGCTGTATTTTTGTTGTTTGTGCTTGGGCTTGTATTTGGTTACTTAATGTTTATAAATCTTATATTGCCTTTTCTTTTATCATTAAATAACGGGATGTTTAATGAATTATTTACGGTTGAAAAATATTTTAGATTTTTGATGACAGTAACTATACCATTTGCTATTTTATTTGAAATACCAATCATATTAATGTTTTTGACAAGTCTTGGTGTTGTAACGCCTCAATTTTTAAAAAAGACGAGAAAGTATGCTTATTTCATACTACTTATCGTGGGAGCTTTAGTTACCCCACCTGATGTTGTTCTACAACTTGCAGTTGCAATTCCTTTGTTTATTTTGTATGAAATTAGCATTTATTTAACGAGTATTGTTTACCGAAAAAAACAGCAAAGACATATAGAATATATGGAGAAATAAATTTCGATCAAATAGTTGTTTAACTACGAAATATCGACAAGTTTTCCTATGGACTGTATAAATATTGCAAAAATTTGCGGTTACCCGGGAAATGGTAAGAAATTAAGAAAATATTTTTTAGAAAAAGATTCAGATTACTGTCAAAAGCAACTCATATATTCGGAATACTTTCTGTTAGAATATAGGTAAGATGTGTATTGGGAGGATTGACAATGACTGAAGTAAATCTATTTTTAGCCTTTGGGGCAGGATTCTTATCTTTTATTTCTCCTTGTGTCTTACCGCTTTTCCCTGCATTTTTATCTTATATTACAGGCATGAGCGTAAGTGAAATAAGTGAAGAAAATAAAATGCTTACGAAAAAAAGTATGTTACACACGATTTTATTCTTATTAGGATTTTCTAGTGTATTTATCATGATAGGTTTTAGTGCTACATTAATATCTGATTTCTTTAAAATGTATCAAGATATTATACGACAAATTGGGGCCATTTTAATCATTTTCTTTGGTCTCGTTATCGTTGGATTACTTAATTTTAAATTTTTAATGAAAGATAAAAAAATTACATTTAAAAATAGACCAGCGGGATTTATCGGCTCTTTTTTTATTGGAATGGCTTTTTCAATGGGATGGACGCCATGTACTGGTCCAATTTTAATGGTTGTATTAAGTCTAGCGGCTACTAATCCAGAGCAAGCGATGCCATTAATGATTAGTTATGTTCTTGGTTTTGCAATTCCATTTTTAGTCTTATCCTTTTTCGTTGGAAAATTAAATATTGTGAAAAAGCACAGTATGAAACTTGTAAAAATTGGTGGCTATATTATGGTTTTCTTTGGTGTTGCTTTATTTTTTGACTGGATGACTAATTTAACTTCACTTCTTTCAGAATGGACTGGCTTTTACGGTTTTTAAGTTTCTCCTTTATTTTACAAGAATAATTGACTACAATAGGGGTATATGCATTTTAAGGGGTTGCATTACCATATAACTAATTTCACTTCCAGCAATACCGTAATTCTTTTGTTAGGATTCGATGTTTATTATTATGAACAGGCCATTCTTTCACCAGATGGAGGATTTGTTGTTGTTTACATGCCTCAGCTTCGGGTAATAGAAAAGCTATAATTCCATTATGCTTAATATCTGCTATTTTCACTAGATTAGGTGCATTATTATTTGGTGGATTGTTCGGTTTTCAATTTCCCTTCATAGGTGAAATTAAGCTTGCAACAGCTATGATATTTGATCTTTTTAGTTTACTGCAATTTGTTTGGATCAATGGTGTTGATCATTTGTACAATAGCTGAGAACGTGCCTAAGACAAAAAGATATGAGGGAAGAAAGATAGTGACAAAAGTACTTATCATTGACGTTGCTAAATTTTGAGGATGACATTAGCAAATTTGTTTAAAGAACATCAATTTAATGTCGTTGGTATGGCTGAAAACGGGGAAGAAGGGGTTAAGCTTTATAAAGAAACTTCTCCAGATATTGTTGCCCTTGATATTACGATGCCTGTCATGGATGGATTACAAGCTTTAAAAGAAGAAAAAACTTTTGATCCAGTTGCTAAGGTAATTATGTGTTCGGCAATGGGGCAACAAAAACTTGTTGTTAAAGCAATAGAGCTAGGTGCAAAAGACTTTATTGTCAAACCTTTTGATGAAAAACGAGTTATTGAAACAGCAGTGAATCAAATAGTACATACTGCAACTTAGACCTACTTAAGACTTAAGCTGGGAGTTGAATGAAATAAATGTCGTTTGCAGGATTAAATCATACTTTTTTACTTATCGCCAGTACGATAATTGCATTATTTATGGCGACAGCTTGGAATTTTATCCGTATTAAATCGTCAAGAAAACCAATTAATGTAAAAAATATAATACTACCACCTATTTTTATGAGTTCTGGAGCATTAATGTTTATATTTCCCGAGTTCCGTTTAAATCTTTTTGAAATACTCGAAGCTTGCATTATCGGAATTATCTTTTCATTTTTTCTTATAAAAACGACAAAATTCGAGATTCGAGATAATTCAATATTTCTTATTCCATCGAAAGCATTCGTTTTTATTTTATTCGGGCTATTATTCATTCGTATAATAATTAAATTAATCATTGGAAGCACAATTTCATTTGGAGAAACAAGTGGAATGTTCTTTTTACTTGCACTATCAATGATAGTCAGTTGGCGGATCGCTATGATAGTTAAATATAAACAATTAACAAATAAGTTAAAATCTGAGTAACTTTTGATCGTTAAGAATTAGGCAACTTCTAACAGGCAAAAAACATACGCAAGTTTAAATGATTGCTATTAAGGATTGTTTTGTTTGAGAAAATAGGTATAGTCGTAATTGTTACGGCTATACCTATTTTTCATTGGTTGAAAAATCAATCGCACTAATGCAATTATCAAATATTTTAATTCGTTGTTATCTTTTTTTGTTTACTTTCTCAACGTTATGAGTAGAAGGAAGATTATTTCTACTATGGTTCTACAATTATCAACTTAACTGTAAAGCAATTAATTGATCGTATTGCAGAAAGAGTCGCAGAGTTAAAAACGAAATATGAAGATGTGCATCTCATTCGAATGGGTGAAAACATGCATCGTGAATCAGATAAAATAATAATTAGAGCTGAATCAGTTGGCAGTGGTTACGATGAAATTAATCTTGCTGGTTTCCATCCAGGCTTTATTTAAATCAACGTAACACGTTCAATAACTCGAAGCTTTAACATTAATTGGAATCGAATCAATATGTAAACCAAAATCTGTTTCTACTCATTTAAATGGCAGTAATAATTTGGAAGAGATGGATATAATGATTGAAAATTTTACTCCAGAACAGTTAAGTGCTTGTTAAGCATTTATTAGACTGACAGTCGTTGCTCACGTTTATGCGAAAGTATCGGAACATAATAGTAGGCCGTAATAATAAAGTTAGTTTTAAAGACTTCCTAGAAGTACTTGAACAGAAAAAACTTT